>JANLXF010000100.1:0-2322 GCA_031364965.1 Actinomycetes bacterium | reverse complement strand
GCGCTCGACGTACACGTCCGAGTTGGCGAAGTACGACTGTCCCTGCCGCTGCGCAGCCTCGAAGGCGCGCTCGACCTCGTCCGGCGAGGCGACGACCTCCATCCCCTTGCCACCGCCGCCGGCCGTTGCCTTGATCAGCAGCGGGAAGCCGATCTGCTCGCCGAGCGCGACGATCTCGGCAACCGAGCGGACAGGCTCGGTCGTGCCGGGGATGATCGGGACGCCCGCAGCCTGCATAGCCGCGCGCGCAGAGGTCTTCGATCCCATGAGGTCGATCGCCGACGGCGGCGGCCCGATCCACACCAGTCCCGCGCTTTCGACGGCGCGAGCGAAGTCCGCGTTCTCGGCGAGAAAGCCATACCCCGGGTGCACCGCTGCAGCCCCCGAGCGCGCCGCGACGTCCAGGAGCTTGTCGACGACGAGGTAGCTCTCCACGGCGGCCGCGCCGCCGAGTGCGAACGCCTCGTCCGCGTACACGGCGTGAGGCGCACCGCGATCGGTGTCCGAATAGACCGCCACGGAGCCGATCCCGAGCTCGCGCAACGTCCGAAAGACGCGGATCGCGATCTCCCCGCGGTTGGCAACGAGAACCTTCGAGAACGGCACGGCCGTATTCTCTCCCTCAGGTGACACTTCCCGATCAGCTGACGGTCGCGCGCGCCCTCTCCGTCCCGGTCGTCGTGACCCTCTACGAGTGGAGCTTCGCGAACCACGATTACTGGGCGACGGGCGTTTTCATCGCGGCGATGTCGACCGACTGGCTCGACGGCAGGATTGCGCGGAGCCGCGGTCACACGTCGCCGCTCGGCTCCTTGCTCGATCCCGTAGCCGACAAGCTGCTCGTGCTCTCCGTGCTCGTCGTCCTCATCGACCAGGGCGTCTTCCCCGCGTGGATGGTCGTCGCGATCGTGGCGCGCGAGTTCCTCGTCTCGGGCCTCAGGCTCGCAGCACTCGAGCGCGGCGTCGTGATCGCCGCCCGGGATCTCGGAAAGCTGAAGACCTGGTCGCAGGCGGTCGCGGCTGCGGTGGGCGGTTTTGCGGCGGCCGGTGCGTGGTCGGACTCCGTGGCGTGGTGGGCGCTGCTCGTCGCGGTGGCTCTGACGTGGATCTCAGGGCTCGACTATGCGCGCGTCGCCCCGCAGCTCCTGCGCGAGCGCGTCCCCGCCTAGGTCATCCAGCTCCCCCGGGTCGCCGACGTCGGCCAGTGCGGCCGCCCGCCAGGCGCTCGCGTACGCCGCGGGGGGCGCCTGTGGGGCAAGCGCGGCCGCGATCGCGCGGCGTTCCGGGTCGGTCGGCTCTGGGCTGATCGTCGCGTCCATGGCCGCCAAGCCTAGGGGTTGCCTCAAGGGTCTCCGCGCTCACGCCGATTGAACAACAACATGCGCCGCCTCGCACTCCTGCCCCTGCTCTGTTTCGCGCTGGTCGCGCCGGCGCTCGGAGCCGCGCCCGTGACCACGTCGTGGGCTCTCCCCGAGATCCGCGTAGTCACCGCCGCGGGCCTCCTGGGCGGAGGCGACCCGGCCGCGTTTCACGCCGACGGCCCCTTGACACAGGGCGCGCTGGCGCGCCTGGTCGCCGACCTGACCGAGCAGGAGCCCGTGCTCCCAGCGAACCCCTCTGCTCGCGTCACCATGGCAGGACTCGACAGCGCCCTCGTCCGCGCGCTCGGTCTCGGCGACTCCGCGGCCGCGCTCGCAGCGGCGACCCGGGCGGCCGGCCTCGCTCCACCCTCGCGCTTCGGCACCGAGGTCGTGGCTCGCCTGCTCGGCCTGCGCACAAACCATCCCGCCGGCCAGGACCAGCTCGAGCTTCGACCGAAGGACCCCGCCACCCGGGCCGAGGCCGCCTACTCCGCCGCCCAAATCCTCCGCTTCGACGAATGGCGCACCCGCTCAGTGGCTGACGCCGCGGCCACGTTCGCGTTGCCCGAGCTCACCTCGCTCCAGAAAAGGATCCTGCACACAGCCGTTTCCCTGATCGGCTTTCCGTATGTGTGGGGCGGCACGAGCGACGGCGCCCAGGCGCCTTTCGGCATCCAGACGACCGGCGGCTTCGACTGCTCGGGCTTCGTCTGGAACGTCTACAAACTCCACACCTACACCGAAGCGCCCCGCCTGCCTGCAGCACTCAGAGGCCGGACGTCGATGGCGATGAGCGGCGAAGTGGCCAAAAATCTCCGAATCGGCTTCGAGGCGCTCGAGCCCGCAGATGTCCTCTTTTTCGGGAGTCACGGCCCGAAGTCGAAGCCGGCCGAGATCGACCACATGGCGGTCTACCTCGGGAACGGCTGGCTGATCCAGTCATCCGGATACGGCGTGGCGG
>JANLXF010000098.1:0-14618 GCA_031364965.1 Actinomycetes bacterium | reverse complement strand
CGCCCTCGCCGAGCCGCATGAGCGCGTACCCGCCGACGAGCTCGTCCACCCGCAGGTCGAGCGCGTTCAGCGAGCCGATGAAATCGGCGACGAACGGGGACGCGGGCCGCTCGTAGATCTCGCGCGGGCCTCCGATCTGCTCGACGAGGCCGTGGTTCATCACCGCGATCCGGTCCGACATCGCCAGCGCCTCCTCCTGGTCGTGCGTGACGTAGACGAACGTGGTGCCGAGCTCGTGCTGGATCCGCTTCAGCTCCATCTGCATCTGCTTGCGCAGCTTCACGTCGAGCGCGCCGAGCGGCTCGTCGAGCAGGAGCGCCGCGGGCCGGTTCACGAGCGCCCGCGCGAGCGCGATCCGCTGCTGCTGGCCGCCCGAGAGCTGCGAGGGTTTGCGTTGCTCGTACCCCTCGAGCCGCACGAGGCCGAGCATCTCCTTCACACGCGTCCGACGCTCGGCCTTGTCGACCTTCTTCAGCTTCAGGCCGTACTCGATGTTCTTCTCGACGGTCATGTGGGGGAAGAGCGCGTAGTGCTGGAAACACATGTTGACCTCGCGCTTGTTCGGCGCGACGCCCACGACGTCGGTGCCGCGCAGCAGGATCGATCCGGCATCGGGCTCTTCGAACCCCGCGATCATGCGCATCGTCGTCGTCTTGCCGCACCCCGAGGGGCCGAGCAGCGTGAGGAACTCGCCCTCCGCGATATCGAGTGAGACGCCGTCGACCGCATGGACGTCGCCGAACGACTTATGCACTTCGCGCAGGCTGATCGCGACCCCGGGATCGCTCATGACAGGGACACCTCTTCTTCTTGCACGGCCGTCTGCGCCTCGAGGTGGCGGTCGGAGACCCGACGGCCGGCCTCGGCGACGATGACGACGATCGCGGATATGAACAGGATCACGACGGCCACGGCGATCACCTGGGGGAGCTGACGCGGCAGCCGGAGCTGGGAGTACAGGTAGATCGGGAACGTCACGTTGTCGCCCGCCACGAAGGAGGCCACGACCACCTCGTCGAACGAGATCACGAAGCTGACGAGGAACGCCGAGAACAGCGCCGGCAACAGCAGCGGGAACGTGATCTGACGGAAGGTGCTGAGCCAGCCCGCGCCCAGATCGCGCGACGCTTCTTCGAGCGTCACGGGGATCCGCTCGAGCCGCGGCACCAGTGTCAAGATCGCGAACGGCAGCGCGATCACGATGTGGCCGATCGCGATCGTGACGGGCGACGAGGGGATACCGACGAGGTTGAACAGGATCAGCAGCGCCGTGCCGAGCACGACGAGCGGGATCACGAGCGGCGCGAGCAACACGCCGGACGCGAGGCCTTTGGCGAAGAACCGGCGGCGCACGAGGGCGATCGACGCCGGGATCGACAGCAGGGTGGTGACGATCGCCGCACCGGTCGCGACCTTGAGGCTCGTGCGCAAGGTACCCAACAAGATGTCGTTCGCGAGGAACGTGTGGTACCAGCGGAGCGTGAACCCCTGCCAGGGGAACGAGACCAGCTCGCGATCGTTGAACGAAAAGATCAACAGGATCACGAGCGGGGCGTAGAGGAATAGCACGAGGATCCAGAACGTCAGCCACAGCCATCGACGGCCGCCCTTCGAGACCGCGGCATTCATTCGCGCACGCTCTTGACGTTGAGGAACCGGCCGAACACCGCGAGCAGGATCGCCACGGCGAAGATCAGGAACATCGCCATCGCCGACCCGAACTGCCAGTCGAGCCCGGCCGTGAAGGCGCTCTGGATCGCGCTGCCGAACATGAACCCGCCGGGCCCCCCGACGAGCTGGGGCGTGATGTACTCACCGAGCGTCGGGATGAACACGAAGATGAACGCCGCCGCCACGCCCGGAAGGGACAGCGGCAGGGTCACCGACCAGAACGTGCGCATCCGGCTGGCGCCCAGGTCGCTCGACGCCTCGAGGAGATGATGATCCATCGTCTCGAGCGACACGAAGATCGGCAGCGCCACGAACGGCACCCACACGTACGAGAGCACCAGGTAGATCGCGAACTGGCTGTTGAAGAGCCACGTGACGGGTTCCTTGATCAGACCCGTCGTCTCCAGGAACGAATTCGCCACGCCGTGCTCACCCAGGATCACGCGCCACGCGAGCACCCGCAGCAGGTAGCTCGTGAGGAAGGGCACGATGATCACGAGCAACAACGTGTACTTCCGTTTCCCGGCGACGAGGGCGAGCAGATAGGCGACCGGGTATGCGAGCAGCACCGACGTGATCGACACGCCCAGGGACATCCGGGCGGACTTCCAGAACAGGCTCAGGTAGGTGTCGCTCGACAGGAAGAAGCGCCAACCTTCGAGCGAGAGGTAGTGGTCGTTGCCCAGGAGCGTGATCGCTCCGACGCTGTAGAGCCCGACCATGATCACCGGCACGACGAAGAACGCGATCACCCAGGCCATCGGGGTGGCCAGCAGCCCGCCGGTGACCTTCCATCTACCGGTCCCTGCTCGGCGCCGGGATCTGCCCGGTTGGAGCGGGGCGGTCGGCGCTGCCGCCTCGGTCGCCATCGCGTCGCGAGCGGTGACCGCCTAGCCCGCCGCCGCCTTGACCTCGTCCCACGCCCGGTTGTACGCGGCGCGCTGCGGCTGGTACCGATCCATGATGCTGAGCGGTGCGGACAGGTTCGTCTCGGGGTCGTCGAGCCCGAACACCTTGACGATGTCGGGGTCGATCGTCGAAAGGTCGACGTTCAGGTTCGAGTGACCGTAGCCCCAGGAGGTGATGAGGCGCTGTCCCACCTCGGGAGAGGCCCACGCGTCGGCGAAGGTGTGCGCGTGGTGGTAGTTCTCGGTGTCGGATCGTAGGACCAGGCCCTCGCCCCAGGCGAAGCAGCCCTCCTTCGGCCGGATGTACTGCACCGGGACCTCTTCCTTCAGGACCACGTAGGAGTCGGGCCACGAGTATGCGGCCCAGATGTTTCCTTGCCGGATGTCGTCCCACAGCTGGGTGAAGTCGACCCAGATCGACTGCAGGTTCTTCGTCTTCTCGATGCAGAACTCCTTCGCGGTCTGCAGGTCCTCGGCGCTGGCGTCGAGCGGGTCCGAGGCCAGGCCGAGCGTGACGTGGGCCATCGCGATGATCCACGGTGTGTCGAACCATGCGATGTGGTCCGCGAGGTCGTCGTCGAACAGGTAGCTGTAGGAGTTGATGCTCGGGTCGACGTGGTCGGTGCGGATGATCACGCCCGAGTACCCCCAGTCGAGCACGATCTCGTACTGCTCGCCGTTGAGCACACCGGACTTCTCCAGGACCGGGTTCAGGTCGGCGAAGTTCGGGATCAGCGAGGTATCCCAGGGCTGGATCGCGTCGAGGTCGTAGTAGTCCTGGATGTAGCCGACCTCCGGGTGGGTCATATCCCAGTAGAAGCCGCCGGCGGTCTTGGCGATCGCGCCCTCGGTGTTGGTGAGGAAGCTGAACTTCGGATCGGGGTAGCCGGCCTTCGCGTAATCACGCCAGAGCCACTTGGCTTCATACCCGGCCCACTCGTGGACCTTCAGAACACCGGATTCATCCCCGATCGCGGGGATCGCGGACGGTGCCTGGCTCGCCCCCGTCCCGCCGGCGTTCACGTCCTTGCGGCAGGCGGCCAGCACGCCCATGCCACCCATCACCGCCATCGATCGAAGGAACGCCCGCCGGCTCTGCGGGTTGTTCATGACGGAGTCGAACTGCCCCATGCGTGCCCCTCCTCGGTGATGCGACGACCGAGCCCGTTGCGTTGCGCGGATGATGGGCCTTTTCGCCTCGTGCCGCAACCCATCGAGTGGGGCCAACCCCGACACCGGGCGCGTCATCCCGCAGGGTCGGGGCTGTGCCAGCCGCCGTCGCCCCCGATCAGTCGGTCGGCTTCCTCCGGCCCCCAGGAGCCCTGGGCGTAGCGATGCACCGGGGTCGCGTCGTCGAGCACGGGATCGACGATCCGCCACGACGTCTCCACGATGTCCTGACGGGAGAACAGTTCGTTATCGCCCATCATCGCGTCGGTCAGAAGCCGCTCGTACGGTTCCATCACGTCGCCCGATTGATGGTGCGCGACGAGCTCGACCTCTTCACCCACCATCTCGTCGCCCGGGATCTTCGCGCGGGCGCTGAGGGAGATACTCACGTCGGGGCCCAGCCGGAAGATCACGTGGTTCGGGTGGCCGGGCACGTCGTCGGCGAACACCTCGCGGGGGGGACGCTTCAGCTCGACCAGCACCTCGGTCGCGGTGGTCGGCAGGCGCTTGCCGGCCCGGATGTAGAAGGGAACGCCCGCCCAGCGCCAGGTCTCGACCTGCATGCGCATCGCGACGTAGGTCTCGGTGTTCGAGGCGGGATCCACCCCGTCGAGCTCCCGGTAGCCCGCGAACTGGCCGCGCACGATCGTCGAGGGCGTGAGCGGCCGGATCGAGTTGAGCAGCCGCACCCGCTCGTTCAAGAACACGTCGCGCTCGAGGCCGCTCGGCGCATCCATCGCGACCAGCGCGAGGACCTGCAGCAGGTGGTTCTGGACGACGTCGCGCACGGTGCCCACCTGGTCGTAGAACCCGCCGCGCTTGCGCAGGCCGAACTTCTCGGCCATCGTGATCTGCACGCTCTCGACGTAGTTGCGGTTCCAGAACGGCTCGAGGAACGTGTTCGCGAACCGGAAGTACGCGAGGTTCTGCACGGGCTCCTTGCCCAGGAAGTGATCGATCCGGAAGATCGAATCCTCCGGGAAGACCTCGCGGATCACCGCATTCAGCTCTTGGGCCGAGCGCAGGTCGCGCCCGAACGGCTTCTCGATCACCACCCGCGCTCCGGCCGCGCAGGTGCTCGCATCCAGGTGCTGCACGACCGTCTCGAAGATCGACGGCGGGATCGCGAGGTAGTGCAGCGGGTGCTCGGCGCCGCCCAGCGCCTCCTTGAGCTCGCGGAACGTCGTGTGATCGGTGTAGTCGCCGTCGACGTACTTGAGCTTGCTACGGAGCACCTCGAACGCCGTGGCGTCGACGCCTCCATGGTCCTCGATGCTCGCGCGCATCCGCTCAAGCAGCCGCTCGAGGTTCCAGCCGGACCGAGCGACGCCCACGACGGGGACCGTCAGGTTGCCCCGCCGGGCCATCGAGTGCAGCGCGGGGATGATCTTCTGATACGCGAGATCGCCGGTGATGCCGAACATGACGAGCGCGTCCGAGCGAGTGGGTTCCATGACGTACCATCTTCGCAGCGTGCGGCGGTTGTTGCGGGTTGGCTGACTCGCCCGCCGGGGTACCGACGCCGGGACGCGCCCCGTCCCGGACAGCGAGAGGGAGTTGATAGTCGTGGAACGCCTCAGCCACTGGATCGGCGGCAAGGTCGTGACGGGCGAGTCGGACCGCACCGGCCCGGTCTACAACCCCGCCACCGGCGAACAGACGCACGAGGTCGATTTCGCGAGCGTCGCCGAGGTCGACACCGCGATCGAGACCGCGCGCGACGCCTTCACCGACTGGCGGACGACCTCGCTCAGCAAGCGCGCCGACATCTTGTTCCGGATCCGCGAGACGATCCACGAGCACCGCAAGGACATCGGGCGGCTGATCACCGAGCAGCACGGCAAGGTGCTGTCCGACGCGATGGGCGAGGTGGCCCGCGGGCAGGAGAACATCGAGTTCGCCACCGGGATCCCGCACCTGATGAAGGGCGGGTTCACCGAGCAGGCGTCCACGGGCGTGGACGTGTTCTCGATCCGTCAGCCGCTCGGGGTGGTCGCCGGCATCACGCCGTTCAACTTCCCGGCGATGGTGCCCATGTGGATGTTCGCGAACGCGATCGCCTGCGGGAATACGTTCATCCTGAAGCCCTCCGAGAAGGATCCGGGCGCCTCGCTCTACCTCGCCGAACTGCTGAAGGAGGCCGGCCTGCCCGACGGCGTGTTCAACGTTGTGAACGGCGACAAGGTCGTGGTGGACCGGCTGCTCGAGCACCCCGACGTGCAGGCCGTGTCGTTCGTGGGCTCCACGCCGATCGCGAAGTACATCTATTCGACCGGCACCGCGAACGGGAAGCGCGTGCAGGCGCTCGGCGGCGCGAAGAACCACATGGTGGTGTTGCCCGACGCCGACATCGCGATGGCGGCCGACGCGGCTGTGAGCGCTGCCTACGGCTCCGCGGGCGAGCGCTGCATGGCGATCTCTGTGGTCGTGGCGGTGGGTGACGTCGCCGACCCGATCGTCGACGCGATCAAGGAGCGTCTCCCGCTCGTGAAGATCGGCAACGGCCTGGAGCCCGACTCTGAGATGGGGCCGCTCGTCACGCGCGAGCACCGCGATAAGGTCGCCGGCTACCTGGCCTCGGCCGAGGTGCAGGGCGCCACGATCGTCGAGGACGGCCGCGAGCACGGGCTGTTCCGCGAGCACGACGGGTTCTTCCTGGGGGTGTCGCTGATCGACCACGTCACCACCGAGATGGACTGCTACCGCGACGAGATCTTCGGCCCGGTGCTCACGGTCGTGCGGGTCGACACGTACGACGAGGCGCTCGCCCTGGTGAACGACAACCCCTACGGCAACGGCACGGCGATCTTCACGCGCGACGGCGGTGCGGCCCGCGCGTTCCAGTTCGACTGCCAGGCGGGGATGGTCGGGGTGAACGTGCCGATCCCCGTGCCCGTGGGCTACTACTCGTTCGGAGGGTGGAAGGACTCCCTCTTCGGCGACAACCACATGTACGGCCCCGAGGGCATCAACTTCTACACGCGGGGGAAGGTCGTGACGGAGCGATGGCCCGATCCCGGCACGTCGAAGGTCGACCTCGGCTTCCCGAGGACCCGGTGATGACGGCGCGCGAGGAGCTGACCGAGCGGGAGGCTGCGGCGTGGGAGGAGTTCCGCGCCGCGGTCGACGCGATCCCGACCGAGCGCCGTGAGTCCGCGATCCTCACCGACGGGTGGTCGGTCAAGGACGTCCTGTGGCACGTCGCGTTCTGGTGGGAGGACCTGGCGCCGACGTACGCGGCCCTTCGTGCCGGAGTGACCCGGCCCGATGACGAGGACACCGACACGACGAACGCGCGCGTGCTCGGCGAAGGCCGCGAGCGCTCGCTCGAAGACGTCGAGGCCGGTGTCGCGCGGAGCCGGGTCGTGATGCTCGCGGCCTGGGCCGACGCCCCGGACGTCCCGCTCGCCGACGAGGCGTTCGTCTCGGAGACGATCGAGCACTACGAGGAGCACCTGCCCTGGCTGAAGGCGGTGGCCGGGTAGCTACCGCGCCAGCGCGAAGCGGTCGATCACGGTACCCCCGGGCACCTCGATCGCGGTGACGTCGAGCGACGACGCTGTGGCGTCGATCGTCAGGAAGTTGTACGTCGAATCCTGTTCGGCGGGCTGCGGGGTGTCGCCGCGGCAGTTGCCCACCGCGTAAAGCGGCGCGCCGCCGCCTCCGGTCACGACGTAGGTCGGCCCACCATCCGCCGGTGCGAACCGTTCATACGCGTGGTCGTGTCCGTTCAGCACCAGGTCGGCGCCGTCGGCGAGCAGGGTTGCGAGCCACGCATCTTGGACCTCGGGCGTGCTGCCGTGCTTCGAGCAGCTGTACACGGGCTCGTGGAAGACCACGATCTGCCAGGGCGCGGCGGAGGACGTCAGGGCGTCGTGCAGGAACGCCGTCTGCGCGGGATCCGCCACCTGTCCGACGTCGAGCACGATCACGTCCACAGGGCCGACGCGTCGGACGTACCAGTCCGCCGGCATCCCGAGCTCGTCGGCGACCTGGGCGCCGGCATCGGTCTCGCGGTCGTGATTCCCCAGGGACGCGATCACCGGGATCCCGGCGTCGGGGATCCACCCGTACGGATCGGTCCAGGCGGCCGCGAACTTGTCGGGAGCACCGCTCGGGTACACGTTGTCGCCCGTCGTCACGAATCCCTCGAACCCACCGGGGAGCGCCTGGATCTCGGCGGCGACCGCTCGCTCGTTGCCGTTGCCCATCCCGAAGTCACCGACCACGACGAGCCGGGTGTCGCCGGCGGGCGGCGACGAGACGGCCGGCGTGACCGGGGTATCGCGGCTGCACGCGGAGGCGACCACCGTGAGGATCGCGGCGAGCATCGCCATCCGGTGTCTCGATGTTCCGTGTCTCAAAGATCCCTCATGATCGTCATCGACGGACGGCGGGTCGCCCTGAGCATCCCACCCCCGGCCGCCAGGATCGCGATCGTCGTCGCCAGCAGGAGGCCCGCGAGGTACGCCCACGGGATCGAGAGATGCTCGGGCGGCGGATCGAACACGCCGGTGAGGATCTTCACGATGACCTGTGCGATCCCCCAGCCGGCGAGCCCTCCGAGGAGCGTACCGGTCAACGCGACGAATGCGGCCTCGCTCCACACGAATGCGCCCAGTTGCGACGGACGGGCGCCCAGCGCCCACGCGATCGCGAACGTCCGTCGCCGCTCGGCCAGCCCGAGCGCGAGCACGAGGCCCGAAGCCGCCGCTGCCAACAGCAGCGCGAATGAAAGTTCGAGCTTGGTCAGCCCGGCGAGGTCGATCGCCGTGAGCGCCGAGAGTGTGACCTTCCGTTCGGTCACGATGTCGTGCACGACCGCGCCGGAACCCGGGGCGAGCCCGCTCCGGATCGACTCGGCCACCGTGACCGGCGAGCCGTCGGTCTTCACGAGCAGGACCTGCGCCGCGGGCGTGCCGGTTCGAGCGGCGACATAGTCCGCGTTCGCGACCAGGAAGGAATCGTGGGGTGCCGTCGGGAACTCGCGCGCCACGCCCACGTATGTGAACGGGATCGAGCGGTAGGCGTGGTCGGTGGCCGACTGCAGCCGCAGGTTCACGGTATCGCCGACCTGGAGCTGGAAGTCATGCACGGTTTCCTCCGAGACGAGCACACCGTTGGGCGCCGAGGCGAGCGCCGCCAGCGTGGCCGACGCGTCGCCGCCGGCGAAGAACGCGTCCGACATCGACGTCGCGCGACCGATCGTAGCCGGGTCGATGCCGTAGAGGTCCTGCAGGTCGTTCCCGACGTAGGCGAAGCGATGCTGCATCGGCTCGGCCGCCACCACGCCAGGCAGGCGTTGCACCGTCGTGGCGATGCCCGCGGGGAGTCCGGCGGTCGCCGTCGTGGTGACCGACACGTCGGCTCCGTTCGTCAGGCGGGCGTCGACCTTCGCCTGTGCGGCGTAGGTGGTGTTGAAGATCGCCACGCTCAACGCGAACGATGCCGTCAGGCCCATGAGGACCGCGCCCCGAGCGAGCGAGCGACGCTGTCGCGACATCGCAGCGGCGACGACGTCGGACAGTCGGTGGGCGAGCGGCCGGGTCGCGGTCGCGAGCACCCGGCGTCCGTGTCGGAGCGCGGCCGAAGCGATCCGCCACGTGAGCAGCGCCGCACCGATCCAGAACAGGAGCGGCGCGAGCAGCGTGAAGTAGCTCACCGAGATCGTCGGGATCCCTTCGGGAGCGAGCACGACGGCGTACCCGCTGCGCACCGCCTGCCAATAGATCAGCCCCCCGGCGCCGAGACAGATCACGTCGAGGTAGAGACGGGACCACACGGGTCTCGGTCCCGACAACGCGACCCTTCCGAACGCGGGGCTCTGGGCGCCTCGAACGGTCATCGAACGGGCGTCACGCCACGCCGGCAGGGCGATCGTCGCGAGCGCGAGCCCCAACCCGAAGATGATCGAGACGACGACCCAGGCGCTCGCCTGAGGGCCCGTCGCCCCGAACCCTGAGGTGCCGAACGCCAGCCGACCTACGATCGCGGCGCCCGCCAGACCCACGAGGGTACCGAGGACTCCGACGAGCATGGCCTCTGCCGCGGCGATGCGAGTGATCCTGCCGGGCGCGGCCCCACGGACGCGCAGGAGCGCCTGTTCGCGTCGGCGCCGCTCGCCACCCGAGGACGCGATCACGCCCGCGAGCAAGGCGGCGATGATGACGCCGGGGAGCCCGAGGAACAGGAACAGCATCTGCGCGTAGACCGCGTCACCGCGGGCGGCATCCAGGCGCGCCGCGAGGTTGTCGCCGACCGTGCCCGCGCCGGCCAGCGTGGCCTCCAGGTGATTGGCGGCCCCGACGACCGACGCGAACGCGGCACCGGGATCCCCCGGCAGGTCGTGAGACAGACCAACATGGATCTGTCGCTCGGTGCCGCCTGAGGCCTGCGGCGGGAAGAGATGCGCCCACGTGGTGGTGGACACGATCATCACGTTGTCCGGCGGTGCGGTCGCCGTGGTGCCGGCCGTGCCGACCTGCTGGAAGAACGAGTCGGCCGTCGGGAGGTCGACGATCCCGTCGACCACGAGGGTCGTCTTCGGCTGTCCCGGGCGATCCACCGTGACCCTCGTGCCGACGGTGGCGCCGAGGTTGGCGGCCGTCTGCTGGGCCAACAGGACGCCGTCGTGCGCACCCACCAGGTAGCGCACCTGTCCCGGGAAGGTGGCGGCGTAGTCCTGGGGGATCGCGACCACCTTGCCGGGTCCGGTCGTCCGCACGGTGCCGCCGACGGTCGCGGAGAACCCGCCTGTGTCGGCGAACGATACGGCACGTGTGCTCCGCACCCCGGGCGTGGCGTCGATCACCGCCACCGTCTTCGCCAACGAGGCGTCGGGTGCGAGCTGCACCTGCCAGTCCACCGGGACGGATCCGATCGCCTGCGTGGTCATCGAGGCGCGACTCGCGGTGAAGAAGGCGCCGAGAGCGGCCAACAGCAGGACCGCGACGCCCACCCCCGCGATCTCGCCCAGGACTCGCCCCGTGCGCCGCCTGATGATGCCGCCGAGCCAGATCACGCCGAACATGGGGGTACCTCCGTCTGGAGTCGGCCGTCTCGCATCACCCAACGCCAGGGAAGTCGCTCGGCGATGCGCTCGTCGTGCGTGGCGATCACGAGCGTCACGTCCCCGATCGCGGCGAGTGCCAGCATCGCGTCCATGACGTGGTCGGCGGTCGCTCGGTCCTGCTGCCCGGTGGGTTCATCGGCGAGGAGGAGCCGCGGCTTCCCACAGAACGCGCGCGCGATCGCGGCTCGTTGCGCCTGGCCGCCCGAGAGCTCCTCGGGGAGCTTGTCGCCCAGCCCGTCGAGCATGCAGGCGTCCAGCAGGTCATGGGCCGAGGCCTGGGCCAGGTCGCGGTCGGCGCCGACCAGGGTCGCGGCCAGAGCCACGTTCTCGAGCACGGTGAGCGGCGGCAGCAGGCTGAGTCCTTGGAACGCCACCGCGATCGGCCCCGGCCGGAGCCGTGAGGGCGCTCCCAGGGCGGGCCACTCCAAGGTCCCGGCCGTCGGCCGATCCAGGTTGGCGATCAGGTGCACCAGGGTTGACTTCCCGCTGCCGGAAGGCCCGACGAGAGCGACGCCGTCACCGGCATCGAGTGTGAACGACGCCTCGCGCACGGCCGTGACGGCTCCGCTGCCCGAGCCGAATGTCCGAGCGATCGAGTCGGCACGCACCAGGATGTCTTCAGGCATCGACGATCCTCCCGTCCGCCAGCTGCACGACCCGGTCGGCGCGCAGGGCGACGCGCGTGCTGTGGGTGACGACCACGATCGCGGTGCCGCTCGATGCGCGCGCTCGGAGCAGATCGAGCACGATCTCCTCGTTCGCGGCGTCGACTTCCCCGGTCGGTTCGTCGGCCAAGATCACGGGAGGATCGTTCGCGAGCGCGACGGCGAGCCCTGCCCGTGCGGCCTCGCCCCCCGAGAGGGTCGATGGTCGGGCGTGTGCTCGACCGGCCAGACCGACCTCGGCGAGGAGGGTCGCGTGGGACTCATGGTCGGTCCGGCCGGCGAGCGCCTGCGCGAGCTCCACGTTCTGGAGCACGCTCAGGTGGTCGAGGAGGTTCCCCGCTTGCTGCAGGATGCCGATCGTCCGGCTCCTGATCTGCGCGCGCTCC
Organism: Actinomycetes bacterium; assembly: GCA_031364965.1. Lineage (GTDB taxonomy): Bacteria > Actinomycetota > UBA4738 > UBA4738 > HRBIN12 > JAOUEA01. The sequence continues at coordinate 2,746 of JANLXF010000098.1, read as the reverse complement.
ATCTCGGGGCGCCGGGTGATCCGGCGGCCGGCCACCATCACGTAGCCGCCGTCGGGCTCGTCGAGGCCGCCGAGGCAACCGAGCAGGGTTGACTTCCCGCTCCCCGAGGGGCCCGTCACGGCGACGATCTCACCGGCTTCCACGGTCAACGTCACGCCTCGCAGCGCGACGGTTTCGTCGTCGCCCGCGTGGAAGAAACGGAACAGATCGATCGCTGCCAGCGCAGAGGGATCGCCCGCGCCGACGTGCCCGGATCGCGTCGGCATCGTCGTCACGCCCACGTGAGGCTCTCCGTCACGATGCGCCACGGGTCGACGTTGTCGGAGCCGACCGGCGACAACAGGGTCAGGTGGACGACGCGGCCGTCCTTGAACAAGGCGTAGTCGAGGACGTCGAGCCGGTACTGCTTGTTCGTGACCGGATCGGGGGCGCTGTTGGCCTCGTAGTGGATCACGACGGCGCCGCCCGCCGGAAGCGTGGTCGCCGATACATCGAGAAGCTTGAACGCCCGTTCAGTGGCCGCCAGAGCCGGTACGTCGGTCTTCTTGGCCGCGGCGATGCTGGGTGCCTTGCCGGGTCCCCAGCTGACCCGGACGGTGTTGAGCTTGTCGGTGAAGGTCACCGAGTTCCCCGTCGTGGTGCGGGCCCAGCCCTCGGGGGTCGACACCGTCACGCCGCCCTTGGTCCGGAACGGGACGAACGCGATGCTGTCGGGGATGTCGCCGGGCGGGTTCGACTCGACCGGCACGGCGGGCTCGGGGGAGATCGCCGCCTCGGACGGCGTGGCAGACGCGGTCTCCGTGGCGCCCGTGGCCGATGGCGCGGGGGCCGAGGTGATGGCGGCGGTACTGTCCGGCGTGCCTCCGCAGGCGGCCACCAGCACGATGAGTGCTACGGCAGAGGCGATCAAACGTGGAGTGCGGTTCATCCGGTCCTCCTCGGGTGGGGTCGACCTCGACAGGTCTACGACGCCGACCATGAGAGCCGGATGAGAGATGGCGGGAACGCCGAAACTCTCATGGAACTCTCATCGAAGGATGCCAGACTCGGTCGTGGAGGTCGGACGATGAGGATCCTGGTGGTCGAGGACGAGCTGAAGATGGCCCGAGCGATCCGTCGCGGGCTCGAGCAGGAGGGCTACGCCGTCGACGCCGTCGCGGACGGGTCCGACGCGGTGCACCGTGGCCTCTACGAGGAGTACGACGCCATCGTCCTCGACGTGATGCTCCCGGGGATCGACGGGTTCGCTGTCTGTCGCGAGCTACGGGCGAAGGGCCGGTGGGCGCCCGTGCTTATGCTCACGGCGCGCGACGGGGTCGAGGATCGCATCCGGGGTCTCGACGCCGGCGCCGACGACTATCTCGTCAAGCCGTTCTCGTTCGGCGAGCTGCTCGCACGCCTCCGAGCGTTGGTACGGCGGGGCGCGGGTGAACGCCCGGCGACGATGGAGGTCGACGACGTCGCCCTCGATCCGGCGACCCATCGTGTGACCCGCTCGGGTGAGCCGGTCGACGTTTCCGCCCGCGAGTTCGCCCTGCTGGAGTTCCTGATGAGGCACGCCGGGGAGGTCGTCAGTCGGACCAGGATCCTAGAGCACGTGTGGGACGTGAACTACGACGGGTTCTCGAACGTGGTGGACGTATACGTGGGGTACCTGCGGAGGAAGCTCGACGTCCCGGGGGAGAACGGGTCGTTCATCAGGACCGTCCGCGGCGTCGGCTACGGCGTCGGTGCGGGATGAGCTGGCCGATCCGGGCGCGCCTGACGGTTTGGTACGTCGCGCTGCTGGCGCTGGTGCTCGCGGCGATCGGCGTCTACCTGGTCGTCCAGCTCCGCTCCGGGTTGGTCGAAGGCGTGGATCACGAGCTCGAGACGCGCGCGGCGCAGATCTCCCTCGGGCTCCAGCCGGGATGCGAAGGTGAGTTCCAGGACGTGAGCGACGCCTCCCTCGTGGGTCTTCCGCAGGGCGAGTCGGGCGCACAGCTCGTGTCGCCCACCGGGGCCGTGCTCGAGTCGAGCGGCGATCCCGCCGCCGAGCGGCCGTTGCTCGACGGCGCGCAGCTCGCGTCCGTGCTGGGCGGAGAGACCCTCCGCGCCACCTCCCGGCCGGGGCCCGACGGAGAGCCGTTCCGGCTGCTGGCGGTGAACCTGCCGTCGTCGACATGCCCCGGGGTGGTCGTGGTCGCCACTTCTCTCGACGAGACACAGCGATCGGTGCGTCAGCTTGCGGTGCTGCTCGGGCTCGCGGGCCCGGTCGCGCTGCTCGTGGCAGGGCTCGGCGGCTGGTGGCTCGCCCGCCGTGCGCTCGCGCCCGTCACCGCGATGACCCGCGAGGCCGAGACGATCGGTATCGAACGCCTGGACGAGCGCATCGAGGTGCCGCCTTCGGCCGACGAGCTGCAGCATCTCGCCGTCACGCTCAACGCGATGCTCGACCGGCTCGAGCGCGGGGTCGAGGACAAGCGGCGCTTCGCGGCCGACGCCTCTCACGAACTCCGTACCCCGCTGGCCGTGATGCGCTCCGAGCTCGATGTGTCCTTACGCGATCCCGATCTCACGTCGTCGGCGCGCGCGGCGCTGGAGAGCGCCCAGGAAGAGGTGGAGCGGATGCGAGAGATCGTCGAGAACCTCCTGACGCTCGCGCGCGCCGACGACGGCACGCTCGATCTGCTGCGTGGGGAGGCCGACCTGCGCGAGCTCGCAGCCGCGGTCGTGGACGCGACGACCCCCTTGGCGCGCGTGGCGG
>JANLXF010000087.1:0-1519 GCA_031364965.1 Actinomycetes bacterium | reverse complement strand
GCTACCTCTGCCGGTCCGAGCCCTCCGACGTCGCGCGCGTCGAGGATCGCACGTTCATCTGCTCGCGCAGCCACGACGACGCCGGACCCACGAACAACTGGATGGACCCGGTCGAGATGAAGAAGACCCTCACGCGCCTGTTCACCGCGTGCATGCAGGGCCGGACCCTGTTCGTCATCCCCTTCAGCATGGGCCCGCTCGGCTCGCCGATCGCCCACATCGGCGTGCAGCTCACCGACTCCCCGTACGTCGTCGTCAACATGCGGATCATGACCCGCATGGGAGCCAAGGTGCTCGAGGTGCTCGGCGACGAGCCGTTCGTCCCCTGCCTCCACTCGGTCGGCCTGCCGCTGGCGCCCGGGCAGCCGGACGTCCCCTGGCCCTGCAACCCGAAGGACAAGTACATCGTCCATTTCCCCGAGGAACGGGCGATCTGGTCCTACGGCAGCGGGTACGGCGGCAACGCCCTGCTCGGCAAGAAGTGCTTCGCGCTGCGGATCGCCTCGGCGATGGCCCGGGACGAAGGCTGGATGGCGGAGCACATGCTGATCATGGGGGTCGAATCCCCCGCCGGCCAGAAGACCTACGTCGCCGCGGCGTTCCCGAGCGCGTGCGGCAAGACCAACTTCGCGATGCTCATTCCCCCGAAGAACTTCACCGGCTGGAAGGTGTGGACGGTCGGGGACGACATCGCCTGGATCAAGCCGGACGCCAGCGGCGTGCTGCGCGCCATCAACCCCGAGGCCGGGTATTTCGGGGTCGCTCCCGGGACTTCCTACGAGACCAGCCCCAACGCCATGGAAGCGCTGCGCGAGAACGCGATCTTCACGAACGTCGCGCTGACCGACCAGGGGGACGTCTGGTGGGAGGGGATGACCCGCGAGCTGCCGGCTCACCTCATCGACTGGCAGGGACAGGACTGGACGCCCGGATGCGGGCGCAACGCCTCCCATCCGAACGCCCGGTTCACCGCTCCCGCCGCGCAATGCCCGAGCATCGACCCCGCGTGGGAGGACCCGGCGGGAGTTCCGATCAGCGCGATCATCTTCGGCGGCCGGCGCCAGACCACGATTCCGCTCGTCTACCAGGCGTTCAACTGGAACCACGGGGTCTACGTCGGCGCGACCGTCGGCTCCGAGACCACCGCCGCGGCCGGCGGCGTGGTCGGAACCGTCCGGCGCGACCCGATGGCCATGCTCCCCTTCTGCGGGTACCACATGGGCGACTACTTCCGGCACTGGATCAAGATGGGCAAGCGGATCGCCGAGGCGCCGCGGATCTTCCACGTCAACTGGTTCCGCAAGGACGAAGCCGGGAAGTTCCTCTGGCCCGGCTTCAGCGAGAACATGCGCATCCTGCTCTGGATCGTCGCCCGGTCGCGCACCGGCGCGCGGGGCAAGGAATCCCCGATCGGCTGGATCCCCTACTACGAGGACATCGACTGGACCGGCCTCGACTTCCCGCAGGCCAGGTGGAACGAAGTGATGGCCATCGACCGGGAGACCTGGAAGCAGCAGAC
>JANLXF010000209.1:0-4951 GCA_031364965.1 Actinomycetes bacterium | reverse complement strand
GCGTTCGATGACGCCGGGGAGCGCGAACTGAAGGGCGTGCCCGATCGATGGCACATCTACCGTGTGGTGAGCTAGGCGAACTGCTGAAGGGGTCGGCTTCCCGCGGCTGTGAAGGTCTGCGCCGTCGCGGCCCGCTATGCGGCGTGATCGGTGAATCGGAGCGACTCCACGATGCTCGCCAACTCGGCGCGATCGGCTTCGGTGGTGCCTGGTGAGTAGGTGGCGTCGACGAGCAGCCGCTGCCCGGCGACGTCGAGGACCCACAGCATGTCGACCTGGCCCGCGACCTGCTGGTACCGCTCGCCATATCCGTTGCCGAGCCAGCTGACGAAGTCCCGATGACCGTTGGACGGCTCGACGTCGCACCCTTTGAAGTCGGCGTCCCCGGTCACCACCATGTCGGCCGGCACCGACCACTCGAGGTAGCTGCCCCGGTATCCGCCCAGCGTCACGTCGGTCGGCTCCGTGGCGTGGCGCAGCCGTTGGGTCGTGAGCGCCTCAACGAGATCGTCGACCGCCGGTCCGGGATCGGCGAGCGTCCCCTTCCAGCGGCACGGGTCCCGGGGGACCTCACCCACGTCCCAGACGCTGACACCGATCACTCCGGCACTCTTGAGCACGAAGTGGCCGTCGGGCGCGGACCACCCCGGGGGTACCTCGACGGTGTAGCCCGGATACTCGCCGCCACCCAGGACCTGGCCCTCGATCACGGTGGGGTCCGGGACGGCCGACGAGGCCGGCGTCGACGTGGACCCTGCCGTGGGGGTCGATGGAGACGATGTCTCTGTCGCGGCCCCAGAGCAGGCGGCCGCGACGAGCAGCGGGGCCGACAACACGAGCCATCGACGAGCCGTCCTGCGGCCCCAGCCCCCCGTCGGCCGCGGCTCGAACACGTTCATCCCTCACACTCCGTCGACACGAGGAGGGTGGCGGCGTCCGCCCACCCCTGCGTGCAGGCGCCCACATCCAGGTAACGCGTGGCCCCCGACGTCACGTCGTAGATCGCGATCCGTCCGCTCGACAGGTCGTCGTAGGCGATCGACGCGCCATCGGGCGACCACGAGGGGTTCGCGCTCGGAGCATCCGCGATCGCCCGGATGTCGGTGCCGTCGGCGTCCGCGATGCTCACGAGTCCGGTGTCGGAAGCGACGAAGACGATCCGGGTACCGTCGGTCGACCAGGAGAACGACGAGGCTCCGGCGAGGAGCGACTCGGGGAGGCTGGCAGTGATGCTCTTCCCGCCGTTGTACCTCTCCGCTCGGACGATCTGGATGTTGTGCCCCGCGGTGAAGGCGATGCCGCGGCCGTCCGGCGACCATATCGGCTCGCTCGCCTCGTCCATGAGCCAGAACCCCGATCGCGGCGGCGCATGGCCGCCCGTCGGCTGCCGTCGCAGGGACAAGACATAGAGGCTCCGACGACCGTTGTGCGCGTCGGTTCCGCTGATCACGAGCCAGTCGCCGTCGGGCGACCACGCCGGCTCGTCGCCGTCGACCGCCCACTCGCTGGAGAAAGCCGGTCCGGTCAGCTCCGTCATCCCGGTGCCATCGGCCTGCATCCGGTAGACCTGCTGGTCCCCGCTGGCATCCATGGCCGTGAACGCGACCTGCGACCCGTCCGGCGAGAACCGGTATGACCATCCGTCGACCGGGGACGGGAGCAGTGTGAGCGTGCCGTCGCCGATCGTGAGCAGGTACGCGTCGTCCTCGCGAGGCGCCGGCGCGTCGACCGTCGGCTCGTCGACGAAGGGCGGAGCGCCGTCCTCACCGTGGGGGCGGCCGAGCACCACGATCACGATCACGATCCCGATCACGATCGCGGCGCTGACGGCGAGCGCGCCCACCTGACGCTTGCGGACGGCCCGGCGTTGCCGCCGGTGCTGCCGCTCGCGGGCCCCCGGCTCCGGGGGAGCGGTCACGGCCTCGAAGGCTTCGCGCACATCAGGCATCCTCGTCACGCTCCTTCCCGCGGAGCGCCGCGCGGCCCTGCGACGCCAGCATGCGGACGGTGCCGGCGCGGACGCGCATGATCTCGCCCGCCTGCTCGGACGTGTATCCGAAGATCTCGGTGAGCACGAGCGCCGTCCGTTGGCGATCCGGGATCCCACGCAGCAGCAACCGGAGGTCCTCACGGGCCTCCACGTGCTCGAACGGGTCGGCCTCACCGCCGGATAGGGGCAGCAACTTCCGTGACGCCCGCACGGCACGGCGAGCGCGCATCCGTGATCCGTTCAGGGCGATCCGGAACAGGTAGGCCACCGGGTCCTCGATCGACCCTGCCCGGTCCCAGCGCTCCCACAGCTTGAGGAAGGCGTCCTGCATGAGCTCCTCGGCGTCCGACCTGCTTCCGGTGATGAACAGCAATCCCCGGTAGATCCGCTCGTGTTCGTCGGCGAACAGGACGTCGAACTCCCGTGGCGGCGCGGAGGCCTCCGTCCCGTCCGAAACGTCCATCACGATGGCCTTTTCAGGGTTCATCGGGACATGGATGCCCGAGCCGTGTGAAACGCATAGGGACCCACCGATCTCGTCGTGGAACCACGCCGAGCCTAGGCCCCCGTGGCCTCGCTGGGCAACGGGCTGGCTTCTCGACCGGGCGCCTCCGTCACACGGCCCCGACCCTCGCATCCTGCTCCCGTTTGACCGCGCCCGACGTCGTGCCCTACCGTCCAGCCGAGTCCCTACCCGATCGAGATGGAGGGAGCGCATGCCGTCCGTTCTGAACCCCTACATGAGGTTCGATGGCAACAGCCGCGAGGCGATGGAGTTCTACCGGGACGTGTTCGGCGGGTCCCTGGACATCATGACCTTCGGCGAGTTCGGGACCGATGACCCCGCGGTCGCCGAGGGCACGATGCACGCGCAGCTCGAGACCGACGGCGGCTTCACGCTCATGGCCTCCGACGGACCACCCGGCACGACGGCGACGGTCGGGGACAACATGTCGATCTCGCTGAGCGGCGAGGACGGGGGCGAGCTCCGCGGCTACTGGGACAAGCTGATCGAAGGCGGCACCGTGTCGATGCCCCTCGAGAAGCAGATGTGGGGCGACGAGTACGGCATGTGCGTCGATCGGTTCGGCGTCAACTGGATGGTGAACATCTCGGCCCCACCGCAGTAAGGAGCCACCGGACCGCCCGCCGGGTGAAGCCGAGACCACCCGTTCTAGCCATACTGCGATCCTCCCCACTGGCCGATAAGGCCTACGACACTCGAGGGGAGGCGCACATGACGTCGAGCATCCTGGTGATCGATGACGATGCCGGTATCCGGCTGCTCTGCCGTATGAACCTCGAGCGCGGCGACGTGGTCGTCACGGAGGCCGCGAGCGGCGCCGAGGGGCTCGAAGCGGCGCGCAGCGACGTGCCCGCCCTGATCGTCCTCGACCTGATGATGGCGCACATGGACGGCGTCGAGGTCCTCCGCCGCCTCAAGGAGGATCCGGTGACCGCGGGCATCCCCGTGATGATCCTGACCGCGAAGGCATCGGGGTACGAGCGTGACCGGTGCGCGACCCTGGGCGCGGCGGCCTTCATGACCAAGCCGTTCAGCGTGGACAAGCTCGCCGAGACGGCGGAAGCCCTGCTACGCGAGCACTCACCGGCCGCGCGCCCGTAACGCGAGGCCTTCTCGCCGGAGCGGCCGGGCATGGGTGGTGCAGGCGACCATGAGCCCCTGCTTCTTGGCCGAGGTGTAGAAGGCTCTCTTTCGTCTGACAGAACTACGCTACCATCGACGCTATGGCGAACGTGAAGACCAAAGCCGGCAACGAGCTCACCAAGGAGCGGCTGACGCAGCTTGCCGATGAGGCGGAGCGCGGGTACGACCTCTCGACCGCCGAGCGCGTCCCCGTTCGTCCCGGACGTCCTTCACTGGCGGAGGGCGTGTCGCCGCGGATCAGTTACCGGGTCCCGGCGTCGCTCTTCGATGCCGCGGCCGCGAAGGCCAAGGCGGAGGGCCGCACGTTGAGCGCACTCGCCCGCGAGGCCCTCCAGCGGTACCTGGCGAGCTGAGCGCCTCAAGCCCGTGCGGACTTACACCTTGACGCTGACCTGGTTCGAGCAGCGCGTGTCGACCGAGGGGCAGACCCAGTACACGTAGGACCCCTTCGACACGGTATGGGAGAACGAGCCGGTGTTCGAGACCGTCGCGAGCACCACGCCGTTCCGAACGACGTCGACGGTCGGCGACGAGGTCGCCGCGGCGTTCCACGCCAGCGAGACGGTGGTGACGGTGCGCACCTTGCTCACCGTTGCCCGCAGGTTCCATGGCGTCACGGTGACGCTCACCGTGGCCCGGGAGGTCGCGCCCGCCGCATCGCTCGCCGTCAGGACGACCGTGTAGGTGCCGCCGGTCGCGTAGGTGCGCGACACGGCCGTTCCGCTCGCTGATCCACCATCGCCGAACGTCCATGTGCGGCTCACGATCTCACGGTCCTGATCGTTACTGGCATCCGTGAACGTGCACGCGAGCCCCGAGCAGCTGGACGTGAACGAGGCGGAGAACCAGGCGACCGGCACGGGCGCCGTGACGGCGATGGCGGTCGTTCCGTTCCCGACCTGCCCGAAACGGTTCCATCCCCAGCACGTGGCCCGCCCCGACGTGTCGACGCGACACGTGTGACCGCGGCCTGCTGCGAGCGACGCGCTACCCGACGACGCGCCCACGACATCGGTCGGCACGGATCGGTCGGTCGAGCCGCCGTTGCCCAAAGAGCCGAGGTCGTTGTCGCCCCAGCACATCGCGCCGCCTTGCTGGGTGATCCCGCACGTGTGGTAGGCGCCCGGTGCCAGTGCGGCGAAGCCGCCCGCGGGCCCGGCCACCGACACCGGGACGCTGCTGTTGGTGGTGGTCCCGTTGCCGAGCTCTCCAGAAAGGTTCAGTCCCCAGCACGTGGCGGCGCCCCCGGCGAGGAGCGCACACGAGTGGTAACCGCCCGAGGCGATCGCGAT
>JANLXF010000297.1:0-9252 GCA_031364965.1 Actinomycetes bacterium | reverse complement strand
TGTCGTCCTTCACGAACGGCTGGTCGAGCAGGACGATGTCTTTGAGGAACGAGCCCAGCTTGCCCTCGACGATCTTGTCGACCACGTTCTCGGGCTTGCCGGACTCCTTGGCCTGGACCTCGAAGATCCGCCGTTCGGCATCGAGCTCGGCCTGCGGCACCTGGTCCCGGTCGACGAACCGCGGGGCGGCAGGGCTCGCGATGTGGAGCGCGAGGTCGCGCGCGAGGGCCTTGAACTCGTCGGTGTTGGCGACGAAATCGGTCTCGCAGTTGACCTCGATCAGCACCCCCACCGTCTTGTTGAAGTGGATGTAGCTCTCGATTACGCCCTGGTTCGCGGAGCGCCCCGCGCGCTTGGCGGCCGAGGCCAGCCCCTTCTCGCGAAGGAACTCCACGGCCTTGTCGTAGTCGCCCCCGGTCTCGACCAGGGCTTTCTTGCAGTCCATCATCCCGGCGCCGGTCGCCTCCCGGAGCTGCTTGACCTGCTCGGCTGAGATCTCGCTCATACCGTGGCCTCGGGCGTGGCGGCCGGAACGGCCGCCGACTCGACCGCATCGGGCACGGCCTCGGCGGCAGGCGCCGGCTCGGGCACCACGGGCGAGGGCTCGTCGGGCTCGAACACGGTCGATGCGGCGATCGCGGCGGCGTCCTCGGCCGAGGGCGTGTCGTCGACCGCGGCCGGCGCGGGCGTCGACTTCGCGCCCGAGGGCGCCGGCAGCTCCGCGCCGGTGGCCTTCTGGACGATCTCGTCCTTGGCCATGCCGTACCCCTCGGCGAGCGCGTCGGCGATCACGCGCGTGACCAGGTTCACGGCGCGGATCGCGTCGTCGTTGCCCGGGATCACGAAGTCGACCTCGTCGGGGTCGCAGTTGGTGTCCACGATCGCGATCACGGGGATGCCCAGCTTGCGGGCCTCGTTGACCGCGATGTGCTCCTTCTTGGTGTCCACGACGAAGATCGCGTCGGGAAGGCGCTCGAGATCTTGGATCCCGCCCAGGTTCCGCTCGAGCTTCTCGCGCTCACGGCGCAGGCGGATCCCCTCCTTCTTCGGGAGGAAGTCGATCGTGCCCGAACGCTCCATCTCGCGCAGCTCGCGGAGGCGGAGCAGGCGCTTGGAGATCGTGGCGAAGTTCGTGAGCATCCCACCGAGCCAGCGATGGTTCACGAAGGGCATCCCGACGCGGTTCGCGTGCTCGGAGACGACCTCTTGCGCCTGCTTCTTCGTCCCGATGAACAGGACGATCCCGCGGCGACGGCCGAGGCCGAGGACGAACTCGTGGGTCTCCTCGATCCCGGAAAGGGACTTCTCGAGGTCGATGATGTAGATGCCGGAACGCTCCCCGTACAGGTAGCGATGCATCTTCGGGTTCCACCGTCTGGTCTGGTGGCCGAAGTGCACGCCCGCCTCGAGGAGCTCCCGTCGGGTCACGACAGGCATACCGCTGCTCCTTGTGCTCGGTTGTCATCCTCCGCCCGGATCTTCCCGTCACCGGCCCGCCCGAACGGGCGCGGGACCTCCGGCGATGCGGTCCTCGGACGTGTGTGCTCGGCGCCTGGGCGCCGGCGGAAGGAGTCTAACAGCGGGTCTGTTCGGCCGCTCGTCAGCGAGCGCGGGCCGGGCGGGCGCCGCCGCGCGGCGGGCGCGGAGCGGACTCGGGTACCTCGCCGGCCACCGAGAGGTACCGGAACGAGAAGGCCGCAAGCATGCCGATCTGGAGCAGGTTGATCGCCAGCACGAAGACCCAGGCACCCACGGTCGGGTTCACGCCGATGTCGGATCCCGGCTTGCCGGGCGCCACCAGGAGCGCGATCGTCGGGATGACGTACAGCACGGCGAACCCGAGGTTCCCCGAGCCCGGGAGGCGGCCCGCACGCATCGAGCGCGACATCGATTCGGGCATCCCTCGGCCCTCGGCGATCGCGATCGTGGGCGCGAACACGAACAGGTAGATCCCCGCGACGAGCGCCGCGACCTGGAGCAGTGCGCCCAGCCCCAGCCCGAACAGCGGGCCGATGAAGATCGCGAGGGTGACCAGGCCCATCGAGGCCACGCTCGTCGCGATCGCGGTGGGGATCCCGCGCATCCCCCGCACGAACGACCACCGCGAGGCCCGGCCCGTCTGCACGACGTCGACGATCGCGCCCGTGAAGAACGCCACGATGATGCCGCGCAGGGCCACGAAGCCCAGGACCGCGAACAGGCCCCCCTGGACGCCGAACATCCCCTGGGAGAGCTGGAAGTCGAAGCTCGTGCCCACGGGAGGGATCGCGAGCGCGTTCACGAAGACCGCGAACGGCCCCTGGAACCCGAAGCCCACGGCGGCCAGCCACTCCACCAGGACGAGGGCGGCGATCGCCACGACGATGCCGGGCGTGCCGGCGGCCGTGATCACCCCGCGGCCGATCGAGGTGCGGATCTTCGGCATGTCGGTATCGACCGCGGCGCGCGGGGAGAACAGAGACCCCAGGACGCCCTGGCGCTGCGGCGCCGCCGATGCCCGAGCGGGCTCGGCGGGCCGGGGCGCCCGGTAGCCGCTGGGCGGCTGTCGCTTCTTGTTGCGGTTCGTCACGCGTCGTCGTCCCGATCGTCGGACGTATCCGGGCCCTCGGTGTCTTGGATCGCGAGCGCGGGGCCGGCGCGACGAAGGAGCCAGCCCCCGCCGAGGATCGCCACCGCGCCGACCACGAGGGCTCCGAGCGCGAACGCTCCGAGGAGCCCTCCCGCGTCGAAGACCGTGGGCGAGCTGACCCGGACGAGGGTCCCGGCGGGATCGGATCCGTAGGCCACGAGCCCGGCCTGCGTGCCGCCCCGGACGGCCACCAGCAGGTCGGGGGTGACCGCGATCGAGCGGAGCTGCCCGGGTCCCTCACCCGTCTCCCACACGAGGTCGCCTGAACTCGCCTCGACGGCGGCGAGCCTGCCTCCGGTCGTGCCCAGCACGACCTGCTCGCCGACGGCCACCGGGCCCGAGCGCAGCACGAGCTCGTTGAAGGCGAAATCCCAGACCCGAGCGCCGGTCGCCGGGTCGAACCGATAGAGCTGACCGCGGAAGTCGAGCGCGTACACCGCATCGCCGGTCGCCACGGGCGCCGAGACGAGATTGACCGCGGCGTTCATCCGGGCCGTCCACGCCAGCGCGCCGGTGCGCAGATCCAGGGCTCGGAGGGTGCCGTTCTGATCCGAATACCCGACGTAGACGTGGGTGGCGTCGGCCGAGGCCGCCGAGAGCCGGAAGATCGGCGTGTCGCCCTTCCATCGCCAGGTCTCGGACCCATCGGTGGCCGAGAGCGCCACCACGGAGGCCGCGGTGTCGTTCGTCGCCCGGGTGGTCGCGATCACGAGCCCCCCGGCGACCAGGAGCGGCGTGTCGATGCTCTCGCCGGCGTCGACGGTCCACTCGGTTCTGCCCGTCTGAAGGTCCACGGCATAGACCGAGCCCGCCTCGGTCCCCACGTAGCCGACGTCGTCGGCGACGGTCACGCCCGTGTAGCTCACCGCATCGAGCTCGACGCGTTTCCACAGCGAGCCCTGCGTGGCGACGTCGATCGCGACGAGGTGCGAGTCGACCCGGCCGGCGGCCTCGCCGCTCGCCGAGGGTGAAGCGCTCGCGGAGGCGCTCGCGGATGTGCTGGCGCTCGCTGATGTCCTGCTCCCGGGCGGATGCGGCCCGAAGCCCTCCGTGTAGACGAGCGCGTCCGTGCCGGGGTTCAGGGCGTAGGCGGCCGGCGGCACCGCGGGGCCGGGGTCGCGGCCGATGGTCCATCGGCTCTCACCGGTCGCGAGATCGACCGCGACCACGCTGCGCGTCGCGAGCACGACGACGGTGTCGCCGACGACCACCGGCTGCGAGAGACCGAACTGCCCCGAGGGTCCCCCCAGGTCGGAGGGCGCCGTCCACGCCTCGGCGTAGGGCGGGGCCGGGCCGTCGGCGGCGAACCCTGCGTGCGTCGGCCCCCCTTGGAATCCGGACCAGATGACCTCGGAGGCCGCCGCGGCCGGCAAGGCCCCTGACAGGATCAGCCCGGCGGCGAGCCCGAGCGCGACGCCACCGGCGCGGCGGCCACGGCGAACGAGGGGTGAGGTGGAACCAGGGGTGACCAAGGCCGGGTCATCCTAAACGCCCGCGGGGCCGCCGCCCCGAGGGGGGCGAGCCGGATCAGCGCGCTGACGTCCATCGGCGCAAGGTAGTCGAGCGGGTCGACGTAGACGCCGGCCAGCCGCACGCTGAAGTGCAGATGCGGCGCCGGGTCGGCCGCATGCCCCCATCCCGTGTGCGCGACCACCTGCCCCTGGGCGACCGCGGCGCCCTTGCGCACGACGACGTCGGTAAGCCACGACGCCGTGGATTGGAGCCCGCCGCCGTGGGCGATCGTGAGGAACAGCTGGCCGCCCACCTTCCCCGCGAAGGAGACGACCCCCGCCGCGGGCGCGACGATCGGGGTGCCGACGGGAGTGCCGATGTCGATCCCGCGGTGACCCGCCCCGTATGGGTTGTCCGGCGGGTCGAACGCACGCAGGACCGGGCCCGTGACCGGCCACGTCCAGAGCCCGGCCGCGGGTGCGGGGGCTGCGCGGCCGACCGAGATCGCGGCGAGCAGGAGCGACACCAGCACGATCCGTCTCATGGAGACGACGCTATGCCGTGCGCGCGGGGGGAACCGTGACGGCCGTCACGCCGTGCGGCAGAAAGATCGGTGGGGGTGGCGGGCGCGACCGGGTCTTCAGTCGACCTCGGTGAGCTGTCCGCGCAGGACGCCGACCGCCTTCGTGTGGATCTGGCAGACACGCGACTCGGTCACGCCCAATATCTCACCGATCTCGGCGAGGGTTAGGCCCTCGAAGTAATAGAGGGTGACGACGATCTTCTCGCGCTCGCTCAGGTCGTTGATCGCGGCCGCGAGCAGCCCGCGGGTTTCCTGCGACTCGACGCCCTGGGTCGGGTCGAGGCCCTTGTCGGCGAGCGTGTCGATCAGCGAGACCTGCTCGCCCCGGTCGGCGCCCACCGACACCATCTCGTCGAGAGCGAGCACCGACACGAACGAGATCTGCGAGACGACGTCGTGCAGTTCGCGCAGCGTGATCCCGAGCCGCTCGGCGAGCTCCTTCTCGGAGGGCTGGCGCTTGAGCATCGCCTCGAGGTCGGCGTTGGCCTTGTCGATCTCGCGGGCCTTGAAACGGATCGACCGCGGCACCCAGTCCATCGCGCGCAGCTCGTCGATGATCGCGCCCTTGATCCGCGGGATCGCGTACGTCTCGAACTTGTTCCCGCGCCCCGGCTCGAACTTGCCGAGGGCATCGATCAACCCGAACATGCCGTAGCTGACGAGATCGGCCTGCTCCACGCTGGAGGGAAGTCCGGTCGCGACCCTGCTGGCCACGTACTTTACGAGCGGCGCGTAATGCAGGATCAGCTTCTCCCGCGCGTCGGGCGCCGCCTCTCCCTTGAACGCCGCCCAATGGCGCCCGAGCTCGTCGTCGACGTGGGGCGGCACCGTGACCGTGGCCGTCGCCGAACCGGCCGACGCCTTCGGAGCGGTCTTGGCGGGCGCCTTCTTCGTCGTGGCCAACGTCAGGCCCTCGGGTGGGACCGCTCGTATGCCTCGAAGAGCCTCGAGCGCGACACGTGGGTATACCGCTGCGTGGTCCCCACGCTCGCGTGTCCCAACAGCTCCTGTACCGCTCTGATGTCGGCTCCTCCTTCAAGAAGATGCGTCGCGAACGAATGCCGCAGGGTATGGGGCGTCACCCGTCTGCCCGGCAGCGATCGCTCGACGTATTGTTCCACCATCGAACGGATATCCCGTTCGCTGAAGGACTTCTTCCGGCGATTGAAGAACAGGGTACGTGTGCCCGGGGCCGCCATCACCCCGCGGCCGCCCGCCAGGTAGGCGCGGAGCGCGTCGGTGGCGAACTCCGACATCGGCACCTCCCGCTCCTTGTCGCCCTTGCCGCGCACTCGCACGCGGGCCCGATCGAGGTCGATCCGGTCCAGATCGAGGCCCGCGACCTCACCGACCCGGAGCCCGGAGCCGTACAGCAGTTCGAGCACCGCGCGATCCCGCAGGGCCATCGCACGCTCGACCGGCTCGAGGTCGACACCCGGCTCGGGTGCCTCGGCCAACGCCGCGGCCTCGTGCGGCCGGATCACGGTGGGCAGCCGATTCACGACCTTGGGCCGGCCCAGCAGGATCGAGGGATCCTCGGCGACGTGGCCCTCGGCGAGCGCCCAGCGGTAGAACGTGTGGATCGCACCTACCTTCCGGGCGATCGACGCGCGCGCGAAGCCCAGCGTGGTCTGCTGGGCGAGGAAGCGCCGCAGGAGCGGATAGGTCGTGCGAGCGAGCGTGGAGCGGTCACGGTGCAGGAACGTGGCGAGCTGCGTCACGTCGCGGCGGTAGGCCGTGACGGTGTTGTGTGAGAGGTGGCGTTCGAAGGCCAGATGGTCGGCGAACGCGTCGATCAGGGTGAGTTCGGACTGCGGCAGGTCGGGCGGCACGAGG
Source organism: Actinomycetes bacterium (assembly GCA_031364965.1). GTDB lineage: Bacteria > Actinomycetota > UBA4738 > UBA4738 > HRBIN12 > JAOUEA01. The sequence continues at coordinate 2,752 of JANLXF010000297.1, read as the reverse complement.
AAGTCCTCCGGCGGTTCGATGAGCGTGCCGCTCTGTGTATCAGTGGCCGGGGGGCCGTGCAAGGAGTCGGGCTCAGGCTCCCGCGGCCGGCCCCAGGGTGCGCTCGAAGCGCCCGGCCGCCCCCCGGACCAGCCCGCGGAGCTCGAGACCCAGCAGGGCGGTGAGCGTGTCGGACAACGAGAGCCCCGCGTCCCGCGCGAGCGTGTCGGCGGGCACGGGCACGCTGAGCACCTCTAGGACGAGCCGCTCCTGTGCCGGAAGGTCGGCGGGCGGGGCGTGCGGCGACCAGGTGATGCCGAGGTCGTCGAGGAGATCGTCGGCGCCCCGGATCATGGTGGCGCCCTCCCGGATCAGCGCCAGTGGCACCTCGGCGAGCGGGCTCGTCACCGGACCGGGCACCGCGAACACGTCTCGCCCCAGATCCAGCGCATGGTCCACCGAGATGCGTGAGCCGCTCTTGCCCGCCCCTTCCACGACGACGAGCGCCCGGGCGAGCCCGGCCACGATCCGGTTGCGCGCGGGGAAGTTCCGCGGCACGGCCGGGACGCCCGGCGGGTACTCGCTCACCACTGTCCCGGTCGCGAGGATCCGTTCGAGCATGGCCGCGTTCGAGCGCGGATAGGCGACGTCGATCCCCGAGCCGAGCACGGCCACCGTCGGCCCGGGCGCGGCGAGTGCCCCGCGGTGCGACGCCTCGTCGATGCCGTTGGCCGCCCCGCTGACGACGTGCACGCCCGCGCCCGCGAGGCGACGCCCGAGGTCGTGCGCGACCTCCCGCCCGAGCGCGGAGCAGCTGCGCGAACCCACGATGGCCACCCGTTGCTGGCCAGGCTCGAATGGTCTGCCCCGCAGAAACAACCAGGCGGGTGGATCGTGCTGGAGGTCCGTGAGCTCGGCCGGGTAGCCGGGCATGCCGTAGGTGAGCACCGTGGCCTCGCACGCCGCGAGCGCAGCCGCCACGGTGGCCGGCACGACCGAGTGGGCGTACTCGCGATCGAGGCGGCTCCCCGCGGTGCCCGCTCTGATCGCCCCGAGGCAGCGGGAGGCCGACCCCGCCTCCCAGGCGACCCGCCGCAGCCTGCGCGGCGTGATGCCTTGCAGGCTGGACAGCACGAGCAGCGCGTCGCGCTCCCTCGCATCGCCCGCCCCGAACCCCGGCGGCCACCCGACCGGCACGTCGTCAACCCGCACGAGCGAGATCCTCGTCGTCGAACCCGGTCCGGTACGAGAGCGCCTCGGCCAGGTGGGAGGGCGCCACATGCTCGGCGCCCTCGAGGTCGGCGATCGTGCGCCCGACCCGCAGCGCGCGGTCGAATCCCCGGCCCGTGAGCGCGAGCGCGTCGACCGCCCGCGCGAGCAGTTCCTCGGCCCCCGGCGCGAGCCGGGTCTCGCGCCGCACGACGGGACCGGGGAGGTGGGCGTTGCAGAGCACCCCGAGACCCGCGTAGCGCGCGCGCTGCCGCTCGCGGGCGGCCTCGACGCGGTCCCTGACGCTCGCCGAGGCCTCCCCGCCGTCGGCCCCCATCAGCTCCTCCTTCGTGAGCCGCGGGACCCGCAAGCGAAGGTCGATGCGATCGAGCAGCGGGCCGGACAGCTTCTGGCGGTACTGCTGGATCCGGTGGTCCTGGCAGCGGCAGTGCCGCCGCTGATCCCCGTGGTAGCCGCAAGGGCAGGGGTTGGCCGCGGCGACCAGCGTGAACCGCGCCGGGAACTCCACCGATCCGGCGGCCCGCGTCACGATCACCCGCCCGTCCTCGAGCGGCTGCCGGAGGGCCTCGATCGCGTCGCGACGGAACTCGGTGAGCTCGTCGAGGAACAGCACCCCGTGGGTGGCCAGGCTCGCCTCGCCCGGGCGGAATACCGTCGTGCCTCCACCCAGGAGCCCCGCCGTCGAGATCGAATGGTGGGGCGCGCGGAAGGGGCGCGACCGCAGGAGGCCCCGCCCGGTCAGCAGCCCCGCCACCGAGTGGAGCTGGCTCGCTTCGAGCGCCTCTTCCCGGGTGGGGGCGGGAAGGATCGTGGGCAGCCGGCGCGCGAGCATCGTCTTGCCCGCGCCCGGCGAGCCCACCATCAGGAAGTTGTGGCCGCCGGCGGCCGCAACCTCGAGGGCGCGCCGGGCTTGCTCCTGCCCGCGCACCTCGGCGAGGTCGACGCCCGTACCGGCGTCGGCAGTTTGGCTCGCCGGGGCGACCGAGGGGGGCGACCAGCCGCCGTCGAGCAACCCGACGACCTCGCGCAGCGAGGGTGCGCCCACCACGCGGAGCCCGTCGACCTGGCCGGCCTCGAGCACGTTGGCGGCGGGCACGATCACACCCGCGAGCCCGGCCCGCGCGGCCGCGATGGCCACCGAGAGGACCCCTGGCGTGGGAAGCAGCTCGCCCTTGAGCGAGAGCTCCCCGGCGAACGCCCATCCCGCCGCCGTTGGCTCCGCGATCTGGCCCGTGGCGACCAGGAGGGCCGCCGCGATCGGCAGGTCGAGCCCGGGCCCCTCCTTGCGGAGGTTGCCGGGGGCGAGATTCACGACGACCCGGCGCAGCGGCCATTCCAGGCCCGCGTGCTCGACGGCGGGCCGGATCCGCTCGCGCGCATCCGCCACGGCGGCGCCGGGCAGGCCGGTGAAGGTGAGCGAGGGCAGCCCCCGCCCCACGAAGGCCTCCACCGTCACGAGGTGGCCCCCCACCCCCAGCACCGTCACGCCGAGCACTCGTCCGTACATGAAGGCGACGCTATCGGCCCGGTCGATCGCGTTCCG
>JANLXF010000282.1:0-9704 GCA_031364965.1 Actinomycetes bacterium | reverse complement strand
CGATGCCGACGACGATCATCGCGCGGCGCCCCAGGGCGCGAGTGCCGTGGCCAGCGCCGGGCCGCGATCGACCCAGCCCGCACCGACCGCCTCGACGACGATGCGCCGGGTTCCCTCGACGCCGGTCGGGTCGACTCCCGTCAGCTCGACCCTGAGGCGATCGGACGGCAGGAGCTCCTCGACGGCGTCCCCCCACTCCACCAGGAGCACGGCCTCCCCGTCGGCGATCTCGTCCAGGCCCAGGTCGACCACGTCCTGGATCCGCTCGAGCCGGTAGACATCGGCGTGAGCGATCGTCAGTCGTCCCACGTACTCCTTCACGAGGACGAAGGTCGGCGACGACACGACGTCCTCGACGCCGAGGCCCTCGGCGACACCTTGGACGAACGTGGTCTTGCCCGCTCCCAGCTCGCCGGTCAGGGCGACGGCGTCACGGGGTCGGAGCACGGGGGCGAGCGCCCGGCCGATCGCGCGGGTGTCGTCGGCGGTCGGCGCGAGCAGCATGAGAGCCGCCATCGCTAGAAGAGCTCCATCTGGTCGGGGTCGGGGACGGGACCGTCCGAGACGCCGGGCACCAGCCGCACGATCTCGCCGGGAGCTGGGCCCGGGGCCGCAGCCGGCACCGCGTGACCCGGAACGGGGGTCGGCCCGGGTTCGGCGCTCGGGCCGGGTTCGACGGACGCCTCCATCGCGTCGAGCGTCCGCCGGACGAGCCCGAAGTCATCGCGGAGCGCGGCGAACTGGGGAGACCGCTCCCCGCCGCCGTGCAGGATCGCGGCAGGGTGGAACGTGGGGATGACGGTCCGCCCGTGCCATCGGTGCACCTGGCCGCGGATGCGCGTGATGCCGGTCGTGGTGCTCAGCACGAACTTCGTCGCGAAGTTCCCGAGGGTCACGATCACCCGCGGCTGGATCAGCGAGATCTGTTCGACCAGCCACGGGGTGCACGCCTCGATCTCGTCAGGCTGGGGATCGCGGTTGCCGGGAGGGCGGCACTTGTTGATGTTGGCCACGTAGACGTCCGCACGCGTGAGGCCGATCTCGGCCAGCATCCGATCCAGCAGCTGACCGGCGGCGCCCACGAAGGGCTCCCCCTGGCGGTCCTCGTTCACGCCGGGCGCCTCGCCGATGAACATCAGGTCGGCGTGCGGATCGCCGTTGCCGAAGACCACCTGGGTCCTGCCTTCGGCCAGCCGGCAGCGCGTGCAGGTCGACGCGGCGAGGGCCACCTCGGCGAGCGTGCGCGTCACGACGCCGACTCCCGCCTCGTCTTCCCCTTCGCGCTCGGCGTGCGGCGGGCCGGACGATGGGCGGCCTCGGGAAGGAGCAGCGGCCGTGCGAACGCGCGGATCTCGCGGTTCATCTCCGATGCCCGCTCGAGCATCGGCATGTGCCCCGCCCCTTCGATCACGACGAGGCGGCCGTCGGGAAGCGTTCCGGCGAGCTCGATCGCCGCGGCGGGCGGCGTCACGCGATCGTGTTCTCCCACCACTACGACCGCCGGCACCTTCAGCCGGGGGAGGGCGTGGCGCATATCCATCTCCATCAGTTCGGCGAGGCCGCCGGTCCACACCTCCGACGACGCCCGGGCGGCGAGGTTGACCACGTGATCGACCACGTGCTGCGGCGCCTCCGGTCCGAGCTGGGTGAGGCGTACCACGGTCCCGCGCAGGTCTGCGGGGCCCGCCAACACCGCCCGGCGCAGCTGATCGACGCGGCGGGCCGTGGCCCCCAACCCCAGACGCGGACGCACGAGGTCGGTGATCGATCCCATCGCCCCCCTGAGGAGATCCGAGGAGGTCGCGCCCACGAGCACCACGCCCGCCACCGAGGGGCCGAACAGCTCCGGGCGTTGCTCGGCGGCGGCCAGGATCGCCATGGCCCCCATGCTGTGGCCCACGAGGACCGCCCGGCGTCCTGGTGACACCGTCTCGAGCACGGCCGCCACGTCACGGCCCATGGAGCGGATCGAGAGATCTCCGTGCGCGGCGCGTCCGCTCCCGCCGTGCCCCCGCTGATCCATCAGCACGCAGCGAAAGTCCACCGACAGATCGAGCCACTGCTCGTGCCACGTGGTCATGTCGAGGCTGAACCCGTGCACGAACAGGATGACGGGGGCATCGACCGGGCCGGCCGCACGCACCGACAACTCGGTGCCGTCGAACGAGGCGACGGGGCCGAGGTCGTCCGGCGGGAGGTCCCACAGGGCGTGCTCGAGGTGATGTTCGCGCCGGCGGTGGATCACCGTCCGACCGACGGCGCCGGCGACGACCGCGCCGGCGGCCAGGCCGCCCGCGAGCACCGCGGTTCGCTTCTTGGTCACGTCGCTCGCTCCTCGCCGGGGTACTCCCTCGGTACGCGTTCGCCGATCCCGGCGACGATCTCGTAGCCGATCGTCTCGGCGCGGATCGCAAGCTCCTCTGCGGTCACGGTCTCGCTCCCCTGTGTCCCGAGCACCACGACCTCAGCGCCGGGTTCGACCTCGAGATCGCCGCAGTCGACGATCAGCTGGTCCATCGTCACGCTCCCCGCGACACGGCATCGCCGCCCGCCTATCAAGACGTCGGCGCGCGAGGACAGCAGCCGAGGGTACCCGTCGGCATACCCCAGCGGCACCGTGGCAACCCAGGCGTCGCGATCGAGCCCGTAGCGGTGGCCGTAGCTGGTGCGCGAACCGGCCGGCAGCCGCTTGACCATCGTCACCGACGACCGCCAGGTCATCGCCGGCCGTAGTCCGAGCTCCGCGCCGACGCCCGGGGCGGGCGCGATCCCGTAGATCCCGATCCCGGCGCGGACGAGATCGAATCGCGACTCGGGATGGCGGATCGTCCCCCCGGTGTTCGCGGCGTGCACGAACCGCGGCGCGTGCCCTGCGGCCCGAACCTCCTGGACCACCGTGCGGAACAGGGCCAGCTGCGCCTCGGTCGTAGCCCGATCTTCCTCCGCGCGAGCGAGGTGGGTCCACAGGCCCTCGAGGGACAGCCCGGAACCGATCACCCGGTCCACGAACCCGGAGGCCGCCTCGGGGGGGTACACCCCGACGCGGTGCATGCCGGTGTCGACCTTCACGTGCACGCCGACCGCGGCCCCATCCGCGGCGTCCACGAGCCGCGCAAGCCCTCCTTCCGAGTAGAGGACCGGCGTGAGCGACGCCGCCAAGGCCCGACGCTCCGAGCCCGGAGGGAACTCCGAGAGCACGAGGATGGGAGCCTCGATCCCGGCCTCCCGAAGCCTGACCCCCTCCTCGACCAGGGCGACGCCGAGCCACTCCGCACCGGCCTCGAGCGCGGCCCGAGCCACCGGAAGGTCGCCGTGGCCGTAGGCGTTCGCCTTGACGATCGCCATCAACGCGACTCCGGTGGGCGTGAGCGCGCGCACGTTGTGACGGATCGCCTCGAGGTCCACGTCCACCCAGGTGGGGCGCGACTGCGTGGTCACGTCCGCCCCAGATGTGCCACGGCCTCGGGGATCGCGGCGGCGATATCGCCGGCGAGCGTCCCCTCGCCGGTCCGGCGTCCCGCGAGACTCCCCGCGAGCCCGTGCACGTACGCGGCCGCGGAGGCCGCGTCGACCGGGCTGAGCCCGCGCGACAGGAGGCCTCCGATCACGCCCGTCAACACGTCGCCCGATCCCGCCGTGGCGAGCACCGGGCCCCCGGTGGGGTTGATCCTGGCCGCACCCGACGGCTCAGCGACGATCGTGCGGCTCCCCTTCAGGAGCGTGACGGCGTCGGTCTCCCTCGCGATCGCGCGTACGTGCCCGAGGCGGTCGGCAGCCAGCACCCGCGCACCGGCGGCGGCGAGACGCGCGGCTTCCCCGGCATGGGGCGTGAGCACCGCATCCGCGACCCGGTCCGCCAGATCCGGGGCGTGCCCGGCGAAGGCGTTCAGGCCGTCGGCGTCGATCACCAGCGGCACCGGCGAGGCACGGACGAGATCGCGGACGAACCCCGCCGTCTCCTCGTCGGTGGTGAGGCCCGGCCCGATCACCACGGCGTGCGCGCGACCGAGGAGCTCCAGGACGGCCGGCAGGGCATCCCGGCCGATCGTGCCTCGTTCGGTCGAGGGCAGCGGCAGGAAGATCGCCTCCGAGAGCCGCGATTGGATCGTGGGCACGATCTCCGCCGGGGCGGCGACCGTCACGAGCCCCGCGCCGATCCGGCCCGCGGCCTCCGCGACCAGAGCGGGGGCTCCCGTCATCCCCCGTGAGCCCGCCACGATCACCAGCACGCCCGTCGCACGCTTGTGGGTGTCGACCGGCCGCACCGGCAGCCACGCCGTCACGTCCCCGGGCGTCACGAGGAACGCCTCGGCGTGCACGATCCCCTCGGGGAACCCGATGTCGACGACGCGTACCGCCCCGGCGAGCTCGGCGCCGGGCAGCAGCATCACGCCGACCTTCGCCGCCCCGAACGTCACGGTGAGCTCGGCACGGACGGCCGCGCCCTCGACCGCCCCGGTCGCGCCGTTCACCCCACTGGGGATATCGACCGCGACGATCGGAGCCATCCCTTCGTTCAGCGCACCGATCGCCTCGGCCCACTCGTCCTCGGGGAAGCCACGGAACCCCGTACCGAAGATCGCGTCGACGGCCACATCGGCCCTGGCGAGCTCGTGGGCCAGCGATGCGGGTGACCAGCCCCGCACGCGGACCCCGACGTCGCCCAGCGCCCGCAGGTTCCCGGCGGCGGGCTCGCGGAGGGCGTCGGTGGGCTCGACGGCGAACACGGTCACCCGCATCCCCCAGCGAGACAGATGCCGGGCGGCCACGAGACCGTCACCCCCGTTGTTCCCTTTCCCGGAGACGACGACGCATCGCCTGCCGTACACGCCTCCGGCCAGGTCCACCACCGCGCGCGCCGCGGCCCGTCCGGCGCGCTCCATCAGGGCGCCGGCGGGCGTGCCGGCTTCCTGGGCCCCGCGGTCGAGCGCTCCCGCCTCGTCCGGCGTCAGGATCGGCTTCACGGTCGAACCGCCACGGCGAACGCCACCGCGTTCGTCTTCTCGTGGGTGAAGGTGATCATCACCTGGGTGACGCCGAGCAACTCGGCGCGCCAGGCGGCATTGCCGCCCAGGGCGATCACGGGGGCACCCGACGGGTGACGCGTCACGCTGATGTCCTTCCAGTTCTTGCCGCGGTAGCCCCCGAGCGACTTGATCACGGCCTCCCGAGCCGCGAACCGCCCCGCGTACGACTCGGCCGGACGGGCCTTCGAATCGCAGTAGGCGATCTCCTCGGGGGTGAACACACGCGCGCGCAGCGTGGCGTGGCGGGCGAGCGCGCGCTCCATGCGTGCGATCTCGCAGATGTCGACGCCGAGCCCGACGATCTCCACAGCCACCAGGCTACGCGAAGCCCCGGCCGCGGGCGGCAGCGAACGCGCGGAACCGCTACTCGACCGTGACGCTCTTCGCCAGGTTCCTGGGCTGATCAACATCGCAGCCCCGGAGCTTCGCGACGTGGTACGCCAGGAGCTGCAGCGGCACGGTCACCGTCACCGGCGCGAGCAGCTCCGGCGTCTCGGGCACGAACAGCACCTCGTCGGCGAGCGAGCCGATGCGCTCGTCCCCCTCGGTCGCGACCACGACCACGCGCGCGCCCCGCGCGCGCACCTCCTGGATGTTCGAGAGCATCTTCGGATACACGTGGCAGGTGGTGGCCACCGCCACGACGGGCACGCCCGCTTCGACCAGCGCGATCGGACCGTGCTTGAGCTCTCCGGCCGCGAACCCCTCGGCATGCAGGTAGCTCAGCTCCTTCAACTTGAGCGCACCCTCCATCGCGGCGGGGTAGCCCGTGTGCCGTCCGATGAACAGCCACGTCGGCGCGTCCTGCAGCTCCGCCGCCAGCGCCCGGCACTGGGCGTCGAGCTCGATCGCCCGCTGGACGGCCCCGGGAAGCTCGTCCATCCGCTCGAGCACCTCGCCAACCTCCTCGGGGAACATCGTGCCGCGAACCTGCGCCAGGTACAGGGCCACCAGATACTGCGAGACCATCTGCGTGGCGAACGTCTTCGTCGCGGCCACGCAGATCTCGGGACCAGCATGGGTGTACAGCACGCCGTCGGCCTCGCGGGCCAGCGAGGACCCCACCGTGTTCGTCACGGCGATCACCTGCGAGCCCTGCCGGCGTGCGTGGCGCGCCGCCTCGAGGGTATCGATCGTCTCGCCACTCTGGGAGACCGCCAGTGTGAGGGTGTCGGGCCCCAGCACCGGGTCGCGGTACCGAAACTCGCTCGCGATCTCGATCTCGACGGGCAGCCGGGTCCAGTGCTCGATCGCGTACTTCGCCACGAGGCCCGAATGGAACGCCGTCCCGCAGGCGACCACGAAGACCTTGGTGACCTCACGCAATACGTCGTCGCTGATGTGCAGCTCGTCGAGCGAGAGACGGCCGTCGATCACGCGGCCGGCGAGCGTGTCACGGATCGCCCCGGGCTGCTCGTGGATCTCCTTCAGCATGAAGTCGTCGAACCCGGACTTCTGTGCCTGGGTGACGTCCCAGTCGACCATGATCGGCTCCGGAGCCACCGGGTTGCCTTCCAGATCGGTGAATGTCGCCCCCTCGCGTCGAACCTCGACCATCTGGCCCTCCTCGAGCGGGATCACCGTCGTGGTGCGTTCGAGCACCGCCGGGATGTCGGAGGCGAGCAGCGTCTCGCCGTCCCCCAGACCGACGATCAGCGGCGACGACACCTTCACGCCCACCAGCAGGCCTGGCGCGTTTTGCGCGCAGACCACCAGGGAATACGCGCCCTCGAGTTCGCGAACGGCACCACGGACGGCCTCGGACAGGGAGACGGCGCCCCCGGCGAGCTGTTCCTCGATCAGGTGCGCCACGCATTCGGTGTCGGTCTCGGAGGCGAGCGTGTGCCCCGACTTCTCGAGCCGCCCCCGCAGCGTCTGGAAGTTCTCGATGATCCCGTTGTGGATCACCGCCACCCCGCCCGTGCAGTCCACGTGCGGGTGGGCGTTCTGGTCGGTCGGCGCGCCGTGCGTGGCCCACCGCGTATGACCCATGCCGGTGGAGCCCGCGGGGCTCCCATCGGTCGCGAGCAGCCCCTCGAGCTCGGCGAGTTTTCCGGAACGTTTCACGACCGCGAGCTCGCCGTCGAGGATCGCCACTCCGGCGGAGTCGTACCCCCGATACTCGAGACGCCGCAGCCCCTCGAGCACGATGGGAAGCGCCTGGTCCGGCCCGACGTAGCCGACGATGCCGCACATAGACCTCCACCCTAGCAGTGAGTTCACTCGCACCGGGACGGCCGAAAGGCCGACGCCGGCCCTGCTCAGGCGGTGCCAAGGCTGCGGGCAACCACCGCGGCCAGCGCATCTGCGTGCCGCACGGCGAGATCCTCGGTCTCGGCCTCCACCATGACGCGGACGAGCGGTTCGGTTCCGGACGGGCGCACGAGCACCCGGCCCTCATCGCCCAGCGCCCGCTCGACCGAACGCACTGCCTCCCAGACGTCGGTCGCCCCTTCGAGTGCCTCCCGGTCGGCGACCTCGACGTTGATCATCCGCTGGGGGTACCGACGCATCACCGAGGCCACCTCTTCGACGGTCGTGCCGCGGCGCGCGACGAGCGAGAGGAAACGCGCCGCCGTGAGCAGCCCGTCGCCCGTGGTCGCGTGCTCACGGAAGATCACGTGCCCGGACTGCTCGCCCCCGAGCACGGCGCCGGTGCGCAGCATGTCCTCGAGCACGTATCGGTCGCCCACCTTGGACGAGACCACGTCGATCCCCGCCTCGCGCATCGCGTGGTGGAATCCGACGTTCGCCATCACGGTCGTGACGACCGCATTGCCCGTGAGGCGCTCCTGGGCACGCATCGCGATCGCGCATGCGGCGAGCACCTGATCACCGTCGATGATCGCGCCGCGCGCGTCCGCGAACAGCGCTCGATCGGCGTCGCCGTCGAGGCAGACACCCGCGTCGGCACCGAGCCGAACCGCCGCCGCCGCAACCACCTCGGGATAGAGCGCGCCACAGCCATCGTTGATGTTGTCGCCGTCGGGCGTGGCATGGATCGCGTGCACGGTCGCGCCGAGGCGGCGCAGGAGCTCTGGCGCCATCTCGGACGCCGCTCCGTTCGCACAATCGACGACCACGGTCATCCCGTCGAGGCGTGCTTCCGCGGCGTCGACGAGATGCTCCAGGTACCGCTCGCGGGCGTCGCCGCCGGGCACGACCTCGCCCAGCCGCTCCGCGCGCACCTCCGGCTGGAGGAGGAAGGCCTCGATCTCGTCCTCCAGTTCGTCGGGCAGCTTCATCCCGTTGGAAGCGAAGAACTTGATGCCGTTGTACTCGGGCGGGTTGTGAGAGGCCGAGATGACCACGCCGGCAGACGCGCCCGCCGCCACCGTGTGGAAGGCGATCGCGGGCGTGGGTTCGACCCCGGTCAAGATCACATCGCCGCCCGCTGCGCGGATCCCCCCGACCAGCGCATCCTCGAGCCACTCCCCGGACGCGCGCGGATCGCGACCCACCACGAGCGAAGCCCGGCCCGCGCCGTGGCGGCCCAGGACGACCACGGCAGCTCGTCCGAGCCCGTAGGCGAGGTCGGCCGTCAGCTCGGTGCCGGCGAGGCCGCGGATGCCGTCGGTGCCGAAAAGCCTGCCCATGGGCGGGAAGGCTACCGGAGCGATGCGAGAGCGGCCCGGCGGGGGGGGGACACCCGTGGGCGCCACGTGTGGGAGCATGCGAGAGATGACCCAGGATCTGACACGGGTGTATGCCACCACCGACCAGTTCGCCGGCGAACTCATGAGGGGTCGTCTGGAGGCAGAGGGCATCCAGGTCCTCCTCAAGGGTGAGATCGAGGGCCCGTACCCATCCGGTCCGGTGTACCTGTGGGTCGCAGCGTCGGATGAAGCGAGGGCGAGGGCCGTCATCGACGCGGTCGGGTCGGGGGCGTTCGCCGTGACGGACGACGATCCTGTCGATCAGGTGGACCGCGACGGGGCGGACGAGCTCGAGACGCCCGGCTAGCGCTTCGAGTACTGGGGCGCCTTGCGCGCCTTCTTCAGTCCGTACTTCCGTCGTTCCTTCTCGCGCGCGTCGCGCATCAGGTACCCCTCGGCCTTGAGCTGAGCGCGCAGCTCCGGGTCGATGTCGATCAACGCCCGAGCGATGCCGAGGCGGATCGCGCCAGCCTGGCCGCTGATGCCGCCCCCCTTGATCGAGGCGATCACGTCATAGTCCTTCTCGCGGCCCACGAGGCGGAGCGGCGCCTGCGCGACCATGCGATACACCCGCGTGGGGAAATAGTCGTCGAGAGCGCGGCCGTTCACCGTGAAGTCGCCGGAGCCGCCGGGAACGAGGCGCACGCGTGCGACCGCCTCCTTGCGGCGTCCGGTATTGATCTTCACTGGGGTGGCGGCCACGCAGGGCTCCTTACTCGGATTCGGTCTCGGCCGGCTTCTTGGTCGCCGCGGGCTTGTTGGCGGCTGCGGGCTTCTTGGCGGCGGGCTTCTTGGCGACAGGCTTCGATGCCGGCGCGGTGACCTCATGCTTGGGCTCTCGGGGCGCACGAACCTTGGGCTCGGGGAGTCCTTCCCACATCGGTGGCTCGCCCAGGGTGTACGGGATCGGCTGCTGCGCGGCGTGGGGGTGGTGGGCACCCCCCACCCCCGGCAGCGTCATGTTAAAAGCGCGACCCAGAAGGTTGTTTGGGAGCAAGCCCCCGATGGGCATATCGACCAC
>JANLXF010000277.1:0-20558 GCA_031364965.1 Actinomycetes bacterium | reverse complement strand
CACGCGAGGCCGAAGTTCATGACCCACAGGGAGTACCGACGGCCCCAGTTGAGGATGAACTTGACCGGCTGGATCTTCGGCAGCGGCGTCTTCTCGGTGATCAGGCCCACTCGAGGACCCCTTTCTTCCACGCGTACAGGAGACCGGTGGCCAAGATGCCGATGAAGATCGCCATCTCGACGACGGCCGCGTAGCCCAGGCTCTCGAAGACGCGGGCCCACGGGAACAGGAACACCGACTCGACGTCGAAGATCACGAACAGGAAGCCGTACACGTAGTAGCGGATCTGGCTCTGCGACCATCCCTGGCCGACCGGGTCGATCCCGCACTCGTACGTCGTGAGCTTGCTGAACGACGGATGGTGGGGTGCGACCAGCCTCGCGGCAGTGAAGGCGACGACCACGAGCAGGACGCCGGCCGCCAGGACCGCAAGGACTACACCGTAGGACTCGTAGTAGCTGGTCACGATTGTGAAAGGTTTCTCGAGCGCCGGGATTCTAGCAGCGCACTCACGCCCCATGCTCCGCGCCGCAGCGGGCGGCCAGGAACTTCGCGAGCTGGATCAGCGCGTGCTGCGCAGGCCCCGGCGGGAGGCGGCGCGCGAGGCCCGTGGCGCGCTCGACCTCGGCCGTGACCGCCTGCCGCGCACGGTCGATCGAGCCGCCCGAGCGGATGATCTCGAGCGCCCGGTCGAGCATCTCCCCGCTGGGTGTCCCGTGGCCGAGGATGCGCGCGAGCTCCTCGCGATGCTGGTCGCGCGCGAGCGCGTCGAGCACGGGGAGCGTGTAGACCCCTTCCCTCAGATCTTGGCCCGGCTCCTTTCCGAGCTCCATCTGGGTGGAGGTGATGTCCATGATGTCGTCGGAGATCTGATACGCCATGCCGAGGGCGTCTCCGAACTCCTCGAGGATGTCCACGCGCTCGGGCTCGGCGTCGGACAACACGGCGCCCAGCCGGCACGACGTGGCGATCAACGACGCGGTCTTGCGCCGGATGATCGCGAGGTAGTTGTCGATCGGCTGATCGATCGAGGCCGAGCTGTCGACTTCGCGGATCTGGCCGTCGCACAGGATCGCGATCGTGCGCGCGAGCAAGCGGCAGACATCGACGCCCAGGTCCGTGGAGATCTCCGACGCGCGCGCGAACAGGTAGTCGCCCGACAGGATCGCGACCGTGTTGTCCCAGCGGACGTTCGCGCTGGGCGCACCTCGGCGGGCGTCGGCCTCATCGATCACGTCGTCGTGGTAGAGGGTGGCCAGATGCACGAGCTCGATCGAGACCGACCCCGGGATCAGGCGGGGGTCCGACGGGTCGCCGAAGTAGCCGGCCAGCAGGACGAGCATCGCCCGGAAGCGCTTGCCGCCGGCCGCGATCAGGTAGGACGACGTCTCGGACAGCATCCCCGACGATTCCACCTGGACGGACTTCTCGAGCGCATCCTCGACCTGATCGAGGCCCGCGCGGATCGCGGCCTCAAGGGCTTCGTCGGGGGCCTCCAGGCCCGGCAGCACTCGTCGGCTCATCGGATCACCATCTCAACACAGATGCCTGTTCGATGAGCCCGGCGATCAGGCCGGGGAAGACCCCGAGCGCGATCGTGAGGATCGCCGGGATCGCGATGGCCATCCGTGGCAGCATCGCGTCGTCTTCGTCCTGGGCGCCCTGGGGCTGCTGCATGTACATCAGCACGATCACGCGGAGGTAGAAGAACGCGGCGACCACGCTCATCAGCACCCCGATCAGGGTCAGCTCCCAGTGGCCCGCCGAGAGGGCGGCCGAGAACACGCTCGCCTTGGCGATGAATCCGGCGGTCGGCGGGATCCCTGCGAGCGAAAGCAGGAAGACGGTCATCAGCCCCGCCAGGGACGGGCTCCGTTTGGACAGACCGGCGTAGGACTGCAGCGAGGTCTGCTCCTCGCCGTTGGCCGAGACCAGCATCACGACCCCGAACGCGCCCACCGTCATCGTGGCGTAGGCGATCAGATAGAACAGGGCCGCCCGGATGCCGGCGCTCGACGGGTTCGTGAGTCCGAGCAGGATGAACCCGGCCTGGGCCACGCTCGAGTAGGCGAGCATCCGCTTGATGTCGGTCTGGGCGATCGCGAGCACGCTCCCGACCACCACCGAGATCGCCGCGACCACGATGACGACGGGTGTCCAGTCCCAGATCAACGGATGGAAGGCCACCATCAGGACCCGGGTCAACGCCGCGAACGCCGCCACCTTGGTGGCCGCCGACATGAACGCGGTGACCGGCGTGGGCGACCCCTGGTACACGTCGGGCGTCCACATGTGGAAGGGAGCCGCGGACACCTTGAACAGGAAGCCGATCGCGAGGAGTCCGAACGAGAGCAGCGCGAGCGGCTGGCTCCCGATCCTGCCGGCCAGACCGTTCGCGATCCCCGCGATGCTCGTCGTGTCGGTCGCTCCGTAGGCCATCGCCACCCCGTAGAGGAAGAACGCCGACGACGTGGCCCCGAGCAAGAAGTACTTCATGGCGGCCTCGTTCGAGTTGCGGCGGCCCGTGATGCCGGTCAGGACATACAGGGCGAGCGAGAGGATCTCGAGCGCCAGGAAGACCATCAGCAGATCGGCCGACGCCGTGATCAGGGTCATGCCCATCGTGGCGAAAAGCATCAGCGGGAAGAACTCGCCGCGCCAGTCGTCGCCGGACCTCGAGAAGTAGTGCGCGCCGTAGACCAGGCCGATCGCGGCCACCGCGAGGAGCACGACGCGGGTGAGCACCGAGAACTTGTCGGCCGCCACCATGCCGCCCATCACGGTGGCCTCGCCCGTCCACGACCACAGGGCCAGGCTCGCCACGGCGGCCGCGCCGATGCCGGAGAGGGCGATCGCGAGATGGGCACCGCGATCCGAGCGCCGAGCGAGCGCTTCGTACAGGAGGCCGGCGATCGCGAAGGCCGCGAGGATCAGCTCGGGCAGGACCGGCTGCCACGTGAGGGTCGGCGTCTGGATCATCCGGTACCGCCCGGTTCGACGCTCGCGACCTCGATGCCGACGCCGTTGCCCACGTCGGTGGTCTGCCCCTCGGGCGCGACGTGGCGGATCACCGCAGTGGTGGCCGGCTCGATCCGGTCGGTGAGCAGCTTGGGATACACCCCGAAGACCAGCAGCAGCGCCAGCACCGGCGCGAGCACGACGACCTCGCGCAGGCTCACGTCGGGCAGGGTCCGATGCTCGTCGTGTACGGGTCCGTACGCCATGCGCTGGTACGACCAGAGCAGATAGATCGCGGCCAGGATCACGGCCAGGGCGGCGAGCGAGCCGAACCAGTGGCTCACGCCGAAGGTCCCGACGATCACGAGGAACTCGCCCACGAAGCTGCTCAGCCCGGGGAGCCCGACCGAGGCGAAGACGGCGAACAGGAAGGCGCCGGTGAGCCAGGGCATCACGGTCGCGAGGCCGCCCATCTTCCCGAGGTCGCGGGTATGGGTGCGCTCGTAGACCATCCCCACCAGCAGGAAGAGCGCGCCCGTGGCGAGCCCGTGGTTCACCATCTGCAGGACGCCGCCGGTGATCCCCTGCTGGGTGAACGCGAAGATCCCGAGGACCACGAACCCCAGGTGCGACACCGATGAGTACGCCACCAGCCGCTTGATGTCGGTCTGGATCAGCGCGCACACCGCGCCGTAGATGATGCCGATCACGGCCAAGATCGAGACGAAGGTCGCGAAGTACTTCGCGGCCTCGGGGAAGAGCGCGAGGTTGAACCGGATCAAGCCGTACGTGCCGACCTTCAGCAGGACGCCCGCCAGCAGCACGGAGCCGGCCGTCGGCGCCTCGGTATGCGCATCGGCGAGCCACGTGTGGAGCGGGAAGATCGGCACCTTCACCGCGAACGCGACGAAGAACCCGAGGAAGAGCCAGCGGGCGGTGGCGGCCGGGAGCGTGCCGGCCACCTGCACGAGCTGCGGCAGCGAGAAGGTGTTCCCTCCGCCGAGGGCGACGCCCGACCGGGAGTACAGGAAGATCGTGGCGAGCAGCAGGAAGGCCGACCCCGCCATCGTGAACAGGAAGAACTTGACCGCCGCGTAGATCCGGCGCTCGCCGCCCCAGCCGCCGATCAACAGGTACATGGGGACCAAGATCGCTTCGAAGAACACGAAGAACAGCAGCAGGTCCAGGGCCACGAAGGACCCCACCACCGCGGTTTCGAGCAACAGCATCGCGCCCATGTACAGGCGCACATCCTTGTCGACACGCCAGGACGCCAGCACGGCGACGGGGAACAGGAACGTCGTGAGGACGACCATCCACAGGCTGATCCCGTCGACCCCGACGTAGTACGAGAGCCCGATGCTCTCCACCCAGCTCGCCCGCTCCACCAACTGGAATCCCGCCTGCGCCGGATCGAACCGCCCGATGATCGCCAGCGACAGCACGAAGGCGCCCAGCGTGACGACCAGGGTGATCGCGCGCGCGGCATCGTCCTTGAGCGCCCGGCCACCGACGCCGAGCACGACGAGGCCGGCGAGCGGGAGGAACGTGGTCAGCGTCAGGAGCCTGCTCATATCCGGAACCCCAGGTACACGAGGATGCCGACCCCGCCCAGGAAGATCGCGGCCGCGTAGGTGCGCACGTACCCGGTCTGGAGCTTCCGCCCGACCGAGGCGAGCCTGCGGGTTCCCACGCCGATCCCGTTCATGGCCCCGTCGATGATCTTGGCGTCCACGACGGAGGCCGTGAACGCCGCCGCGGCCTTGCCGGGGGCCACGAGGATCGTCGAGTAGTAGTCGTCGACGTACCAGCCGTTCGCGAAGAGGCGCTGGATCGGTGCGAGGCGGACGCGCAGCGCCATCCAGTCGATCCGCCCCGACGCGTAGATCGCCCAGGTGGCGGCGAGCGTGAGCACTGAGATCGCCGCGGCGATCGTGCTCAGCGCCGCGACCGGGAGGCCGAACTCCCCCGCGGGCGGCGTGCCGACCGCGGACTCGGCCCAGATCGAGAAGGGTCCCTCTGGCGAGCGCTGGACGAGCACGCCGAGGAACGCCGCGCCCAGCGACAGCGCGAGCAACGGGATCGTCATGACCCACGGCGACTCGTGGGCGTGCTCGGCCTCCTCGGTCCGCGCCCGCCCGAAGAACGTCAGGAAGATCAGCCGGCCGATGTAGAGGGCCGAGATGATCGCGCCGAGGGTGCCGAGCACGTACACCCACTGGCGGCCGGTCTGATTCGCGATCTCGAGGATCTGATCCTTGGCGAAGAAGCCGGCGAGCGGCGGGAGCCCGGCCAGGGCGAGGGCACCGATCACGAACGTCCAGCCGGTGACCGGCATCCGCCGGATCAGGCCGCCCATCTTCTTCATGTCGGTCTCTTCGTGCATGCCGTGCATCACCGAGCCGGCGCCGAGGAACATCAGGGCCTTGTAGAAGGCGTGCGCGACGAGCATGAAGAGCGCCGCCGTGTAGGCCCGGAGGCCGGCCGCCACGAACATGTAGCCGAGCTGGCTGATCGTGGAGTACGCGAGCACACGTTTGATGTCGTCCTGCCCGATCGCACAGAGCCCGGCGAACAGCAGCGTCGCGAGCCCGATCACGGTGACGACGACCAGCGCCGTCCCGCTGATCTCGAAGATCACCGACGAGCGGATCACGAGGTAGACCCCGGCGGTCACCATCGTGGCGGCATGGATCAGCGCCGAGACGGGCGTGGGACCCGCCATCGCGTCGGGGAGCCACACATGAAGGGGGATCTGCGCCGATTTCCCGACCGCGCCGGCGAACAGCAGGAGTGCGATCGTGGTGGCCGTGCCCTTCGTGAGCACCGAGCCCGCGGCGCCGAACACGGCGGCGTAGTCGAGCGTCCCGAACTTCGCCACGATCAGCGCGAGGCCGATCAGCATCGCGGTGTCGCCGATCCGGGTGGTCACGAACGCCTTCTTCGCCGCGTTCGCGTTCTCGGTCTTCTCGAACCAGAACCCGATCAGCAGGTACGAGCAGAGCCCCACGCCCTCCCAGCCGAGGTAGAGCAGCAGGTAGTTCTCGGCCAGGACGAGCATCAGCATGAAGAACACGAACAGGTTCAGGTAGGCGAAGAACCGCCCGTACCGGGGGTCGCCCTCCATGTAGCCGACCGCGTAGAGGTGGATCAGCAGGCCGATCCCCGTGACGACGAGGATCATCGTGGCCGAGAGCGTGTCGAGGCGAAGATCCACCGCCACGGTGAAGTTGCCCACCGCGAACCAGTCGAACCCGTGCTGGATGAACAGCCGCGCGTCCCCGGGCAGGCTGGCGAGCTGGAGCACGGACGCCACCGCGAGGCCGAACGACGAAAGCACCGCGAGCACGGCGAGCCATCCTGCCCCTTTACCGAGCTTGCGGCCCGCGAAGAGGTTGACCCCGGCCACGGCGAGCGGGAGCGCGGGGATCAACCAGAGCAGCTGCATCGCCCCGGTCGCCGGCGCCGCAACCACGACCTCTGACCCGAGGGCGCCTACCACCGCAGGTCCCTCGCCGCGTCGACGTCGACCGTTTGGCGGCGCCGGTAGACCGAGACGATGATCGCGAGGCCCACCACGACCTCGGCGGCCGCGACGACCATCGAGAAGAACGCCAGCACCTGGCCGTTCAGGTCGTTGTGCATCCGAGAGAACGCGATCAGCGTCAGGTTGACCGCGTTCAGTTGCAGCTCGACGGACATGAAGATCAGGAGCGCGTTCCGGCGGATCAGCACCCCGACGGTGCCGAGCGCGAACAGGATGCTCGACAGGATCAGGAAGTACGCGATCGGCGTCCTCACGCGGGCACCTCGGGCGCCGGGGAACCGGCGGGGGAACCCGCGGGCGCCGAGGCGGCGTCCATCTCGGCCTGCGTGATCGCGCGAGCCTTGCGCTGCGCGAGCACCATCGCCGCGATCGCCGCGATGATCAACAACACCGAGGTCACCTCGAACGGGAAGAAATAGTCCCGGAACAGCACCTTCGCGAGCGCCTGGGTGTTCCCGGCGGCGTTCACCCGGTCGAACCCGCCGGGCACCCGGGTGGACAACCCGATCGCCGCTCGGACGGCGAACCCCACCTCCAGCACGAACGCGAGCGCCAGCGCCCCCGCGATCCACCGCTGTCCCCAGAGGCGCTCGCGGACATCGTCGCCGCGGTCGACGCCCAGCAGCATGATCACGAACAGGAACAGCACCATGATCGCGCCCGCGTACACGATGATCTGCACCGCGAACAGGAACGGTGCGTCCAGCAGCAGGTACATCACGGCGATCGTGAAGAAGTTGACGATCAGGAAGAGCGCCGCGTGCACGGCGTTGCGCATCACGAGCATCGCGATCGCCGAGGCCACCGAGATGGGCGCGAAGACCCAGAACACGACGTTGTCGAGCGGCACCTAGCCCTCCCGATCTACGGGGTCGGTGCCCAAGGCGGGAGGCGGTTCGAGCAGCTGCTCCTTCGTCCAGATCGCATCCTCCCGCGACGTGAACGCCAGCTCGTAGTAGTTCGTGAGCGTGAGCGCGCGCGTCGGGCACGCCTCTACGCAGAGGCCGCACATGATG
Source organism: Actinomycetes bacterium (assembly GCA_031364965.1). Classification (GTDB taxonomy): domain Bacteria; phylum Actinomycetota; class UBA4738; order UBA4738; family HRBIN12; genus JAOUEA01. Next base: position 13,037 of record JANLXF010000277.1, on the reverse strand, counting down.
CAGCGCAGATAGTTGATCTGGTAGTCCTTCGCGTGCCGCTCCCCCGGGCTCACCGGGTGCTCGGGATCGTTGTCCTCGCCCTCGACCCAGATCGCGTCGGCCGGGCAGGCGTAGGCGCAGAGCTCGCACCCGATGCATTTCTCGAGCCCGTTCTCGTGGCGGTTCAGCAGATGCCGGCCGATGTGGGAACGCTCGGGGATCGGAGCGATCTCCTTCGGATACCGCTCGGTGTTGTCGGCCCGGAACGTCTGCTTGAACACCGTGCCCATCCCCTTGGCGATCGCCCACGCGCCGTCGAGGAATCCTTGCTGCGGTTCGGGGGTGCGATCGCTCACGTCCGTGCCTCCTCGCGCGGTTTGAACAGCGGCGCGATCATCGACAGCAGCGTCGCCACGCCCAGCACGATCGCGCCGCCGAACAGGATCTGGCGGCGGCCGAAATGATCGGGAAGCACGACGACCGCGCCGGTGACCATCACCCACAGGAGGCCGAAGGGGATCAGGACCTTCCAGCCGAAGTTCATCAATCGGTCGTACCGCATGCGCGGGAGCGTCGCGCGCACGAGGATCATCACGTAGATCACCGCCGTGAGCTTGAGGACGAACCACAGCAGAGGGCCGATCCAGGCGACCGCGCCGTGGAAGGGCCAGTAGCCACGCCAGCCGCCCAGGAACAAGGTCACGGCGACGGCCGCCACGGTCACGGTATTCACGTACTCGCCCAGGAAGAACATCGCGAACTTGATCCCGGAGTACTCGGTGTGGAACCCGGCCACCAGTTCGGACTCGGCCTCGGCGAGGTCGAAGGGCGGCCGGTTCGTCTCGGCGAGTGCGCAGATCAGGAACACGACGAAGGCGGGGAACTGCGGCACGATGTTCCAGACCGCTCCCTGGGCCGCCACGATCTCGGACATCCGCAGGTGCCCGCTGTACATCAGGACCGCCACCAGCGCGAGCCCCATCGCGACCTCATACGAGATCATCTGCGCCGACGCCCGGATCGCACCGAGCAGCGGGTAATTGGAGCCGCTCGCCCACCCCGCGAACACCACCCCGTAGACCCCGATCGAGGTCATCGCGAGGATCCAGAGGATCCCGATGTTCAGGTCGGCGAGCTGCAAGGGGACCACCCGGCCGAAGAGCTCGACGGGCGTCCCGAACGGGATGATCGCGAACGCGAGGAAGCCGGGGAACATCGCGATGATGGGGGCGATCAGATAGACCGGCCTGTCCGCGTTCGTCGGATTGATGCCTTCCTTGAAGAACAGCTTGATGCCGTCGGCCAGCGTGATCAGCACCCCGCGCGGGCCGGCGCGCATCGGGCCGACGCGGGTCTGCATGTCGGCGATCACCTTGCGCTCGACCCAGATGTAGAGCATGACGGCGATCAACAGGGCGAGGAAGACGATCACCACCCGCGCGAGCAACAGGCCCCAATCGATCCAGGTCACGAGGCCTCGCTCCCCACCGCGGTCGGCTCGACCTCGGGCTGCGCGACCGACTCGAGTGAAACGCTTGTGACGAGCTCGCCCGACAGCAGCGTGTTGGCGGCCAGCCCTGGCTGGTTGAAGGGCACGAACACCGCGCCGGGCGCGACGTGCTCGATCACGCGGGCGTCCACCTCGGCTTCGCCCGACTCCGTCCGAACGATCACCCGTTCGCCGTCGCGCACCCCGGACGCCTCGGCGTCGCGGGGATGGATCTCAGCGAACGCGGGTTCCTCGAGCGCCGCCTTGAGCTCCTCGGCTCGTTCGGACAGGCGCCCCTCGTCCACGAGGAGCGGGTAGGTGAACAGGCGGAGACCCTCCGGCCGCGCCACGGGCGAAGGGTCGGAGTCCGCGAGCGCGGGACCCTGCGTCGGGCCCAGCAGCCGGCCCATCTCGTCGTGCAGCTCGTCGAGCGTCTCGAACCCGAGATCGCCGCCGCATGCCAGCGCGAGGCTCGCGAAGATCTCCCAGTCGGGGAGGCTGATGCCCTGCGGTCCCCGGATCGGACGCAGGCGCTGACCGCGGCCCTCCCAGTTCGTCACGTGGCCGTCCTTCTCGATGAACGCCGCGGCCGGCAGGAACGCGTCGGCGAACGTCTCGAGGTCGCCCAGTTCCAGCGACTGCACGACCTTGATCGGGACGTTCTGGAGCGCCCGGCGCGCGAGCGCCGCATCGGGAGCGTCCCGCAGGGGGTCGACGCCGATCAGGAACAGCACGTCGATCTCGCGGTCCGCGCAGGCCCGCAGGATTGCGTTCGCGTCGCGACCCGGTTCGCGGTCGAAGATCGGCCCCCACGCGGCCTCGACGTCGTCGGCGTCCTGGACCGCACGCCCGCCCGGCAGGAGCGACGGATGCACGCCGGCCCGGAGCGCCCCGCGGTCGTTCGCCCGGCGGGTGACGTAGGTCGAACGGGCGCCTGCGGCACCCGCGGCCGCGATCGCGGCGTCGGCGACGCCGGGGCGCTCGCCCGCGACCACGATCGCGTCGTTGCCGGCCCCGCGCAGGGCCGCCAGCGCCTCGTCCATCGCCGGGTCGGCTCCACCCGCCAGGTAGCGCGCCTCGTCACCGGGCGCGCACAGCACGTGGGTCGCGAGGTCGTGCAGCCGGGTGCGCCGAGGGTGCAGCACCCAGATCCTGGCGCCGCGCGCGGCAGCTTTCCGCAGACGCAGGTGCAGGATCGGCACCTCCTGCTCGGCGTCGAGCCCGGCCACGAGGATCACCGTCGCGCGCTCGACGTCCTTGTAGGTCACCGACATCGGGTTCGCGGCGACCGCGCGCTCGGCGGCGGGCGCGCCCGCCCCGCCACGACGGTGGTCCAGGTCGTTCGTGCGGAACACCGTGCGCGCGAGCTTCGAGAGGGCGTAGTAGTCCTCGTCCATCAGCCGCCCGCCGGTCAGGAACGCGACGCGCTTGCCGTCGGTCCACTCCGCGATCCGCGTGAGGACTTCGCCGAACGAGGCGGGCTCGAGCCCGCGGTCGCGGATCAGCGGCGTCGTGAGGCGGTCGGGCGCGTCGGGGAACCGGAACGCGAACCGTCCCTTGTCGCACAGCCAGGCGTCGTTCACGTCCAGGTTGTCGCGCGCGAGCTGACGCACGACCTCGCCACGGCGGACGTCGACCTTCAGGTTGCAGCCCGCGCTGCAGTGGGGGCAGACCGAGTCGACCGTCGACAGGTCGAACGGGCGGGCGACGAACCGGTACGGCGACGCGGTCAGCGCCCCGACGGGACAGATCTGGATCGTGTTCCCGCTGAACGGGCTCTGGAAGTCCTCGCCGGCCGCGATCGAGACGCGCTCACCCGCGCCACGGGCGAACAGCTCGATGAAGCGGTCGCCCGAGATCTGATCGCAGAACCGGGTGCATCGCGCGCACAGCACGCAGCGCTCGCGGTCCAGGTTCACCAGCGGGGACAGCGGCAGCGGCTTGGGCCAGACGCGCTTGGCCTCGGTGAACCGACTGTCGCCCGGTCCGAAGGCGAGCGCCTGATCCTGCAACGGGCACTCGCCGCCGCGGTCGCAGATCGGACAGTCGAGGGGGTGATTCAGCAACAGGAACTCGAGGTTCGCGACCTGCGCCTGCTGCACGCCCTCGTTCGTGTTCTGCGTGTTCACGACCATCCCTGGTGCGACGGTCACCGTGCAAGAGGTGGCGAGCTTCGGTTGGCCCTCGATCTGCACGTAGCACTGGCGGCAGGCGCCGGCGGGCTCGAGGAGGGGGTGATCGCAGAATCGCGGGATCTCGATCCCCAGCTGCTCGGCCGCACGGATGATCAGGGTGCCCTTGGGCACCGTGATCTCCTTGCCGTCGATCGTGAGCGTCACCGTCGGGTCGGCCATCACGAGGCCACCTCCTCGACGACAGGCGCCTCGCGCAGCGGGCAGCGGCCGAGCCGGATGTGCGCTTCGTACTCATCGGCGAAGTGCTTCAGGCTCGAGTTGATGACCGACGCGGCGCCGTCGGCGAGCGCGCAGAAGGCCCGGAACATGATGTTCGTACCCATGTCGTGCATCAGCGGGATGTCACCCTCGCGGCCGTGCCCGTCCTCGAGGCGTCCGAGCACCCGGGTCGCCCACCACGATCCCTCGCGGCACGGCGTGCACTTGCCGCACGACTCGTGCGCGTAGAACTGCACCATGCGCTCGGCGGCCGCCACGACGCAGTCGGTCTCGTCGAGCACCATGATCGCCCCGGTCCCAAGGAGAGATCCGGCCTCGGCGATCGACTCGTAGTCGAGGTGCACGTCGAGCGCCTCGATGGGCAGCATCGGCGTCGACGAGCCCCCCGGCGTGAACGCCTTCAGCGATCGGCCGTCGAGCACCCCGCCGGCGAAGTCCTCGAGCAATGTCCGGAAGGGCGTGCCCATCGGGACCTCGTAGTTCCCCGGGCGCTCGACCTTCCCGCTGACGGTGAACATCTTCGTGCCGGGCGACTTCTCGGTGCCTTGCTCGCGGAACCACTCGGCCCCGCGCGTCACGATGTCGGGGACGTTCATCAGGGTCTCGACGTTGTTGATCACCGTGGGCGAGGCGTACAGGCCCTCGACCGCGGGGAACGGGGGACGCAGGCGCGGCTGCCCGCGGAGCCCTTCGAGGGAGTTCAGCAGCGCGGTCTCTTCCCCGCATATGTAGGCGCCGGCACCGCGGTGCAGCACGATGTCGAGATCGTACTCGCTGCCGGCGATTCCCTTGCCCAGAAGACCTGCGGCGTAGGCTTCCTCGATCGCCTTCTGGAGCACGATCGACTGCCAGAGGTACTCGCCGCGGACGTAGATGAAGGCGGTGTGGCACTCGATCGCGCGGGCGGCGATCGCACTCCCCTCGATCAGACGGTGCGGGTCGCGCTCGACGAGCTCGCGGTTGTTGCAGGTGCCCGGCTCGGACTCGTCGTAGTTCACCGTGACGTAGGTGGGCTTGCCCGTGTCCAGGGGCACGAACGACCACTTCATGCCGGTGGGGAACCCGGCCCCGCCGCGGCCGCGCAACCCCGAGTCCTTCACGACCTGGATCAGGTCGGCGCCCGGCATCTCGAGCGCGCGCTTCAGGCCCTCGTAGCCGCCCTTGGCGCGATAGCCCTCGATCCCGATCACGCTGGGGTCGTCCCAGTCCCGCGTCAAGCGCCGCTCGACCTCGAGGGTCATGCCCGCGTCCCTTCGGCAGGCTCGACGCCCGCGAGGACACGGGAGGCGTGCCGGAAGCTCTCCACCTTCGGGCCACGCGCGGGCTCGGGCACCTCGCCCGCGCGGAGCTGGGCGATGAGCTCGCGCACCCGCTCCGGCGTCACGTGGTCGTGATTCATGAAGTCGATCTGTACGGCGGGGGCGAAGTCGCAGACCCCGAGGCACTCCTCCTCGTGCAGCGTGATGAGGCCGTCATCGGAGATCTCCTGGCCGTGCGCCATCCCGGCGGCCTCGTGCGCGGCCTCGTAGACGTCCTTGCCGCCGCGCAGCATGCACGCCAGGTTCGTGCAGACGTTCACGAGGTGCTCCCCCGTCGGGCGCATCCTGTACATCGTGTAAAAGGTCGCCACCGCCTCGACCTCGGCGGTGGTCAGGTCGAGCAGCCCGGCCACCTCCCGCAGCCCCTCGCGAGTGATCCGTCCCTCGACGGACTGTGCCAGGTAGAGCAGCGGCATCACCGCGCTGCGCGCACGCCCCTGCGGATACCGGGCGATCACCGATTGCGCGTCCTCGAGCATGGCGCCGTCGAAGATCGCCATCAGCGGTCCACCCCGCCCATCACCGGGTCGATCGAGGCGATCGCGGCGATCGCGTCGGCGATCAGGTGTCCCTCCACCATCTTCGCCGTGGCCTGCAGGTTCGCGAACGACGGATCGCGGATCTTCACCCGGTACGGACGGTGTCCACCGTCGGAGACCACGTAGAAGCCCAGCTCGCCACGCGGGGACTCCACCGCCTGATACACCTCGCCCTCGGGCACCTCGACCCCCTGCGTCACGAGCTTGAAGTGATGGATCAGCGACTCCATCGACTCCTCCATGATGTGGCGCAGGTACTCGGGGTCGTTGCCGATGCCGTCGTCCATGACCTTCAGCTTCGCGGGCCACGCGACCTTGGGGTCTTCCACCATCACGGGGCCGGGCTCCTCGAGCCGGTCGAGGCACTGCGCGACGATCCTCATCGACTCGCGCATCTCGGCGAGCCGGATCAGGTACCGCGCGAAGGCGTCGGCCTCCTCGCGCACGGGCACGTCGAAGTCGTAGGTCTCGTAGCCGCAGTACGGAACGTCTTTCCGCAGGTCGGCTGCCACACCGGCGGCGCGGAGCATCGGGCCGGTCACACCCAGCGTGAGCGCATCCTCGGCCGAGAGCTTGCCCACGCCCATGTTGCGCTCACGCCAGATCGGGTTGTCGTTCAGGATCGTTTCGTAGTCGTCGATCCGCCTCGGCATCTCGCGGAGGAACTCGCGGAGCTTGCGCTCGCCCTCTTCGTTCACGTCCATGATCACCCCGCCGATGCGGATGTAGTTGTGGTTCATCCGCAGGCCCGTGACCTCTTCGAAGATGTCGAGCACGACCTCGCGCTCACGGAAGCCATAAAGCATGATGCTCACCGCGCCGAGCTCGAGACCGCCCGTCGCGAGCCACACCAGGTGCGACGAGATCCGGTTCAGCTCGTTGAACATGACCCGCAGCACCTGCGCCCGCGGGGGTGCCTCGATGCCGAGCAGCCGCTCCACCGCCAGGCAGTAGCCCAGCTCGTTGAAGAACGGCGAGAGGTAGTCGGCGCGGGTCACGAACGTGATGCCCTGGGGCCAGGTCCGGTACTCGGTGTTCTTCTCGATCCCGGTGTGCAGGTAGCCGATGATCGGCGTGCAGGTCACGACGGTCTCGCCGTCGAGCTCAAGGAGCAGCCGCAGGACCCCATGGGTGGACGGGTGCTGCGGCCCCATGTTGATGATCATCGTCTCCTGCCGGATCTGGCCGGAGGCGTCACGGGTCGGGGCGTCGGTCGGCATGTCCTGCATCGGTCAGGTCGTCGTGCGCGTGTCGACGGGCGGGATGAAGGCGCCGTGGTAGCGGGTGTTCACGCCGCCGAGCGCCTCGGTCTTGCGGAGCGGATGGCCCTCCCAATCATCGGGCAGGAGGATCCGCGTCAGGGCCGGGTGACCCTCGAACACGATCCCGTAGAAGTCGAAGGTCTCCCGTTCGTGCCAGTTCGCGGTCGGGAAGATCGACGTCACGCTGGGAATCCGAGCGTCGCCGTCGGCGAGGCCGACCTTAACCCGGGCGCGATGATGACCCTCGATCGAACGCAGCTCGTACACGACGCGGTACCGCGGCTCGCTCCCAGGGTGGTCGGTGGCGGTCACGCACGAGAGGAACCCGAGATCGAGCTCGGCGCGCATCCACCCGAGGGTCTCGAGGAGGTCGTCGCGATCGACGATCGCGGTCACCTCGCCCCGCGCCACCAGCGTGTCGGGGCAGCGCGCCCGGATCCGCTCAGCGAGCTCGGGAAGTGCGATCGCCGCGGTCACTTGAAGGTCCCTTCGGTCCGGACCTTCTGCTGCAGGGTCAAGATCCCGTGCATCAGCATCTCCGGCTTGGGCGGACAGCCGGGCACATACACGTCGACCGGCACGATCGTGTCGACGCCCTGGACGATGGCGTAGTTCGTGAACATGCCCCCGGCCGACGCGCACACTCCCATCGAGATGACCCACTTCGGCTCGGGCATCTGGTCGTAGATCCTCCGCAGCACCGGGGCCATCTTCTGGCTCACCCGCCCGGCGACGATCATGAGATCCGCCTGCCGCGGCGAGGCACGGAACAGCTCCATCCCCCAGCGCGACAGGTCGTACTTGCCGGCACCGGTGGACATCATCTCGATCGCGCAGCAGGCAAGCCCGAACGTGGCCGGCCACATCGACTGCTTGCGGGCCCACCCCACGGCCTTGTCGAGGGAGGTGAGCAGAACCCCCCGCTCGACCTCCTCCTCGACCTCCTCGGGCGTCCTCCCCAGCTGGATCCCTTCGACGCGCTCAACCGGCATGGAGCGCCTCCTGCAGGGGATCGAAGGCGGTCTCGATCGGGGGCGCCAGGATGGCCTCGTCCACGGGCGTCACCGCGGTCTCGGCCCAGTCCAGGCCGCCCTTGCGCCAGATGTAGACATAGGCGACGAACACCAGCGCGATGAACACAGCCATCTCGGCGAGCCCGAACAGACCCAGCTCGCGGAACGTGACCGCCCAGGGGAACAAGAAGATCGTCTCGATGTCGAAGATGATGAAGAGCATCGCGACGACGTAGAACTTGACGCTGAACCGCTCGCCTTTGGGTAGCCGGACCGGGTCGTTGCCGCATTCGTAGGCCGAGAGCTTGACCGCGGTGGGCTTGTCGGGCCGCAGGAACGAGGAGGCGGCGAGCGATCCGACGGAGAACGCAACGGCGAGCACGCCCATCACGACGATCGGCAGGTAGTCGATCAGCACGGCGGGAATCCTACTGTCATGCGGCCTTCGCCAACCGCTGGAGGAGGTAGAACAGCTTGTCCTGCGCGTCGCCGTCCTTGCCGTCGGTGAGATTGGCCATCACCCGCATCGCGAATCCCATCACCTTGGGGTTGGGCAGCAGGTACTTCGTGGCCTGGCTCATGATCGCCGGACGCCCGATCACCTTTGCGAACCCACGCCCGATCTTGAAATACGCGCCGTACCGCTCTTCGAGCACGGTCGGGTAGCTCATCGTGAGCCCCGGGCGGTCCTTCACCAGCGCTTCGTGCACGAGCTCGGAGGCGATCTCACCGGTCTCGATCGCGTAGGCGATGCCCTCGCCGTTGAACGGGTTCACGGCGCCAGCCGCGTCGCCGATCAGGAGCATGCCCGGGACCACGCACGGCACGCGGTTCATGCTCATCGGCAGCGGGCCGGAGAGGACGCGCCCCTCGGCGTGCTCCTCGTCGATCTCCCACTCGGGGGGCAGCATCGTGGCGAACGCGTTGAAGAGCCGCTGCGCGGACACCTGCTTGAAGTCCTTGAAGGTGTTGAGCAGCCCCGCACCCAGGTTGATGCGCCCTCCCTCGACGGGGAACAGCCAGCCGTAGCCGGGGAGGAGCAGGTCGCCTTCCCACAGGTCGAGCCACGATTCGAACCAGGGGCCGGGGTGGTACGGCGTCTTGTAGTAGCGCCGCGCCGCGATCCCGAGCGGGCGCGAGTCGTCGCGACGGATCCCGGCCGGCTTGGCGAAACGACTGGCGGCGCCGTCGGCCGCGATCGTGAACCGGGCGTTGATCCGCGTGGGCTCGGCCTCCTTGTCCTCCGCGGGCCGCACGAGCGCGCCCGTCACCCAGCCGTCGGCGAACGTGGGCTCGATCGCCTCGGTGCGTTCCATGAACCGGGCGCCGGCCTTCTCGGCGCGCTGCACCAACATGTGGTCGAAGTCGATCCTCGGCATCACCAGGCCGTAGCCGGGCCAGCTCGAGAGCTCTGGCCACGGCAGTTCGATCGTGGCGGTGCGCGAGTAGACGCGCAGGCCCAGGACCTTCTCGAATCCCGGCTCGCGCTCGGGGTCGATCCCCATCCGGAGCATCGCGGCGACGCTGCGCGGGGTGAGCCCGTCGCCGCAGACCTTCTCGCGCGGGAACGCGGTCTTGTCGACCACGGTGACGTCGACGCCGTGGCGGGCGAGGTGGTAGGCGGCGGCCGAGCCGCCGGGTCCGGCCCCCACGACCAGAACGTCGGTATCGATCGTGCGCTCAGCGCTCAACCGCGCTCCCCTCAGAGCTTGTGAAAGATTTCACAAGGCGTCGTCAGCAAGACTACCGCACTCGTGAAAACCGTCCCGATCGAGGCTACGACGGCCTCCCGGTACCCGCAATCCCCTCGTTCAGTGGTGATCCCATGCATCGACGCGCGACGGCGCGACGTGGAGGAACCCGAGCACCGGCACCTGGGAGGTGAGCCGCTCGAACCCGTCGCCGGAGAGCATCGGCCGGTACTTCTCGTGCCAGGCCGACATCGGGTCGCGAAGGTCCGGATGCTCGGCCGGGAACAGCTCGGCGACGCCCTCGATCCGCACCCCCGCGAGCTCGACCCAGTCGCGACCTCGGTCGATCACGATCGAGACCCGGGGGTCGCGGGCCGCGAGCTCCCAGGTGGTGTCGCCCACCCGTGTCGCCAACCACAGCCCGTCATCGCGCCACACGAACCACCGGGTCGCCACATGCGGCCCGCCATCGGCGCGCGCCGTCGCCACGCGGCATGCCGGGACGTCGCGGAACGCCCGGCGCAACCCTTCGAGGTCGTCGGTCACGGCATCTCCAGCCCTCGTGCCATGGCGCGGAGCGCGAGCGCGGCCCCGTGGTCGATCACCGACGACGCGGGCGCCTCCAGGGCATCGAGCGCCTCGCGCACGAGCGCGTTGACCTGCTCGGGCGTGGCACCGTGCGCGCCTTCCCCGTCCACGAGATCGTCTCGCAGCTGGAACGCCGCGCCCAACGGCGCCCCGAATCGCCGCAGGGCGTCGCGCTGCCGGTCGTTCGCACCCGCGAGCGCCGCACCGATCTCGAGCGGCCCCTCCACCGAATACGCGCCTCCCTTGAGGATCGCCGCCCGACGGGCGGCCGCCGGATCGCCCGCGACCGTCACCGCCACGTCCAGGAACTGGCCCGCCGCCGTGGCCATCCGCATCCGATGGTAGGAGCGGAGTGCGTCGACGGTCGCCTCCGGCCCGAACCCGGCCTCCAGGAAGAGCCGGTCTGCGAGGACCACGGAGAGGTCGCCGACGATGATCGCCGCGGATCTCGCGGCGTGCCGCCGGGCAACCGGGTCCAGGACGGCGGCGAGCACCGCTTCCAGCTGCACGTGGGTCGAGGGCACCCCTCGCCGCTCGCGCGCCTCGTCCATCAGGTCGTCGTGCACGAGCGCCATCGTGTGCAGCAGCTCGAGCGCCGCGGCGGCACGCACGATGGGCTCGCCATCGGGACGTCCCGTGGCCCGGTACCCCCAGTAGCAGAACGCCGGACGAAGCCGCTTGCCACCGGCGCCCAGCAGGCGGCGGATCTCCTCGATCAACGGCGAGGCCGCCGGATCGCTCGCCCACAGCTCGTGTTCGCACGTGCCCAGGAACGCCTCGAGCGCGGCGTCCACGCGGACCCCGAGCTCGGTCGGCGAGGGCGCGGCCGCGTCCTGCGGCATGGTCATCATGGGGGTCAGTATCCCAAGCGCGGCCGTCGCGCACGACGCGCTCCGCAGGACAGCCCGTGGCCGATATCATGGGCCGGCCTCCATGCGCACCCGCTTCCAGAAGCTCGCCGTCGCCACCGCCGCCGTCACGGTCGTGCTGTTCGCGGTGGGCGGCCTGGTCCGGGGCACCGGCTCCGGGCTCGGCTGCTCCACGTGGCCGCAGTGCCATCCGGGCCAGCTCTTCCCCAGCGGCACGGTGCATTCGCTGATCGAGTTCTCCCATCGAGCCTTCGCGTTCCTGGTGATCTGCCTCACGCTTGGGCTCGGGGTGCTGGCGTGGATCGAGCGCCGCGACGACCTGCGTCTCCTCTGGCCCTCGATCGCGTCCTTCCCCTTGGTGCTCGGCCAGGCGGTCCTGGGCGCGAAGGTGGTCGCCACCGAACTCGACCCCTGGTGGGTCACCGCCCACTTCGTCGTCGCGCTGGCGCTGATCGCTTGCGTCGTCTACGTGGCGACCGCCTCGCTCACCACGAGCGAATGTGTCGAAACGGGATCGTCCCGCGGGTTCGCGCGGCTCACGGTGTGGTCGGCGATCGTGACCGGGGCCCTGCTGCTCGTGGGCACCTACATCCGGGCGGAAGGGCCCCGCACCGGCCTGGCGTTCCGTGACTGGCCGTTGATGGACGGGCGGCTCGTCCCGACCTTGGGCGGGGTCACGACCCCGATGTTCCTGCACCGCGTGCTCGCCCTGTCCGCGTTCCTGCTGGTCACGTGGGTCATGGTGCGGGCGCGCACCTCCGCCCGGCGCTCACCCGTCCTCGTCCGCGTGGCGACGCTCGGCGCCCTCTTCTTCGTCGCACAGATCGCCGTGGGCGCCGCGAACGTCTTCACCCGGCTCCGCCCATGGGCGGTCGTGCTGCACGTGGCGTTCGCCGTGCTGATCTGGGCGACCCTGGTGGCGCTCGCCACCATGGCATCGGGCCGCCTCCGCTCGGGTTCCGGCGACGTCGAGCCCGCGATCGACGATGCGGGTTCGCACGCGCCCCCGGCGTCGGTCCGCGACACGATCACCGCCTACTACCGCCTGACGAAGCCCCGCATCATCGTGCTGCTGCTGATCACCACGGTGCCGGCGATGATCCTCGCCGCCCGGGGGATGCCCTCGATCTGGCTGATCCTCGCGACGCTCCTCGGCGGAACGCTCGCGGCAGGCTCGGCGAACGCGATCAACATGTACCTGGACCGGGACATCGACGAGCTGATGAAGCGAACCCGCCAGCGGCCGCTCCCCGCACACGCCGTCACGGTCGAGCATGCGTTGCGGTTCGGGTTCGGCCTGGGGGCGATCTCCTACGTGTTCCTCTCGATCACCGTGAACGTCCTGGCCGCGACGCTCGCGCTCTCGGCGATCGCCTTCTACGTGTTCGTCTACACGATGTGGCTGAAGCGATCCACCTCCCAGAACATCGTGATCGGCGGGGCCGCCGGCGCGGTCCCGGCGTTGGTGGGCTGGGCCGCCGTGACCGGCACGCTCGCGGCCCCCGCCTGGGTCCTGTTCGCCATCGTCTTCGTGTGGACCCCGCCGCACTTCTGGGCGCTCGCGATGCGGTTCAGCGGCGACTACGCCGCGGCGGGCGTCCCGATGCTGCCCGTGGTCAAGGGCGAGGATGAGACCCGCCGGCAGATCTTCCTGTACTCGCTCGTCCTGTTCGGCACGACGCTGCTGCTCGTTCCCGTGGCGTCGATGGGGCCGATCTACCTGGCGACCGCGCTGGGGACCGGCGGCGTGTTCGTATATCGCGCGCTGGTGCTCTGGCGCCGCCCCACGTCCGACGGCAGCTGGGCCCTCTTCAAGTACTCGATCCTGTACCTGGCCGCGCTCTTCGGGGCGGTCGCGGTCGACGCGCTGGCGA
>JANLXF010000254.1:0-2422 GCA_031364965.1 Actinomycetes bacterium | reverse complement strand
CATGTCGAACCTCTATGCGTACTTCCAGGATCCCTGGTACGACCAGGGCGCCCAGTACACGATGCCCTACCTCACATGGAAGACCGGTATCGGGTACCGACGCGACTTCGTCGAGGATCCGGCGACCTACGACATGCCGTTCGACATCTTCTGGGACACGAAGTACGCCGGGAAAGTCGGTCTGCTCGACGAATATCGCGAGACGATCGGGATGGCGCTCCTCCGTAACGGCGGCGCCGACTTCAACTCGACGGATCAGACTGAGGTCGCGGCCGCCGTGGATTCGCTGCTCGAGCTGATCGACCTCGTGAACGTCGAGATCGGCCCCGGGGACTACCAGAAGCTCGCGGAGGGGACGAGTCACGTGCGGTACTCATGGTCCGGGAACATGAACTACGCCCAGTACTACCTCCCCAAAGGCACAGAAACCGATGTCCTCGGCTACTACTACCCCCCCAACGGAGGGTGGGAAGTCGCCAACGACGCGATCGTCATCAATAAGGACGCCGAGAGCCCTGTGCTCGCACACCTGTTCATCAACTTCTTGATGGACAAGGACGTCTCGCTCACGAACTTCGGGTATGAGGGCTTCCAACCGCCGCTCGTGGGCGTCGACCGACAGGAGTTCCTCGACGCGGGCTACATCCCGCCCAGCCTTGAGAACACCCTGGTCTCCGAGGAGGACTTCGCCCAGGGACAGCCGGTGTTGCCGCTCTCACCGACGGACGATCAGATCTACCAGGACGAGTGGGCGAGGTTCAAGGCGGGCGCGGGCTAGATCCCCTCGAACGCTGCCGTCGCGCACGGCGGCTGTACGCCGCCGGCCTCGCTAGGGGATGGGGATCGGGATCGCCGACGAGTCCGACGGGCAGGGATCGGGGCGCGGAGCCGCACTCGGGCTCGGGCGCGGACTGGGACTGAGCGATGGGCTCGGTGACGGCCCGGGCTCAGGTGACGGGCTGGGGGGCGTGATGTCGTCGATCGAGCGGCACCCTACACAGCAGGGTTGATCTCATCGGCGGGTGTGCTGCCCCCCGAGCGAACCACGACTCGTCCCTTCGCGTAGTGGTCCAGCAACGCAGCGGCCATCTGCGAACGCACTGCGTTATGAACGTAGACGAACAGCACCTCGGGCAGGTCTGCGGTCATGGCGTGTCCCAGGACTCAGGCCATCGAGTTGAGCGCGACCGACGGTGGGCAGAAGGTGCGCCCCGCGCGCCTCCAGGCTCGCCCACCCGTGTTCCCCGCCTGTTGCATCGAGGTCGCGCGCCCGGGCGATGGCTCCCGGCCTTGCCGGGAGCCATCGATCAGTGGGGTCTCGACTTCGATCACTTCGACAGGTCGAAGTTTGCCTGCCTGACCGAGCCATCCGTGAGGATCACGAAAAGCTCGTAGCATCCGACCGTTGTCGGGGTGTCCCAGTTGTAGATGTACTGCGTGCCGTCGTTGCGCAGGACGGTGCCGCCAGTAGCGGTCGCCGTCTCGATCGCGTCAGTCACGGCGCCGGTGAACGACCCGCAATTGACCTTGAGGTACTTGATGCGGTTGACAGCTCCAAGCGTGGTGATGAGGGCTCCGCTGTCGTCGCGCAGCTGCCACTTCACGGGGTAGGTGCGTCCCGCCTTGCCCAGGTTAACCGTGGCCGGGTTGTTGATCGGGGCGAGGAATCCGGAGAACGTGTAGTTCACCTGGATCGTCGCGCTGCCGGTGATGCCCCCGGTCGTCGTAGCGGTCACCGTGTGGACTCCGCCCGTGACTGCGGTGCATGAGTGCAGCAGGTTGTTGCACGAGCCGTCGGGACCTATCGACAGCGTCGACATCGACGTGTACGCACCCTTCAAGTTGTTCCAGGCGTCTCGGCCGGTCACCGCGTAGGTCACGGTTGCTCCAGACAGGACCGTGGTCGTACCGGGCATCACGTCGAGGTGGTGGAGCACACCTGGCACGACCGTGATGATCCCTGAGGCGGTCGAAGACAGCCCTGTCATCGTAGCCCTGATCTGGGTCGTGCCGACGATGTGACCCGTGAACGTCTTCGCCTGCGCCGCCCCCGAGATCGCGAAATCACCGTCTGCGTTGACCACGCCGCCGGTCGCGCCCTGGATCGACCATGACTCGGCCGCGACGTTGGCCACGAAGTTGCCGTTGGCATCCCGCGAGATCGAGTAGACCGTGATCGAGGATCCCGCCGTAAGCGTCTGGCTGGGCACGACCGTGCCCGAGCCGTCGGCCGCGGTTTCAACCCTGACGGAGGTCGCCGCACCGTGGACCACGCTGAAGTTCAGCGTGCCCTGGGTCAGGGTGCCCGTGTTGGCCGTGAGGTCGATCGAGCCCGCGAGCACGCCGGTCACGGTCTTGGTCGCCACTCCGTTGCTGGCCGCTGCGTTGCCGAGCCCGCTGAGGGTCCCGATGCCCGGGGTCT
>JANLXF010000207.1:0-3648 GCA_031364965.1 Actinomycetes bacterium | reverse complement strand
CCACGAGGAGCGGTTTCGCCGGGAGGCTCCCGAGCTCCGCGAGGATGTCGGGGGTGGGCTCGAGGCGAAGCTCGGGGGGACCCAGCGCCTTCTTCAGCTTGCCGCCGGCGGCCTCGCGGGGACGGAAGTCCGCCACCGCCGCGGCCATGACGACCGCGTCGGACCCGGTCACGGCCTCGAAGACGGCCGCGCGCATCTCCTCGGCCGTCGTGACCCGCACGAGCTCGGCGCCGGTGGGCGCGTCGACCGTTCCCGGGCCGAGGATCAACCGAACGCGGGCTCCCCGCCGCAGCGCCGCCGCGGCGATCGCGACGCCCATCTTCCCGCTGGACCGGTTCCCGATGAACCGGACCGGGTCGATCGGTTCGTGGGTCGGACCGGCCGTGACGACGATCGTGCGTCCTGCGAGGTCGCCGCCGCGGAGCGCGGCTTCGGCTTCCGTGAGGATGTCCTCTGGCTCGGCGAGACGGCCCATGCCCACGTCGCCGTGGGCGAGCGTTCCTTCGATCGGGCCCACGAACCGAAGCCCCCGGCTCTCGAGCAGCGCGACGTTCGCGCGGGTGGCCGGATGCGTCCACATCCCGGTGTGCATCGCCGGCGCGACCACGAGCGGACCGGAGAACTCGAGCAAGGTGGCGGTGAGAAGGTCGTCGGCGGCGCCGTGCGCGAGCCGGGCGAGGAAGTTGGCGGTCGCGGGCGCGACGATCGCGAGATCGGCCTCGTGCGCGAGCCGGACGTGGAGCACCTCGCCGCGGCGTTCCCAGAGCGAGGTATGGACGGGGTTGCCGGTCAACGCGGCGAGCGTTTCGGCCCCGACGAATCTGGTGGCCGCCTCGGTCATGGCGACCGTGACCTCAGCGCCCGCGCCGGTCAGGAGGCGCGCGAGCAGCGCGGCCTTGTACGCGGCGACGCCGCCGGTGACGCCGAGCAGGACCCGGCGCCCTTCGAGCGGACTACTCGTCCGAGGACTCCTCGGAGCGTTCGTACGCGATCTTCCCCTCGGCGATCTCCTCGAGGGCGATCGAGAGCGGCTTGTTGCTGAAGCCGGTCTCGGTCAGCGGCGGCACGAACTCACCGCGACCCTCACCGAGCTGGTTGTAGTAGCTGTTGATCTCCCGTGCGCGCTTGGCCGCGAGGGTCACCAGCGTGTACTTGGAATCAACGGCGGCGAGCAGGTCGTCGATCTTGGGTTCGATCATCGGGAACGGTCCTCCGTGGGGTCGTGCCCGCCGGCCGAAGGGTCGGCCCGGGACCCTTGGATGATAGCAGCGACCTGCGACGATGCGTGGTCGAGGTCGTCGTTGACGACCACGTGGTCGAACCACTCCTGCTGGGTCATCTCCCAGCGCGCGGTCTCGAGCCGGCGCTGGATCCGCTCCTCCGTCTCGGTCTTGCGACCGCGGAGCCGGCGTTCGAGCTCCTCCATCGACGGCGGCGCGAGGAACACCAGGAGGGCGTCGGGGATCCGCTTGTGCACCCACCCCGCCCCCTGGACATCGATCTCGAGGATCGCGTCGTGGCCGGCGTCGCGCGTGCGCTC
Source organism: Actinomycetes bacterium (assembly GCA_031364965.1). Classification (GTDB taxonomy): domain Bacteria; phylum Actinomycetota; class UBA4738; order UBA4738; family HRBIN12; genus JAOUEA01. The sequence continues at coordinate 2,108 of JANLXF010000207.1, read as the reverse complement.
GACCCAGGCGGCCGGCGTACCGGATCGGTGCCCGACGATCTCGGCCCACTCGAGGAGCTCCCCCCGCTCGATCATCGCGTCGAAGACGTCGTCGGTGACGAACGTGTAGTCGACGCCCTCGATCTCGCCGGGTCGCGTATGGCGGGTGGTGGCCGAGACCGAGAGCCGGAGCGTGGGGTCGATCGCCAGGAGCCGTTTGATGACGCTGCCTTTGCCGACCCCGGAGGGGCCCGCGATGACGATCAGCGTGCCGCGGCGCGTTGCCAGGGCGTCGTTACTTCTTGAACTTGTCGAGCAGCTGCTCGCGCTGCTTGGCGCCCAGACCGCGCACGCGACGGCTCGCGGAGATGTCGAGCTCTTCCATCAGCTTCTGCGCACGGACCTTCCCGACGCCGGGAAGGGACTCGAGCACGTTCGACACCTTCATCTTGCCGACGATGTCGTCACCCGACCTCGCGAGGACATCCTTCAGCGACTTGGTACCGGCCTTCAGCTCGCCTTTGAGCTCCGCGCGCTTCTTGCGGGCGACGGCAGCTTTCGCGAGGGCTTGCTGCCGCTGCTCCGGGGTCAGGGTGGGTAGCGCCATCACGGTGCTCCTTTGCTCAGGTGCGTCGGGTCGTGAACGCCGGGGAGTATACGCACCCCGCCTGACCGCGGACAACGCGGGTACCGCGCGCTGCCTGCGGTTTTCGTCCTCGCGTGCCTCCTCACCGGACGTCGAGGATGATGCCGCGCGCGACTCCGGCGGGGTCGGACGCACCAGTGATCGGACGCCCGACGACGAGATAGTCGGCCCCCCGCTCGATCGCCTCGCCGGGCGTGAGCACCCGCACCTGGTCGTCGCCGTTGGAGCCGGCGGGCCTGATCCCCGGCACGACGAGACAGAAGCCGTCACCGCACACCGCACGCACGTCGCGCACGTCGTCGCCGGACACGACGACGCCGTCGAGTCCCGCGGTCTTCGCTTCGAACGCGAGCGAAGCGGGGCTCGCGAGGTCCTCCCCGCCCTGGGACGAGAGCACGGTCACTGCCAGCACGAGGGGCATCGGTTGCCCCGCCTCGCTCGCGCCCCGCGCAGCGCCTTCGAGCGCCGCGCGCATCATCGCGTCGCCGCCGAGCGCGTGCACGTTCAGCATGTCGACGCCCAGGCGCGCGATGTTCGCCGCGGCTCGCTCGACGGTGGTGGGGATGTCGTGGAGCTTCGCGTCGACGAAGAGGCGGCCGTGTGGTGCCATGCGCCGCACCGCTTCCGGGCCGTGTGCCCAGAAGAGCTCGAGCCCGATCTTCAGCATGCCGACGTGGGGAGCCAGGGTGGCGGCCAGCCGCTCGGCCTCATCGATCCCCGAGACGTCGAGCGCCACGATCAGCGGGTTCTCCGGGCGCGGGATCACGAGACCGCCCCGTCGTCGGCGGATCCGAACGACGCGGGCACGCGCAGCCGTCCGCGGATGTCGGCCGGCGACGCGAGGCCCTTGGCCTTGAGGTACCGGACGACACCCTGGGCGATCTCGACGGGCGCCCCGGGGTCGACCAGCACGGCGGTCCCGACCTGGACCGCCCACGCCCCGGCAAGCATCGCCTCGACCGCGTCCTCGCCCGACCGGATCCCGCCGACCGCGACGATCGGCACATCGGGAACCGCGCGTGCCACGTCGAAGACGGCCCGGAGCATGATCGGCTTGATCGCCGGACCGCTCAGCCAGCCCGTGACGCCACCGAGCCCCGGGCGCAGGCGCTCGGCCTGGACGGACAGCGCGGGCGGCGGTCCACCCAGGACGAGGCCGTGCGCGCCCGCCCGGACCGCGCCGCGCGACAGATCGAGGATCTCGCTGGCCCACAGCGGGATCTTCGCGAACACCGGGACCACCGACATCCGCGCGACCGCGCCGACGATCTCGACCGCTCGATCCACGTGCAGCCCGAGGACCTCTCGCTCGAGCTCCCGATCGGGGGCCGACAGGTTGACCTCGATCGCCGCCACCTCGGGGCGCCCCTGGAGAGTCCCCGTCAGCCGGACGAACTCCTCGAGGGAGCCACCGGAGATCGACACGATCGCGTGCACACCGAGCGCGAGTCGCGGCAGCTCCTCGGCGACGAACGCATCGACC
>JANLXF010000243.1:0-3022 GCA_031364965.1 Actinomycetes bacterium | reverse complement strand
GTACGCCGTCGTCAACCCGGTGACCCCGCCACCGATCACGACCACCCGGCGTGGCGCGCGGTCGCTCACCCCGCCGCGACCCCCGCGAGATGGTCGCGCACGACCTGCGCGAGCACATCGAGGTACTCGGGATCGGCGTTCGGCATCCGGGTGCGGCTGAAGCCGATGCCGGCCTCCTCGGCGATCGCCTTCGCCTCGACGTCGAGGTCGTACAGCACCTCGAGATGGTCGGCCACGAACCCGGCGCTGCACACGAGGACCGCCGTGTGCCCCTGCGCAGCGAGCTGCTGGATCATGTCCTCGACCGGCGGGCCCCACCAGGGGTCGGCGGTGCGTCCCGCGCTCTGCCATGCGATGAGGTAGTCGTCGATCCCGACCTGCGCGGCCACCAGGTCGGCGGTTTCCTGCAGCCCGTCGCGGTATCGGCACGACGTGTCGCAGTCGCAGTACTTGCATCGCTGCGAGCCGTCGTCGAGCGTGCGCACCGGCAGCGAGTGCGCGCTGAAGACCACCGCCACGCCGGCTCGATCCTCCAGCGAGAGCGCGTGGAGCGCCTCCCGCACGCGGTCGGCGAGGAAGGCGATGAACGCCGGATGGTCGTGGTACGAACGCACGAACGTGAACGCGGGGGTCGTCCCCTGGTCCTCGACGGCCTGTTGCACGCGCTCGATGTAGGTCTCGATCGACATGCCCGACCAGTGCGGTGCCATCACGATCCCGATCCCGCGCTCGATCCCGTCGCGCCGCATCTCGTCCACGCCGGCCGGGATGAACGGGTCCGAGTGCTTCATCCCGAGGTAGGCACGGTACGCGCCGTTCCCGTCGGCGTTCAACCGCTCGACGATCCCCTCGGCCTGCGCGCGCGAGGTGTCGAGCAAGGGGAAGACGTTGCCGATCGCGGCGTACCGGTCCTTCAGCTCCTGCAGATGCTCGGGGGTCGGCGTGCGGCCACCCCGGATGTCGGTGTAGTAGCGCTCGATGTCGTCGACGCCGCTCGCGGTGCCGTACGCCATCACGAGCACTCCGGTGGGAGTCTGGGCCGTGCCGTCCTCGATCACGCGGGCTTCCTTTCGGTCTCGGTATGGACGAGCTCGGCCACGCGAGCGAGCGTCGAGGGGTCGGTCGAGGGCAGCACGCCGTGGCCGAGGTTGAACACGTGGCCGTCGCGTCCGGCGGCGAGCCGGAGCACCTCGCGCGTCTTGCCCTGGACCGTTTCCCATGGTGCCAGGAGGCACGCCGGATCGAGATTGCCCTGGACGGCACGGTCGTGGCCGACCCGATCCCATCCTTCATCGAGCGGGACCCGCCAGTCGAGACCGATCACGTCGCCGCCAGCCTCGGCGAGCTGCCCGAGGATCTCTCCGGTCCCGACGCCGAAGTGGATCGCCGGCACGTCGAGATCCGCGAGCTCGCCGAACAGGCGCGCCATATGGGGCTGCACCCGGCGCCGGTAGTCGTCGCGGTCGAGGGCGCCCACCCACGAATCGAACACCTGCAGGACCTGCGCGCCGGCGGCGACCTGCGCGCGCAGGTGGGGCACGACGATCGCCACCAGTGCGCGCATCAGGTTGTCCCACGTGCCGGGGTCGCCGAACATCAGGGCCTTCGTCCGCTCGTGCGTGCGCGACGGACCGCCCTCGATCAGGTAGCTCGCGAGCGTGAACGGCGCGCCGGCGAATCCGATCACGGGCACCGACACCTCGGCGCGGAGGAGGCGGATCGCCTCGAGCACCTCGGGCACGTCCTGCTCGGGCTCGAGCGGGCGGAGCCTCGCGACCCCGGCCGCGTCACGAAGGGGGGTGTCGACCACCGGGCCGCGCCCCGGCTCGATCCGCACGTCGATCCCGACGCCGGCGAGCGGCACCATGATGTCGCTGAAGATGATCGCGGCGTCGAGCTCGATCCGCCGGAGTGGCTGCATCGAGATCTCGACCACCTTGTCGGGGTGCCGGCACGTCTCGAGGATGTCGCCCTCGCCGCGGAGCTCCCGGTACTCGGGGAGATAGCGCCCCGCCTGGCGCATGAACCACACGGGCGTGCGATCCACCGGCAAGCGGCGACAGGCGCGCAGGAACCGATCCGACGGCTGGGAGGTCACGCCCCAAGGATACGGACCGGGGAGCGCGCAACCCTATGCGACCGACCCGGGCGCGCGCGAGGCTCGGCTCGTTCCGCGGGAGGAGTGGGATTCGAACCCACGGATGAGTCGCCCCATCAACGGTTTTCAAGACCGTCGCCTTCGTCCGCTCGGCCATCCTCCCGCGGGGGAGCCTAGCGGGTGAAACCGAGCCCGGTCGTACACGTTCCGATCCCCTCGAGGGTGTGACCAGGTGTATCGGCTCGATCGGGGGAGAGCATGGGACAACGTTTCATCGTCGTTGCCGCACTCGTCTTGAGTGCGTGCACGTCCAGCGCCGACTCCGGCGTCGACGCGAGTCAAGCGCCCGACGCCGCTTCGGTGACGCCGACGGGGCCCGCGGCGACGCCTGCGTGGGAACGCACGAAGCTCGACGGGGCGTATCGAACGCGTCTCACCGAGGCCGACGCCGTCGCGCTAGGACTCTCGAAGTCCGTTCGTGACGACGTCGCCGACACGTACTGGTACATGTCGCTCGACTTCGGCTATCTCCAACAGCACTACGCCCATGCCCCGGGGCCGGGCTTCTGTTGCGACGGCCTCATCGGCGACTTCCGGGTGAACGGAGACCGGATCACGGTGATTGCCGACGGGCTGTCGATGACTCTCACATGGACGCTGTCGAAGGGTCAGCTGACCATGCGCCTGGTAAAGCACGAGGCCACCGGTATGGATCGCGCCGTCGACGAGTACATCTTCACGAGCTCGGTATGGCGTAGGCTCCCCGAGTGATGCCGGCGCGGCGACCCCAGCGCACCGTTCGGCGCGACGACGCGGCGACCGACGCGCCGTCCGGCTCCGCCCGGATCGAGTCCCTCTACCGGGCGGAATACGACGCGGTCACGCGGACTGTGTACCTCCTCGTTGGCGACACGCAGCTGGCGG
>JANLXF010000234.1:0-15370 GCA_031364965.1 Actinomycetes bacterium | reverse complement strand
TCTACGGCGTGATCGGTGACGCCCAGGTGGAGCTGGGACGCTACGACGCCGCCTTCGCCACCTTCCAGACGATGGTCGACACGGAGCCCGGGGTGGCCTCGTACGCGCGGGTCTCCTACGCCCGGGAGCTGCAGGGCGACGTGCCCGGAGCGGTCGACGCCATGACCGCCGCCCGGGAGATCGCCGGCACCCGTGCCGACGAGGCCTGGGCGAGCTACCAGCTCGGGGAGCTGTGGTTCAACTCGGGCAGCCTGCGCCGTGCCGCGCGGTCGTACCGGTTCGGCGTGACGGCCGACCCGAACTACGTGCCCAACCTCGCGGGCCTCGCGAAGGCCGCATGGGCTAGGGGCGACCTTGACACGGCGATCTCGAGATACGAAGAGGTCGTTCGGCGCTTTCCCTCTCCGGAGTTCGTGAACGCACTCGGCGATCTGTACACGATAGCCGGCGACGGCACATCGGCGGCGCGTCAGTACGACCTCGTCCGCGCCGAGTCGGACCTGTTCCGGGCCGCCGGCGTCAACACCGATCTCGAGCTGGCCTTGTTCGACGCGGAGCACGGGGATCCGCAGGGCGCGCTTCGCGCGGCACGCGCCGAGTGGGGCCGCCGTCAGAGCATCCACGTCGCCGACGCCCTGGGGTGGGCGCTGCACGCGAACGGACGCGACGCCGAAGCGACGACGTACGCCGACAAGGCGCTTGCTCTCGGCACCCGGAACGCCCTGTTCCTCTACCACGCGGGGATGATCAGGCTCGGCATGGGCGACGAGGCCGGCGCTCGGCGATTGCTGACCGAGGCGATCGACGTGAACCCGCATTTCTCGATCCTGCACGCATCCGAGGCGGCGAGGACGCTCCAACGGCTGGGAGGCGCAACGTGAGACGACGGCTCCTCGCCGTCCCGGTCGTCGCCGTCGTGCTGACAGTGGCGCCGGCGGCCGTCGCCTCCGCGCACCCGCTCGGGAACTTCACCGTGAACCACTGGAGTGGCATCGTCGTGACGCCGGACCACGTCCGAGTCGACTACGTCGTCGACATGGCCGAGATACCGACCTTCCAACTTATGCCCGAGATCGACAGCGATGGCGATGGGACGGCAGGGGGTGAGGAGCTCGCCGCGTGGGTGGGAAAGGTCGCGCCCGGCTACGGCGAGGGTCTCGACCTCCGGATCGGGGGTGCTCCCGTCGGGCTGACCTCCGACGCCGCCACCGCGGTGCTGCTGCCGGGACAAGGGGGGTTGCACACGCTCCGCGTCGAGGCGGTGTTCACCGGCCCGGCGCCTCTGCGCGGCGAGCTGACCTTCGCCGACACGAATTTCCAGGGACAGATCGGCTGGCGGGAGATCACGGCTGTCGGCGCCGAGGGCGCCGTGTTGTCGTCCGCCGACGTCCCCACGGCGAGCATCAGCAATCGCCTGCGCCAGTACCCCCAGGATCTTCTCTCGAGCCCGCTCGACGTGACCACGGCCGACCTCTCGTTCGCGCCGGGGGAGAGCGGTCCCGCACCTCGTCCGGTCGCGGGGGCGGTGCTCGTCGCCGAGGCGACCTCGCGCCCGGGCGTGGAGGCCGGTCCGTTCGAGGGTGTGGTGGCGAATCAGGGGATCCCGCTGATTCTCCTCGGGTTGCTGATCGCTGTCGCGTTCGGGGCGTGGCACGCGCTGCTGCCGGGTCACGGCAAGACGTTGATGGCGGCCTACATGGTGGGCAGCGGGGCGCGGCGACGTCAGGCGATCGGCGTGGGATCGGCCGTCGCTCTGATGCACACGTTCTCCGTCCTCATGCTCGGGCTCCTCGTCCTCACGCTCGAGCGAACGTTCCGACCCGAGGTGCTCTATCCCTGGCTCGCCCTGCTCTCCGGGATCGCCGCGCTCACCCTCGGGTGCTACTTGCTCTGGACCCGGATCAGCGCAGCGGCGGCGGGAGGAGATCACGGCCATACCCACCCCCACGGTCACGTCCACCCGCACGGCGCCGATAAGGGAGACCCCCACGACCACGCTACTGCCCCTGCGTCGGCGCCGCTGTCGCGCCGCGGCATCGTCGCGCTCGCGCTGGCCGGGGGGATCCTTCCGGCGCCCAGTGCCTTGCTCGTCATGCTGGCGGCGATCAACGCCCACCGGGTCGCGTACGGACTTACGCTGGTCATGGCGTTCAGCGCCGGGCTCGCGGTGGCATTGATCGTGATCGGCATGGGCGCCTTGCGGGCGAGGGACGCGGTCTCGCGTCGCCTTTCCGCGGCCACCGGCCGGCTCCTACCGGTCGCCTCCGCCTCGGCGATCGTGTTGGTCGGGACCTACCTGACGATCTCAGGGATCTCGAAGGTCTGACGAGGCCCCAGGAGCCGGATCTTGTGTATGGGTCACGCTGCCGCGCTCCAGACCACGCCGCCGGGCGATGTCGGAGAGGCGCCCGCCGACTCGACCGTGACCAGGAGGTCGGTGAACGACCCCGGGGCGAACGGCACAGCGAGGAAGACCACGCCGTCGTCCCACGGGAGCTCGCCCGCGTAGATCGTGCCCGATGACGAGCGGAGCCACACCCGGTAGCTGGATCCGGCCGGGGGCGCCGGGACGCCGGTGCCGTACAGGTAGAACATGTCGGCGCCCGGCGCCGAGATCTCGGTGGCAGGCCCCACGGGTACGAGGTCGGCGGTGGGGCGGCGGGCGAGATCGAGCGCGGCCGCCATGTCGTCGGCCCGGGCCTGATGGTCGCCGGCACGGACGAATTGCGTGAGGCTCGTACCCGCGAGTCCGGCCACGAGCGCGACGCCGGCGGCGACGGCGACGAGCTGCCCCGGTCGCCGCCGTCGGGGCTCCGCTCCGAGCCCCCGGTGCAGGCGGGGGAGCAGCGTGTCGGGCGGCGCGAGGGGTGGCGCGGCGAAGGCCAGGTCGGCCGAGAGCGCCTGGAAGCCGGCGAGGGCTTCCCGGCATCGATCGCATGCGGGGACGTGATCGGAGAGGAGATCGTCGGCCTGGGTCGCGTCCTCACCCGAGAGGGAGCGCAGCACGTACCCCGCCAGGAGCTCCTCGATCTGTTCGTGATCCTCGATCACTCGTCGTCCTCTCGTGCCAGGACCTTGCGGAGCTTCCGCATCGCCGCGAGGGTCCGGGTCTTGACGGTGCCCAAGGGGATCCCGAGCTCCTGGGCGATCACGGTTTGCGTCTTGCCGTCGAAATACGCCATCTCCAGCACCTGTCGTTGTTCCGCGGGAAGCGTCGTGATCGCCTGGCGGACGTCCCGTCGGCGGATCGCGGCCCAGGCCTCGTCCACGACGCCCTCCGCTACATCTTCGTCGGCCAGCGTCTCCAGGTTCGATGCTCGCGTCTGCCGTTGCCGCAGGCGCTCTTCTCGCCGTACCGTGTCGACGGCGCGGTGGTGCACGAGGGAGAGGAAGAACGTACGGAACGCCCCCCGCGCCGGGTCGTAGGCCTCCGGGGCACGCCACAGCGCCATGAAGGCGTCGTGGACGACGTCTTGGGCGAGCACCTGCTGACCCGTCAGGCGATAGGCGAGCCCGTAGGCCGCCTTCCCGTAGCGCCGGTACAGCTCGTCGAACGCCACTCGGTCGCCTCCTTGGAGACGGCGGTGGAGCTCGAGGTCCTCACGATCGTCGTCGCGCACGCCTTTGTTGTAACAGAGCACCCGGGCGCCTCCGCCGCAGGGCGGCCGCTAGGATGCCCCCGTGCACGTGGTCCTCTACTTCCGTCCGGGATGTCATCTGTGCGAAGCGGCGCGCGCGGTCATCGACGCCGAGCGTTCCCGGTCGTCGTTCCTGTTCGACGAGATCGACATCGAGAGCGACGACGAGCTCATCAGGGAGTACGGGATCCGTATCCCGGTCGTCACCGTGGACGGCATCGAACGGTTCGAGATCGCGGTGGACCGGGCCGAGCTCGCCCGCATCGTCGGAGCGCCGAGGTGACCATGGGAACGGCTCACGCCGCACGCTAGGCTTTGCTCGATGGCCGGGGTGAACAAGACGCACGCGACGAGGGAGCGTTCCATCCCGGAGGCCACCGTGGGCCGCCTGCCCGTCTACCTGCGTGCCCTCGTCGACCTGGCCGGCGCCGGCACGTCGACGGTATCGTCCGACGTGCTCGCGGAGGCGGCGGGCGTCAACTCGGCGAAGGTGCGGAAGGACCTCTCGCACCTGGGTTCGTACGGCACCCGGGGCGTGGGATACGACGTCGCGTACCTGATCCATCAGATCCGGCGCGAGCTCGGGCTCACTCAGCATTGGGCGATCGTGATCGCGGGCATCGGGAACCTGGGGCAGGCCCTCGCCAATTACCGGGGCTTCGCGGAGCGCGGCTTCGACGTGGCCGCGCTGGTCGACGCCGATCCCGCAAAGGTGGGAACCACGATCGACGGGCAGATCGTGCGTTCGATCGAGGACCTGCCGGCGCTCGTCGCCGAGCACGACATCGCGATCGGCGTGATCGCCACGCCGGCCGGCGCGGTGCAAGACGTCGCCGACCGGATGGTCGCGGCCGGCATCCGTTCGATCCTGAACTTCGCGCCCGCCACGATGTCGGTGCCGCCGGGCGTGTCGATCCGCAAGGTCGATCTGGCGGTCGAGCTGCAGATCCTGGCCTTCTACGAGCAACGGAAGGCGACCCTGGCAGAGGTCAAGCGTCGCGGCCGGGCCGTCGCCGACGTGGCGACGGGACCCTGACCGGGCCCCTGCGCGGCTACTTCGCGATCGTGATCTTGAGCAGCGCCAGCACGATGAGGATCATCACGCCGAGCAGGATGAACTGCACGCTGCCCTGATCCAAAAGGGGAACCTCGGCACCGATCATCGCTTCCCCCTTTCCTAGGCCGGGCCGTACCAGGCGGGCGCGCTCCCGCCGGTCAGGAACTCCTTGCGCTTCTTCTCCGCCCGGTCCAGGAACGGCAGGACCAAGAGGAACACGAGGATCGAACCGGCGAGGAACATGTACGAATAGCGCGGGACGCTCCCCGGGTCGAGGTAGAGCCCCAGGGTCCACTGCGGCCCGCCGCCCACGTAGTGCGCCCGGGCGACCGCGAGACGCGTGCCGTCGGAGGCCTCGGTCACCCGCACGTCGTCCACCAGGAACGCGGTGGGCGGGATCGTGTGGGGGTCGAGTGCGGGGATCTCGAGCTCGGTGTTCAGCTCATCGGCCAGGAACACCTGCGCCTTGCCTTCGATCGAGGTCTTGTCGCTCTCGGCGTCGGGGCCGCTGGGGGCCGACCAGGGATCCGCGGGGTAAGCGGTGAACTCGGGATAGGCCTGCGGGGCCCCCGAGGTCGTGGCGTCGAGCACCACCCACGCGGGCTCGGCGCCCTTGGGGCCGAGGTTCGTGGGCGTCTCCAGGCCCTGGGACCAGAAGCCGAACAGCCACAGGGACGACTGCACGGCCAGCCAGCCCGACAGACAGACCAGCAGCACGAGGAAGCCCATCGAGCGCCCGAGGATCGCCGTCAGCAGCAGGTAGACGCTGCCGACGAACAAGATGAGACCCATGATCGTGACGCCCGCGCCTTTGGCGATCGTGCCGCAGTCGACGGCGAATCCGAGACAGCTCTTCGCAACTTCCATCTATGGCTGCTCCAGGATGGTGCCGGCGTCCTTCGCCTTCTGTGTGGCGCGGTCGACGGCGTCGGGGTTCAGGCAGACGTTGTCTTCGAACGGGACGTTCTTCGAGCTCATGTCCACGAGGTAGTTCACGATGTCGTTGATCTGCTGGTCGTCGAGCGCGCCCTGGTAGCGGATGCTCCACGAGGGCATGTACCCACGGCCCTCGTACAGCACCTGGTAGATGTCGTCGATCGAGGCGATCGCATTGTGCGCGGGGTTGCCGAGGTTGCCGGCGCAGATGTTCGTGAGGTTGGGCGGGTAGGCGTAGCCCTCGCCCGCCTGGATCACGCCGCCTCGTAGCTCCGGCCCGTGGCACCGGACGCATCCGACGCCGAGCTGGTTCTCTTCCGAGAACAGCAGCATCGCCCGCGAGCCGCGGTAGATCGCTTGCGTCTTCAGGTCTTCTTCCTGCCGAAGGTTCGCGGAGGGCTCCCGGAGCCAGGTGAAGGGGATCCAGATGGCGAAGAACGCGACCAGCACGACGCCCCACCCCATGAGCTTGTGCAGGACCGGGGTCTCGAGCGCGGCGTCGGAGGGTCCCGGCCGCATCGCGCGAGGGATGTCGGGAGCCTGCTCCTTGGACCGCCCACGCAGGTACAGCGCGAGTCCGGCCGTGAGCACCAAGGCCCCGCCGAGGACGAGGAGGAGGATCCCTCCGATGTTCGCCGATGCCAGCATGCGGTCTCGTCGTCCCTCTCTAGCCGGCCGCCACGCAGAAGGCGCCCTGCGGGGATTGCTTGGTGGTGTCGGTCCCTCGTGGCGGTCCCAGCACGGGCACCGCGGTGTCCACGAGGATGTTCCCACTGCCGTCGATCGCGATCTTGAAGCGATCCATGCCGCGCGGCGCCGGCCCGAGCTTGTACTCGCCGGCCTCGCTGTACTTCGATCCGTGACACGGGCACTCGAACCACTTCGAGGTCCCGCAGAACGGCACCCGGCAGCCCAGGTGCACGCACTTCTGATACAGCGGCATGACACCTTGGGCCGTGACGCCCGCGGCCTCGTAGTTCACGTCGCCTGTGGCGGTCCCCGAGTAGGGCACCAGGTAGAAGCGTCCCGTGCCGTTGTACGACGGCACGCCGGTATCGGCGATCTCGGCGAGGATGTCGTCGATGTTGCCGGCCGCGATCACCGAGCCGAACCCTCCCTTGAGGTTCGGCCACAGGAACGCGATCGTCGCCCCGCCGAACTCGGCGAGGAACACCGAGAGCGACACGACCAGCGAGCGGCGGAAGAAGTCGCGTCGCGAGACCGACTTGACCGGCTTCGACGCCTCGATCGGGGTGCCCGATGCCTGCGCCTGCGCGGCCCGGTTCGCCCGCATGAAGGAGAGGCCGAAGACGACCGCGAAGACGTTCAGGCCCAGCAGCACGACGAGTGCGGCCCAGACCCCCGTTGAAAGCGCGAGCGAGGTCATAGTTCGAAGAACACCCCCTGTGCCCACGGCCAGGTCCAGTTGTACCCCGGACCGCGGAAGAACGAGCCGATGATCGTGAGGACCGCTCCGAACATGAACAGGATCGTGAACATCGTGATCGCGATCCGACGGTCGCCCGGACGCACGCTCGCGTTGCGGTCGACGTACGGGACCGCGGCCAGGCCCACCAGGATGAACGTCGGGATCGTGATGCCCGCGACCATCGGGTGGAAGTAGCGCAGGAGCTCCTGGAGCCCCAGGAAGTACCAGGGCGCCTTGGACGGGTTCGGCGTGAGGTTCGCGTTCGCGAGCTCGCGGAGCGGCGCGTTGATGAACGTCGAGAAGATCGTCAGCGCGGCGAGCAGGATGAACATCGCCACCATCTCCTCGATCAGGAGGTGGGGCCAGACGTTCACGCGGTCACCCTGCTCACGCTCGACCCGCTGGATCCCCTCGGGCGGCACGAGCGCGAGCAGCCGGTGCTTGTCGGGCGCGCCTTTCTTGGGGGTCGGGAGGTTGCCGGTAGGCAATGGGGCTTCCCGCGCGGGCGACGTCGCGGCCGCGACCGCCACGCTCGCGGCGGGGGCCATCGCAGCCGCGGCAGGCGTCGCAGCGGGGGCCGCAGCCGCAGCAGGGGCCGCGGGGGCGGCGGCGGGAGCCCCGCCCGAGGACGGGGCCGGGGCGGCGGCTTCGGGGTTCGCGACCCGGTAGGCGCGCACGGCGGCCGAGCGCGCGCGACCCTCGGCCACGCGCCGATCCGTGCCCTTCGCGAGTTCCGCCTCCAGCGTGGAGTCGAAGACTCCCTGGTCGAGCGGTGTGTCTTCTTTAGCCATGTCCTTTTCTTCCCCCGGCGCCTAGAGCGGTCCCGAGATGCCGCCGTCCTTGCGGATCCGCCAGAAATGGACCGCAAGGAAGATCACCAGCACGAACGGGAGCGCGAGCACGTGGAGCACGTACCAGCGAAGCAGCGTTTCCGGTCCGACGACGGCGCCGCCGAGCAGGAGGAAGTTCGCCTGCTTCGCGATGAACGGGGAGTAGCCGGCGAGTGACGTTCCGACCGTGACCGCCCAGATCGCCAGCTGATCCCAGGGGAGCAGGTAGCCGGTGAACGACAGACCCAGCGTCAGGAACAGCAGGATCACGCCCACCACCCAGTTGAACTCCCGCGGCGGCTTGTAGGAGCCGGTGTAGAACACCCGGGCCATGTGCAGCGACACCGAGAAGACCATGAGGTGCGCGCCCCATCGGTGGAGGTTGCGAACGAGGTCGCCGAAGAACACCGTGGTGCGGATGTTCTGCATGTCGGTGAACGCCTGCGCGCCGCCGATGTCGGCCATCGGGCGGTAGAAGAACATCAAGAAGATCCCGGTGATCGTGAGCAGGATGAACAGGAAGAACGAGAGCCCGCCCAGGCAGAACGTGTAGGTCAGCTTCAGCCCGTGGCGCTTCACCTTCACCGGGTGCAGGTGGTAGAGCACGTTGTTCATCGTCGCGAGCGCCCGATCGCGGGAGGTGTCCTTGTAGCCCTTTCGGAACACCGAACCGGGCCGGAAGATCGACTTCCAGACCTCGGTGTCGCGGATCCGATCACCGACCTCACTCGGTGACGGCGGCTTCAGCTTCAACCGGCTACCTCTCTCTCCACGAGCGTTATTCGGCGGCTGCCTGCGACACGGGGACCTCGGCCATCGCGCGCTTCTTGCCGCCCGAGCCCTCCGGCAGTCGCGCATAGTACAGGGTGTCGGTGGGGCACCGGTCGACGCACACCGAGCATCGGGTGCAGGCGTTGTCGTCGACCACGAAGATCGCGGTCGCGTTCTGCACCTCGTCGCCGACCGCGGGCCGATCGGCTCCCTGCACGATGTCGGTCGACATCATGTAGATGCAGTTCCAGGGGCATACGTCTTCGCAGGCCCGGCAGAGGATGCAGTTGTCCGGGTCCAGCATCAGGTGCTTGGGGGACTTCACGCCCTGGGCCAGCCAGGCGACGTCGACCGCCTCGACGACGTAGTCGTCGTGGATGTCGACCTCGGTCTTCGTGAAGGGCATCCGTCGTCTCCTTACCGGTACCCACCGGTGGGGCGGCTGTCCGACTGGGAGCGAACCTTGCGCCGCCAGTTCTGCATCACGGCGGCCACGACCAAGATCGTGACGATCGGACCGGTGGACAGCCCCATGGCGACGGCGTCGCGGAGCAGCTTGAGCCACAGGCCGTTGGGGCCGGAGCCGTCCCACTTCAGCTTCTGGTCGGCGGTGTAGAGCCAGAAGCTCGGGATCACGGCGACCGAGATCAGGAGGAAGAAGATGATGGCGAACGAGCAGATGACCGCCTTGGTCCAGTTCCACTCGAACGACCGGATGAAGGCATCGGCACGCTCCCTGCGCTGGCCCCACTTCGACTTCGCTGCAGTCTCGACCTGGCTCATCCGCACACCTTGCTTCCTCGGGCGGGGCGATTATAGACACGTGGCTGCGCTGCCTGGCGACAACGGGTCACGGGGGCGCCGCTTCGCGCGTGACGTCGGGTCACGCCCAGGGCCGCCGTAGACTGAGAGCCATGCCCCTGCCGCCGATGCTCGCCGAGATCTCGTCGGGGCTCGCGTCCTGGTGGGCGCCGGTCCTGGCCTTCGTCGCGGGGGTCGTGTCGTGCGCGAGCCCCTGCGTATGGCCGCTCCTGCCGGGCTACGTCTCGTTCATCTCAGGAGGGGCGGCGACAGACGACGGGGCCGGCGCTCGCCGTGACCGCCCGCTCGTCCCGATCGGTCTGTTCATCGCGGGCTTCACCGTCGTGTTCGTGCTCCTGGGTGCCTTCGCGTCGACGTTCGTCCAGATCTTCAAGGGCGCGACCGGCCAACGGATCGCCGGTGCGATCGTCGTTTCCCTCGGGCTGCTGATGATCGGCTACGCCTTCCAGCGCGGCGCGATCTCGCTCTACGCCGAGCGCCGTCCGTTCCTGCGGAAGGTCCATCCCGGGGTGGTCGGCGCCTTCCCGCTGGGGATGGCGTTCGCCGCCGGCTGGACCCCCTGTATCGGACCTGTGCTCGGCGGGATCCTCGCGATCGCCGCGACGGGAAGCTCCGCGCGCGGGGTCTTCCTGCTCGTGTGCTACTCGCTGGGGCTCGGGTTGCCGTTCCTGCTCGTGGGTCTGGGGGTCCGGCGCCTGGTCGGCACTCTCGGCTGGGTGAAGCGGCACTACAAGGCGATCTCGATCGTCTCGGGCGGTCTGATGATCGCGGTGGGCGTGCTCCTGTTCACCGGAGACTTCACGCGGTTCTTCGCGCCGCTCTCGCGGTTCGCGCCGGGTCTCTAGCCGCCGCCCCGATCCGGCGGACCCTCCGGTACGATCGACGACGCCCCATGACATCTTCCTCGCGTTCGCGGCTCTCGGTGCAGCAGTCGGTCGCCATGGTCTGGCGGACGCTCCGCTCGATGCGCACGGCCTTGATCCTGCTGCTGCTGCTGGCGGCCGCATCGGTGGTGGGCTCGTTGATCCCCCAGGTCCCCAACAGTCCGGAACGCGCCGCGCAGTTCCTGGACACGCATCCGCTGCTCGGCGACCTGTACCTTCGCGCGGGGTTGTTCGACGTCTTCGGATCGTGGTGGTTCACCCTGATCACGGTCCTGCTGTTCGTGTCGCTGGTCGCGTGCCTGATCCCGCGGACGAGGGCGACCTGGCGCGCGCTCCGCGCGCGGCCGATCCAGGCGCGCGAGATCGATGCGTTCCGCCACTACGAGGAGCGCGAGGTCGCGCTCGCGCCGGCCGACGCGATCGAGATCGCACGCCGGACGCTGCGGCGCCGCCGGTTCCGGGTGGCCCGCGATCCCGAGCGGGCGGCGCTCGCCGCGGAGAAGGGCGCCCTGCGCGAGACCGGCAGCCTGCTCTTCCACTGGGCGTTCATCCTGATCCTGGTGGGGGTCGTGTACGGGAAGGGCACCGGCTTCAGTGGGTTCGCCCTCGTGGTCGAGGGCGACACGTGGATCGACGCCCAGGCGAACTACAACGGCCAGATCCGCACGGGCCGATTTTTCGACGGAGGGTTCACTGGGATCGGTATGCACCTGAACGAGTTCGAAAGCGCGTTCCGCGAGACCGGTCAGCCGATGGACTTCGTCTCCCGGGTCGTGTTGCTCACCCCCGACGGCGCACCGATCCGTTCGCAGGACATCCGGGTGAATCACCCGGCGAAGATCGACGGCATCACGATCTACCAGTCCTCGTTCGGATGGGCGCCGGTGATCCGTGTCGCCGACGAGGGCGGGGTGATCTTCGACGACGCGGTGCCTTTCTCCCGGCAGGAGCCGCCCGAAGGAGTGCCGCAGCTCGCGATGCCGTGGCGAGGCGTGGTCAAGCTGCCGTCGCTGCGACCGCAGGTGGCGATCGACTTCGAGCTCTGGCCGGACAGCCGGGCCTTCTTCGAGCAGCTGAGAACGGGGACACCCGTCGCGATGCTCACCTCGTTCGACCCCGTGATGCGATACACGGTCTATGAGGGCCGCCTGACCGATCCGTCGCCGGTCTCGCTCGATGTGCGGTTCATGGACAAGACGGCCTCGGGGATCGTGGGCGCGGGGACCCGGGCCGATCTGGCGACCGGCAGGCTGCTCGAGGACGGGGCAACCTCGGTCGGCCCGTCCGTCTCGTTCACCGACCTGAAGCAGTACAGCGTCTTCCAGGTCGCGAAGGATCGAGGGGTGCCCATCGTGCTCGTCGCCGCTATCCTCATCCTCCTCGGCCTGCTCCCGGCCCTGTACTCCTCGCGGAGGAAGGTGTGGGTGCGAGCCGTGCCGAGCGAGGGCGGCGCTCGTCTGCAGGTGGGCGGGTTCGCGCTGCAACGCAAGGTGCAGTTCGAGGAGGAATTCGACCGGCTCGTGGACGCGCTCGCGCGGGCCTCCGGGCAGGGGCCGGCCGACGCGGAACGGGAGAGGGTGGGGACGCGATGACTACGCTGGAGTGGGCGAGGATTTCCAACGACGCCTTCAACGCGGCACTCTTTTCCTACCTCGCCGCGATGGTCGGGTACTTCGCGTTCCTGGCGTTCGGGCGCGATCGCATCTGGAAGATCGCGCGGGTGGTCGCGTTCGCGGGTCTGGCGGCGAACCTCGTTTCGATCGCCGCCCGGGGGTTCGCCGCGCACCGCGTGCCGTGGGGCAACATGTACGAGTACTCGTGCCTGCTCGCGCTCCTCGTGGTGGCGGGATATCTCGTGATCGTGGAAGGCGTGTACAAGCAGCGAGCGCTCGGCGGGTTCGCGCTGATGTTCTCGGTGCTCACGATGGCCGTCGCGGTGTCGTTCCTCTACGTGGGGCCGGGGCCGCTCGTACCCGCGCTGAACTCCTACTGGATCAAGATCCACGTGCAGGCCGCGATCTGGGGGTCGTCCCTGTTCGCGCTGGGTGGGATCGTCACGATGCTCTACCTATTCCAGGACCGGCGTGAGCGTGGCCGCGTCGAGGCGCTCCGCGCCGAGCAGCCGGCCCCGATCATGGGCGGCGCGATCGACATGCACACGCCGCCGGATCTCGTGGGGGACGCGTCCGACGAGCCCGGCACGTCGCTCGAGCGCACGGGCGTGCTGCCCCCGGCGGCGACGCTCGACCTGATCGCCTACCGCATCATCTCCTTCGCGTTCCCGATCTGGACCTTCGCGGTGATCGCCGGAGCGATCTGGGCCCAAGAGGCGTGGGGTCGCTATTGGGGATGGGACCCGAAGGAGACCTGGTCGTTCATCACGTGGACGATCTTCGCCGGCTACCTGCACGCGCGCGCGACCTCCGGATGGCGCGGGCGCAAGTCCGCCGTGATCGCCCTCGTGGGCTTCGTGGCCCTGCTGATCACGTACTACGCCGTGAACCTGTGGATCGTCGGATTGCACTCGTACGCCAAGTGAGGCAACAGGCACCCATCCGCGCGAAGTTTGGTGGTATCGTGCGCGCGACTCACGCCCCTGGCTTGCGGGGGAACGACTCCATCGAGAGAGGCATCGTGCGGAAGAAGGCGCTCTGGTTCCTCGGGCTCCTCGCCCTCCTGTTCGCCCTCGCGGCGTGCGCGCCCGACGCCACGCAGAGTCCGCTCCAGCCCGCCGGCCCGACCGCCGAAGCGCAGAAAGATCTGTTCGTACCCGTCTTCTGGACCGCCGTCGCGGTCTTCGTGATCGTCGAGGGCGGGATCGTGATGATCGTGGTCAAGTACCGGCGCAAGAAGGGCCGGGACCGGATGCCGCCGCAGATCCACGGGAACACGCGCCTCGAGATCGGGTGGACGATCCTTCCCGCGGTGGTGCTCGCCGTCGTGATGGTGCCCACGGTCGGATTGGTCTGGGATCTGGCGCGGGCGCCGGCGCCCGACGCGCTGCACGTCACGGTCAAGGGGTATCAATGGTGGTGGGGGTTCGAGTACACCGACCAGGACATGGCGACGTCGTACGACAAGCCGCTCGAGGTCGCCGATGTCCTCGTCGTCCCGGCGGGCCGCGAGATCTATCTCTCGCTCGAGGCGAACGGCGGCCTGATCGTGAACGAGGACCCTTACAAGGCCGACTACGAGGTGATCCACTCCTTCTGGGCTCCGCGGCTGTTCGGCAAGCAAGACGTCGTGCCCGGGCGCACGAACCACATCTTGTTCTCCGCGGACGAGCCGGGGATCTACACGGGGCAGTGCGCGGAGTTCTGCGGCCTGCAGCACGGCCGCATGAAGTTCCGGATCGAGGTGCTCTCGGCGGGGGATTGGGACGCCTGGGTCGCGAACGAGAAGCTGGGCGGGGCCGACCCGACCGACCCCTTGGCCGCCAAGGGCATGGAGCTCTTCATGAACCCCCTCTCCGACGGCCGGGGTGCCTGCATCGCGTGCCACGCGATCGGGGGCACCGACGCCGGTGGCATCTCGGCGCCGAACCTCACGCACTTCGGGGCCGATACGCATTCGTGTTTCGCGGGCTGCAACTGGGATACGACGGACATCGACGCGCTGAAGGCCTGGTTGCAGGACCCCAACGCCGTGAAGCTCGGCGCCAAGATGCCCAACTACCAGCTGACCTCCGACGAGGTCGATGCCCTCGTCGCCTACCTGACGAGCCTGAAGTGATGGAGGCGATCCGAACCCCATGGCGAGCTTGAGCGTTCCCGCAACGGGTGGTCGCGGCGTGCGCCGGCCTACGGCGCTGACCGGCTTCTGGAGCTGGTTCACGACCGTCGATCACAAGAAGATCGGGCTGATGTACGGCGTCTCGTCGTTCGTGTTCTTCATCGTGGGGGGCATCGAGGCGCTGCTGATCCGCGCGCAGCTCGCGTCGCCCGACGGCACCGTCTTGAACGCCGACCAGTACAACCAGGTCTTCACGATGCACGGCCTGACGATGATCTTCCTGTTCGTGATGCCGATGTCCGCGGCGTTCTTCAACTACCTGATCCCGCTGATGATCGGGGCGCGCGACGTGGCCTTCCCCAGGATCAACGCCTTCAGCTTCTGGGCGTTCATCCTGGGCGGGCTCTTCCTGTACTCGAGCGTCTTCCTGGGAGGCGCCCCGAACGGCGGCTGGTTCGGCTACGCGCCGAACTCGACGACGGACCCAACGATCGGCATGACGTTCTACGCGCTCGGCCTGTTGATCACCGGCATTGCCTCCTCGGCGGGTGCCGTCAACCTGGCCGTGACGATCATCAACATGCGCGCGCCCGGGATGTCGCTCTTCCGCACGCCCGTCTTCATCTGGATGGGGCTCGTGGTGCAGTTCCTGCTGGCCTTCTCGCTGCCGATCATCACGGTGGGGCTCTTCGAGCTGCTGTTCGACCGGCGCTGGGACACGGCCTTCTTCGACCCGACCCGCGGCGGCGATCCCGTCTTGTGGCAGCACTTGTTCTGGTTGTTCGGGCACCCGGAGGTCTACATCTTGATCCTGCCGGCGTTCGGGATCATCAGCGAGATCATCCCCGTCTTCAGCCGCAAGCCCTTGTTCGGCTATCAGTTCGTGGTGTTCTCGGGCATCGCGATCGGCTTCATCGGGTTCGGGGTGTGGGCGCACCACATGTTCGCGGTGGGCCTGGGGCCGGTCGCCAACACGGCGTTCGGGCTGTCGACGGCCATCATCGCGATCCCCACGGGGGTGAAGATCTTCAACTGGATGGGCACGATGTACAAGGGCGAGCTGTGGTTCGCCACCCCGATGCTCTACTCCGTGGGGACGATCATGATGTTCGTGATCGGCGGGCTCTCGGGCGTCACCCACGCTATCGTCCCGTCGGACTACCAGCAGACCGACACGTACTACATCGTCGCCCACATCCACTACGTGCTGTTCGGCGGCGCCATCTTCGGGCTGTTCGCGGGCATGTTCTATTGGTGGCCCAAGATCTTCG
>JANLXF010000150.1:0-18160 GCA_031364965.1 Actinomycetes bacterium | reverse complement strand
AGGAAGAGCCGTGGAAGCCGATCACGCAGCCGCGCCTGAACGCCCTCGATGAGGCTCCCGACCTGTTCCGGGTCCTGCGCCAAGGCGACGTGCTCGTGCACCACCCGTACGACTCGTTCTCAACCTCCGTGGAGGCGTTCGTCGGCCAGGCCGCGCGCGATCCCGCGGTGCTCGCGATCAAGCAGAGCCTCTACCGCACCTCGGCCGACAGCCCGATCATCCGGGCATTGATCAGTGCCGCCGAGGCCGGCAAGCAGGTCGTGGCGCTGGTGGAGCTGAAGGCGCGATTCGACGAGCAGGCCAACATCACGTGGGCGCGCGCGCTCGAGCAGGCGGGGGTGCACGTCGTCTACGGCGTCGTGGGGCTCAAGACCCACGCGAAGACGTGCCTGATCGTGCGACGAGAGGCCGAGGGCATCCGCCGGTACGCCCACATCGGCACCGGCAACTACAACCCGAGCACCGCGAGGCTCTACGAGGACCTCGGTTTGCTCACGGCCGACCACGCGCTCGGGGCCGACCTCACCGACCTGTTCAACCTGCTCACCGGCTACAGCCGGCAGCGCGAGTACCGCAAGCTTCTCGTGGCGCCCGTGTCGTTGCGGCAGCGGATCCACGAGTTGATCCTGCGCGAGGCCGCGCAGCGTGACGGCACGATCACCCTGAAGCTCAACAGCCTCGCCGACCCCGACATGATCGACGCGCTGTACCAGGCCTCGCAGGCGGGGACGAGGGTCGACCTGATCGTGCGCGGCATCTGCTGTCTGCGACCCGGCGTTCCCGGTCTCTCGGACGACATCCGGGTGCGCTCGGTGGTCGGGCGCTTCCTCGAGCACTCCAGGATCTTCCGATTCGGGAGCCGCGAGCGCGGCCACGACTACTACTTCGGCTCGGCCGACCTGATGCCGCGGAACCTCGACCGCCGGGTCGAGGCGATCACGCCGGTGAGCGATCCGCATCTGACGGCGCGGCTCGACGAGATCCTGGACGTCAACCTGTCCGACGACGTCCTCGCGTGGGAGCTCGGTCCCGAGGGCACGTGGTCGAAGATCCCCACCGAGCGAGGGGTGAACACCCACCAGCGCCTGATCGAGATCGCGGGGGAGCGATCCCGGGGCGAGCGGTGACCGCCGAGCGCGAGACCGACCCGTCTCACCTGGTTTCCTACGGGCTTCTGCTCGCCGTGACGGGGCCGACCGGCACGGACGGCCCATCGATCCGGGGCCTCGTGGGTGCATCGCTGCGTGCGTCGGTCGCGAGGATCCTGGCGAGCGACCCCGTCGTGCGGCTCGCCGAAGACCCCGAGGGCGTCCATCAGGCGCGGGTGGCGACCCGCCGGCTCCGGTCCGACCTTCGCTTCTTCGCGCCGGTGCTGGATATCGGCTGGGCGCGCGGCCTCCGCGCCGAGCTCGCCCGATACGCCCTCGCGCTCGGGCTGGCGCGTGACGCCGACGTCCTGCTCGACGCGATGACCTCGGCCGCCGCGACGCTGTCGCCGCGCGACCTGCCGGAGGCCGAGCGGCTGGTCGGGCGGCTCCGGTGCGAGCGTGACGACATCCAGCTCGAGCTCCTCGGCGCGATGCGATCGCCCCGATACCGCGTGATGCTCGACGATCTCGTGGCGGCGGCGCTGGATCCGGCGGTCGTGCCCGAGGCGGCGGACCGCGACGCCCGGACGCTGGGCAGCCTGATGGATCGGCCGTGGGCGCACCTCGAGCGGGCCTACCACGATCCGGGCCCGGATCCATCGGACGCCGACCTGCACGCGATCCGCATCCGGGCCAAGCGCGCGCGCTACGCCGCGGATGCCCTCGTGCCGGTCTTCGGCAAGCCTGCGAGGCGCTTCGCCCGCGCAGCCGCCGAGCTCCAGGCGGTGCTCGGCCGGCAGCACGACGCGGTGATCGCCACCGCGTGGCTACGCGCGACGGCCGCCCACGAGGTGGCCGGCACCGCGTTCGTCGCAGGCGAACTCGCCGCCGGCCAACAGGCGATCGCCCGTGCGCACCGCGACGACTGGCGGGAGATGTGGGCCCGGCTCGAGCGCCGCAAGCTGAGGTTCTGGCGTTGAGCGTGGGACTGGTGCGGGCGGCCGGGGGGCTGCTGATCCGGCGCAACGAGTCCGGGCTCGTCCGGCTCGCGGTCGTCCATCGCCCGCGCTACGACGACTGGTCGTTCCCCAAGGGCAAGGCCGACGAGGGCGAGACCGACGAGGCCACCGCCCTGCGCGAGGTCGAGGAAGAGACCGGCCTGCGCGCGTCGATCGACGCCGAGCTGCCCACGGTCCGCTACGTCGACCACCAGGGACGCCCGAAGGTCGTCCGGTACTGGGTGATGCATCCGCACGACGGGACCTTCGAGCCGGGTGACGAGGTCGACGAGCTCCGGTGGTCCACCTTCGCCGAGGTCGAAGCGCTGCTCACCTATCACCACGACCGCGCGCTCGTCGGAACCCTCCGCCGGATGCTTCCCCCGGGCCAACCCGCCTACCTCGTGCGGCA
Organism: Actinomycetes bacterium; assembly: GCA_031364965.1. Lineage (GTDB taxonomy): Bacteria > Actinomycetota > UBA4738 > UBA4738 > HRBIN12 > JAOUEA01. The sequence goes on along the minus strand of JANLXF010000150.1, from coordinate 15,662 downwards.
CGCGAAGGCGGGGGACCGCGCCACGTGGACCGAGGACGATCGGCTGCGCCCGCTCACGAAGAAGGGCCGCCGTCAGGCTGACGCGATCGTCGAGGCCCTCCGCGACCGCGTGATCGAGCGGATCCTCACGAGCCCGCACGTCCGGTGCGTGCAGACGGTGCGCCCGCTCGCGCTCGAGCGACGCGTCGAGCTCGAGACGCACGAGGCGCTCGCCGAAGGAGCCCCGCTCGCCGAGTCGCTCGAGCTGGTGGAGCGGATGGCCGGGACGCCGACCGTGCTCTGCAGCCACGGCGACGTGATCCCATCGCTCGTCGACCGGCTCGAGGCCGACGGCGCCCGGATCGTGGCAGACGTGGGTTGGAAGAAGGCGTCGACCTGGGTGCTCGAGCGGAGCGCCGACGGCGAGGTGGTCCGGATGCGGTACGAGGCGCCGCCCGGCGCGTGAGGCGGGCCCGAGTGCGACATCCCGTCAGGGCGCGGCGGGAAGCGGCCCTCGGGTGGCCGCCAAGCGACCCACCCCCCTGAACCCCAGGCGCTCGTACATGCGCGTCGCGTGGCCGGCCTGCGGGTCGGCGAGTAGGAAGACATGCCGAGCACCCGCGACCCCGGCTTCGTACGCCAGCCGTGATGCGATCGCGGAGGCGAGTCCACGGCCGCGCGCGGCGGGGAACGTCGCGACGTTGTCGAGGTAGCCCACCCCATCGCGCACGATCATCGCGCCGAGCGAGACGATCGTCCCCGCGGCGTCGCGTACGCCGAACCACCGCTTGCCGCTCGGCGCCATCACGTCACGCTCGATCTCGCCGAGCTGGCCGATGGCGGCCGGATCGGTCACCCCGAAGAGGGTCATCGTCTCCGTCACGCGCTCCCACAGCTCCGATCCCGAGGGTAGTTCCTCGGTCGCAGCATCGGTGGCCACTCGCTTCGGCGGACCCTCGAGATCCATGACCAGGTCGAACGTGAGGAGGTGACCCCGCGTCGAGAGCTCGGCGAGGAGCGGGCCGGTCGCCTCGGGATCGAAGCTCACCACGTGCATCACCTCGGTCCCCACCGCGGTGAGGGCCGGCACGAGCTCGCGCTCGACGTCCGCCGCGGCGAGGTCGTCGCTCGCGACGTCGATCCGCGCGTAGTTCGCATCCCAGATCGCCGGGAACCGCTCATCCGTGACGACCGCGCCCCACCAGGTGGGCTCGACGTGCGCGAAGCAGGCATCGAGCGCGCGCCAGAATCGGACCACGTGATCGGGTACCGGCATCGCGACAGTCTAGGGAAGCGCGTCGGCTAGGCTCTGCGGATGATCACGGCCACGCTCTACCGCGGCGGCGTTCGCTCCGACGAACCCGTGGACATCGCCCACGCGGCAGAGCTCGCGGCGCAGCCCGACGCGTTCCTGTGGCTCGACGTGACGGAGCGCGACGATCGGGATCTGCCGACCCTCGCCGAGGAGTTCGGGTTCCATCCGTTGACGGTCGAGGACATGAGCAAGGGGCGTCAGCGCACGAAGATCGAGCTCTTCCAGCACTACACGTTCATCGTGCTGCATCCTCTGGAGGTCGACACCGCCGGCGGCGCCGTGGATTCGGAACTGCACCTGCTCGCGGGCGAGGGGTACCTCGTGACCCTTCGCTCCGATCCGTCGATCGCCTACGACGAGGTCGTGCGGCGTTGGGAACGTCAGCCGGAGCTTCACTCGGCCGGGTTCGCCGTCTACCTGCTGATCGACGAGGTGGTCGACGGCTACCTCACCGCGATCGAGCGGCTCGAGGACCTCGTCGACGACGCCGAAGACCTCGTGTTCGCCGAGCACGACGGTCAGGGGGACGACCCCGGCATCCAGCAGCGGCTGTTCCGCCTGAAGCGCGAGGTGGTGCGACTGCGGCGGTTCGCGATGCCGCTGCGACAGGGCATCGACCTGATCCAGGAGCAGCCCTCGCTGGCCTCGCCGGCGCTCGCGCCCTATTTCCGCGACGTGATGGACCACGCGCTGCGGGTCGCCGAGTTGGCCGACAACGTCCGCGACATGCTGACGTCGCTCCTCGAGGTCAGGGTCGCGCAGGCGGCGAACCGCCTGAACGAGGTGATGAAGAAACTCACCGGGTGGGCCGGGATCGTGCTGGTGCCCACGCTGATCGCCGGTATCTACGGCATGAACTTCGACCACATGCCCGAGCTGGGATGGGGCTTCGGCTATCCGTTCGCGCTCGCGCTGATGGCCGGGTCCTCGCTCACGCTCTACCTCGTGTTCAAGCACCGGGACTGGCTCTGACCATGTGCCGGGCGCTGACCGTCCTCTGCGTCGCGGTCGACGCGGTGTTGCTCGCCGCGCTCGAGCGCGCGACCGTGGGGGCGGAGTGGGAGCTCGCGCCCGGGGCGACCAACGAGACCGACGCCCTCGCGCAGATCGACGTAGCGCGCCCCCACATCGTCGTGGCGTTCGGGCCCTACGACCGGCTGGTCGCCCTCTGCGCCGATCGCTTCCCCGGGATGCGCGTCGTCACCGACCGGGACGTGCCCGGAGCCACGGTCGTGGCGGCCTCCCTCGAGGAGGTCCGGGGGCTCGTGCTGAGCGGCCCCCGCCCGGGTGGTCCGGTCGGCTAGGACGTTCGGGAGCTAGGCGCCCCAGGGCGACCAGCCGTACCGCTTCACCATGCGCATCGTCACGATGATGTTCGCCCGCGCGTTGTAGGCGGAGTAGCCCTTGAACCCGTACGTGTAGGCACGGCCGGGCCAGTAGCGGTTGAGGTGCTGATAGATGCCCTTCGCGCCCGAGGACGAGTTGTACGCCTCGGGGTCGAAGCGCGACTCTCGATGCGCGATGTAGAGCGCTTTGTCGGCCCCGCCGGGCACATCCCAGTGGTTGGCCGTGCATCGGATCAGCTTCTTGATGTGCCAGGTGCCGGTTCGCCAATCGATCGGGCAGATCTTCGGGGGCACCCAGCTGTACCGGGCGTCCTGCGAGGCCGCGGTGGCCGACGCGGCGGGGGCGATGAGCAGGAGCACGGTGAGGAGCAGCGCCACGGGGAGGTTGTGGCGCGTCGGGTTAAGTCGAGGCATCGGTCTGTTCACCCCCGCGGTGAGCGCCGGCTGGCAGCCGAGCTCGCGACGACCCGGTGCGGCGAGAACGGCTCGCCGGACTCCGGATGTCCGCGCGGTAGGTCGCGGGTGTTCGCATCACCTCCTGGTGTCGGGTGTCATCTGTGTGACCTACTGTCCACCCCGTTGTCCGGGTCCCTGCTCCACCCGCACGAGGGCGCGCGACGACCACCATGGGAAGGTGGGACGCACGGACGTGCGGGGAAGGGATTCGGACCGGGACGGCCCGGGATGAACGCCTCAACCCTAAGCCCGAGGTGGAGGTTCCGACAACCGAGCCATGACCCGGGGTCATGTGTGGCGAGGTCGTGCGGCTGCGCCCGCAGACACGGCCGGACCGATCCTCGCGGCTAGGATGGGGGGCATGGGACGGGTCCTGCTTGCCGCACCGCGGGGGTATTGCGCCGGCGTCGAACGCGCCGTGGACGCCGTCGAGCGGGCGCTGGCCAAACACGGGTCTCCCGTCTACGTGCGCAAGCAGATCGTGCACAACCTGCACGTGGTGCAGGACCTCGAATCCAAGGGAGCGATCTTCGTCGAGGAGGAAACCGAGGTGCCCGAGGGAGCAGTCGTGGTCCTCAGCGCGCACGGCGTCGCCCCGTCGGTCTACGAGCACGCGAGCGAGCGTCGGCTCGAGGTGATCGACGCCACCTGTCCGCTCGTCACGAAGGTGCACGTCGAGGCGCGGCGGTTCGCTGTTGAGGGCCGCACGATCGTGCTGATCGGCCACGCCGGGCACGAAGAGGTCGAGGGAACGAGCGGTCAGGCGCCCGAGCGCACGATCCTCGTGCAGTCGGCCGACGAGGCACGCACGGTACAGGTGCCCGATCCCGAGAACCTCTCCTACCTCACGCAGACGACGCTTTCGGTAGATGAAACGAACGAGATCGTCCGGATCCTCCAGGGGCGGTTCCCCGCGATCCAGGGACCCCCGCGTGACGACATCTGCTACGCGACACAGAACCGGCAGGACGCCGTCAAGGTGATCGCGCCGCCCTCCGACGTCGTCCTCGTGATCGGATCGCAGAACTCCTCGAACTCGAACCGGCTGGCCGAGCTCTCCCAGGAGCTGGGCACGCCCGCTTATCTGGTGGACGACGAGGAACGGGTCGACCCGGCGTGGCTCGAAGGTGCGACCACGGTCGGGCTCACGAGCGGTGCGTCGGCGCCGGACTGGCTCGTCCACCGGATGCTCGCCTGGCTGGCGGCCCGCGGGTTCGACGACGTCGAGGAGGTCACGCTGACCGAGGAACGCGTGAAGTTCTCGCTGCCCGCCGGGGTGCGACAGATCCCGCTCGCGCAGCGGTGAGCGTCGCTACGACCAGGTCGAGAACTGATCGCGGTCGTCGCCCGGCTCCTCGTAGATGATCGAGACGAGGGTGTTCGTGTCGCGGATGCCGGGCAGCGCGTGGATCTGCTCCAAGATCACGCCGCTCGCGACCTCCCACGGCTGCGCCACGCACGCCACCAGGTCGTACCGGCCGCCGAGCACGGCGACGCCGCTCACGTCGGGCATGTCGCCGAGCCGTTCGGCCAACCCTGAGGCGGCACCGGCCTCGGCCTTGATGTGCACGTAGCAGGCGTCGCCGATGATCGCGGGCGCGCTCGGCGTCCCCCAGCCGGCGATCCCCACGCGATCGGGCGGGACCACGGGCGCGGTCATCGTGCGCTCGACCCCGGGAAGCTGCTGGAAATCCGAAAGTACCTGCGTCGCCACGGCGGCGAAGTCGGTGCCATCCACGAGCGCGAGCACGTCCCAGTCGCCGACCACGGCGATCGCACGACGCACGCCTTGGGTGGATGCGAGTCCGGTGAGGACCTCGTGCATCGCGCCGGGTCGCACGCGCAGGTAGACGTAGGCTTCCATGGGCCGCAGGCTAGGTCAGCACCGGAGCCGGTACAAGGACCAACGCCGAACCGCCGCATCGGCCGGTGGGCGAGACCCGGTCGCTCTCAGCTCTCGACGGCGACCGGAACCCCCGTGAGCGCCCAGAGCTCTTCCTCGCCGTCCTCGGGCCCCACCGAGATCAGGCGGTCACCCTCCTGGAGCGTGAACGCGCTGCGTGGCCGGTAGATCCAGCGTGCGCCTCGCTGCACCGCCAGCACGAACATGCCGGTTTCGGTCTCGAGCCGCAGGTCCTTCAGCGAGCGTCCCGCCGCGTCCGATCCCGGCTGCACCACGGTCTCGGCGCTCGTCTCCTCGGTCTCTTCGAGCGCCATCTGGACGACGGGGTGCAGCGGCTCTCCCTTCTCGACGTACCAGGTCATGTCGCGCGCCGCGTCACACATGTACTCGCTGGCCGCCGCCAGGCGAAGCAGCCCGCGGAGGTCGTCCGGCTCCCGCGCCTCGGGGGCCGCACGAAGGACCCAGGACTCGAGCTCGTCGTGCAGCTGGTCGCTCCGGGACTCGAGGGCGCCGACCTCGGCGGCGAGCGCGCGGTTGTTGAACAGCAGCGAGGCGTAGGCGAGCCCGACCGCCGCCTCCGAGAGGTCCTTCAGCTCGATCAGGATGTCGACCGCGCGGTCGAGCTCGGACAGGGCGGGCGCGTCGTCGTCGGGGGCCAGAGGCAGTGGCGGAGCGCCCGCCAGCTTCCGCAGTTCGTTCACGCCCTCCTCGGGACCACGGACGAGCAGCACGTCGCCGATGCTCACCACGTCGTCGGGGCCTGGGTCGAACTCCCAGTCCAGGCCGCTGCGGATCGCCATGACCCACATCCCGGTCTCGGTGGGGAGCGACAAGTCGCGCAGGGTCTGCCCGCTGGCGGGGGCGTCGTCGCGCACGCGCACGCGCGCGGTCATCTCGTCGGCGTGGCGGAGATCGCGCCGCAGGTCGTCGGGGATCCCGAGCCGCGCGGCCACCACGCGAGCGATGTCGGAGGCCGCGTCGCCGATCTCCTCGATCGCCCCGGCGATCCACAGGACCCCCGCCATCCCCTCGGCGTCCTCGGGACTGCGGGCCGCGAGCATCGCCATGATGCGAAGCCGGCGCAGGTCGTCGTTCATCCGCGCCTCGAGTCGGTCGACCTCGCGCGCGAGCTTGTCCTCGTTGAAGAACACCGCCGCGTAGGCGAGGTCCACCATGAGCTCGGAGGCGTCCTTCAGCTCGACGAGGAGCTCTTTGACGTTCTTGGGTTGATCATCCATGGAGAGCTACTCCCGATAGTGACAGAGCGAGCAGGAGGGCGACGACCCCGGCGAGGTCGAGGACGCTCGTGATGATGGGCACGGCGTGGTTGTCGGGGTCAAGTCCGAACCTCGAGGTGGACACGGCGAGGTAGTAGCCCACGACCAGGATCAGCGGCAGCACGATCACCCCGGCAAGCACCGTGCCCTCGATCGTCCGCAGGGCTCCCGGACCGTCGAGGCCGACGAGCGCGGCCAGCCCGGCGCCGGCCACCCCGATCAGCGTGAAGGTCGCCAGCCCCAAGATCACGACGATCGACGCGTCGATCACCGCAGGGCGCTCGGGGAGACCCCGGGGTGTGATGACACCGAGCTGGAGCTTGGACGACAACCGCGAGGAGAGGATCCCGCCCAGCGCGCCCGCCTGCGACACGAACGGCGGGATCAAGATGTAGAGGGCCGGAAGACGCGCGAGCACCGGCTCCTTGGCCTGCAGCAGGGAACCCGCCGCGATGTCCAGCAGTGGTGTGATCGCGATGACGGCGGTCATCTCGAGGATGATCCGCCGGACGCCCGGCTGATCGCCGAGCATCACCCGGACCACGACGACGACGGTGGCGATGACGCAGAGGCCTGACAGGACGGCGTTCGCGACGTCGTTGCGGATCAGGAACGTGGCGAGGAACAGCAGAGGAAGCGTGCCCATGTCGCCGAGCGCGGTCACCATCGGGGTGGCGACCGAGTCCAGGTCGTACCCCCGCCGGTACGAGATCACCGACAGCAGGAGGGTGATGAGCAGGATCAACACCGAACCCAGGAATCCACCCACCACGGAGATCGTCACGAGGTCCCAGAACGAGATCGACGACTCGCCGAACGCCGACGTCGCCAGCTTCGCGAGCGCCGCGAGCCACAGCGACGAGGTGAAGGTCGTCACGAACGCCACCTCGACGTTCTGTGCCAGCACACCCCCGCGCTTCAGGTTCGTCTCGAACGTACCGGCGGCCGACGCCGTGCCGAGGCGCGCGCCGATCGCCCCGAAGATCGTGCCGCGCATGCCGACGGCAGCGGGGATCAGAACCAGCAAGCCGGGGAGCACCGACAGCGTGTGCGTGATCGCGGCGAGGATCAGCCCTGCGACGAACGACGCGGCCGTGCTGAGGGTGAGGGCGACCAAGCCCTGGCGCAGGGTGCGCTTCTCGGCACGCCAGGAGCGGTAGAGGCGCCGCGCGGGGCGCGGGACCAATCTCGTTGCGCGGTGCGGAACCGCCATAAGGGCACCGTCATCGGATCGCTCGTTTCGATCGGGGGTGAGCCCGGAGGGCCCGGCACAGTATGCGCCCCGTTCACGGTGCAGGGCAACCCTCGTTAGTCGACCCAGTCGCGCGTCAGGAAGAGCCAGAAGGCGAGCCCGGCGTGGTCGCCGTAGCGGGCGAACCGCCGACGGATGGCCGTGTCGGGCACCGGTGCCGTCCGTCCGCGCAGACGCGCGTAGGTCGGCCGGGTCCAGCTGTCGAGGATCAGCCGGTGGTTCCGCCCCATCGTCATCATGATGTGGGCGGCGGCGTAGGGCCCCACGCCCGGTAGCGCGAGCAGCAGCGCCTCGAGGTCGTCGTCGGCAAGGGTGTCGGCCGAGGCCGCGGCGAGCGTCTCGAGGTCCAGTTCCCCGCTCGCCACCGTGGTGGCCAGCCGGCGCAGGTAGGCGCCCCGGTACCCGGCGCGCACGGTGTCTCGGTAGAAGGCTTCCGGCGCCGCGGCCATCGCCCCGGGTGTGGGGAACGCGTTGGTCAGCGGGTCGTTCGTGCCTATCGTCGGGTCGCCGAGGTCCGTGACGAGCGCGTGCACCATGCGGACGGTGGCGCTCCACGCGCAGTTGGTGGTGCAGATCGTCTTCACCACGTCCTCGAACGCCGTGGGGCTCCGGAGCATGCGGCCGGCGCCCGACGTGACCCACGCGAGCTCGGGATCGTCCGCGGCCCGGTCGTAGAAGCCGGAGAGATCCTGGTCGAGCCGGAGCACGTGCCGGACCCCGGCGTCGACCTCGGCGACCACCCGCGGTCCTGCCGCGGGTCCGAGGATCTCCACGCGCGCGCGGCGCCCGTTCCCCCGGCCGACGCGCACCCGACGAGGCCGTCCGCGCCGCAGCCTGAGAGTGAGCTCGAGCGTGCTGGCGGCCTGATCCAGCCGCGAGGGGGCGAGGTCGGCGAACCCGTGGGACGAGAGCGTCCGAGCGAGGTCCACGGGTTCGCCCGCGGGTCCGGCGAGCGGGAGCGCGAACGTCGTCATCGCCGCAGGATAGCGGCCGGCCCGGACCCGGCCGCTACACTGCGCTGATGACGACGGGCCGTGACCTCCGGTCGATCGCGAACCTGGGCACGGCGGGCCCGGTGATGCTGATCGGCGGGGCCGAGGACAAGCTCCGCGACAAGGTGATCCTCTCCCGATTCGCGAAGTTCGCGGGCGGGGCCGACGGGCACGTCGTGGTGATCTCGACGGCGTCCTCGCTCGGCGGCGAAGCCACCGAGACGTATCGGGAGCTCTTCACCGGGCTGGGCATCGGCCGGGTGAGCGGCCTGCATCCCGAGGAGCGTGAGGAGGCCGACGATCCCGACGCGGCAGCGGTCCTGCGCGACGCGACCGGCGTGTTCATGACCGGCGGGAACCAGTCCAGGCTCACGCAGGTGATCGCGGGCACGCGCGTGGGCGACGGGCTGTTCCTCGCGCGGGACCGCGGGGCGGTGCTCGCCGGTACCAGCGCGGGCGCGAGCGCGATGGCGAGCCACATGGTGGCTTTCGGGGCGGCCGGACCCACGCCGAAGCACCGCATGGTGCAGCTCTCGGCGGGGCTGGGGATCCTGAGCGGCCTCGTCGTCGATCAGCACTTCGAGCAGCGCGGCCGGATCGGCAGGCTGATGGCCCTCGTGGCCCAGTCCCCGGCGCTCCTCGGGCTGGGCCTCGACGAGGACACCTGCGCGATCGTCTTCGAAGACGGCACGTTGCACGTGATCGGTCGTGGGGCCGTGACGATCGTCGACGGGCGGCACGTCAAGACCGACGCCTACCGGGGGAAGGGGTATAAACCGCTCATGGTGTCGGGCGCGGTGCTGCACTCCCTCCCGAGCGGGTACTGGTTCGACCTGCGGCGACGCGAGCTGCTGGCGGGGCCGCGGGCGCTCGCGGCCGAGCGGGAGGCGTCGGAGTGACGTCGGAGGTCACGCGGACCCGGGCCGACCGCCGCGAGCGCAAGACCGAGCCGGCGGTCAAGAAGCCGCCGCTGCGGCCCGACCTCACGATCGTGCAGGCCCAGGTATTCCGGGGGCCGAACTACTGGTCCTACGAGCCCAGCATCCGCTTGCTCGTCGACCTCGGGTCGCTCGAACACTGGCCGTCGAACACGATCCGAGGCTTCAACGCGAAGCTCCTCAAGGCGTTGCCGGGCGTCGGGGAGCATTCCTGTTCGCTCGGCAAGCGCGGGGGGTTCCGTGAGCGGCTCGACGACGGCACGTGGCTCGGGCATGTCGCCGAGCACGTGGCGCTCGAGCTGCAACGCGAGTCGGGCGCGCACATCTCACGGGGCAAGACGCGGAGCGCGGGGCAGCCCGGCCACTACAACGTGATCTACGGCTATGCCGAGGAGACGGTCGGGGTCGAGGCAGGCAAGCTCGCGGTCCGGCTCGTCAACCACCTGATCAAGGCGGAGCCGGGCTTCGAGTTCGACGCCGAACTCGAGCGGCTGATCCTGCTCGCGGAACGGCGTCAGTTCGGGCCCTCGACGCAGGCGATCATCGACGAGGCCGTCTCGCGCGACATCCCCTGGATGCGCCTGAACGAGTACTCGCTCGTACAGCTCGGCCAGGGCAAGTATCAGCAGCGGATCCGCGCCACGATGACGTCGATGACGAGCGCGCTCGCCGTCGACATCGCGGGCGACAAGAAGATGACGAACAAGCTGCTCGCGGCGGCAGGGCTGCCGGTGCCCAGGAGCGAGGTCGTCCGGGATGAGGACGCCGCCGTGGCGGCGGCGGCCACGATCGGGTTCCCGGTCGTCACGAAGCCGCTCGATGGCAACCACGGTCGCGGCGTGGGGCTGGAGCTGCGCACCGAACGCGCCATCCGCGCCGGGTTCCGCCGCGCGCAGAAGGAGTCGCGGCGCGGCTTCGTCGTCGTGGAGTCGTTCGTGACGGGGAGCGACTACCGCGTGCTCGTGATCGGCGGGAAGATGGTCGCGATCGCCGAGCGTGTGCCGGCCCACGTGACCGGCGACGGCAAGCACACGATCCGATGGCTCGTCGACAAGGAGAACCAGGACCCACGCCGAGGGATCGGCCACGAGAAGGTCCTCACGCGGATCAAGGTCGACCAGACCGCGCTCGAGCTGGTGCGCAAGCAGGGGTTCGGGATCGACGACGTCCCGCCCAAAGGCGAGCGAGTCCTGCTGGCGGCGACGGGCAACATGTCCACCGGGGGGATCTCGATCGACCGCACCTGGGAGGCGCATGAGGACAACGTCGAGATCGCCGAAGAAGCTGCCCGGGTGGTGGGGCTCGACGTCGCCGGTATCGACTTCCTCGCGATCGACATCGCCCAGCCGGTGCGCGAAGCGGGCGGGGCGATCGTCGAAGTCAACGCGGCGCCCGGCTTCCGGATGCACACCCATCCCACCGAGGGCGAGCCCCAGTACGTCGCGAAGCACGTGGTCGACGGGCTGTTCCCGCCGGGGACGCCCAGCCGGATCCCGATCATCGCGGTGACCGGATCCAACGGCAAGACCACGACGACGCGGATGATCGCCCATATCTTCCGTGGGATCGGGCACGACGTCGGCGTCACGACGACCGACGGGATCTACATCGATGAGCGCCTCGTGCGCCGTGCCGACGCGAGCGGTCCGAAGTCGGCGCAGATGGTGTTGCAGAACCCCCGGGTCGATCTCGCGGTGTTCGAGATCGCGCGGGGCGGGATCCTGCGCGAGGGACTGGGCTACCAGCGCAACGACGTGGCAGTGGTCCTCAACGTCACGGGCGATCACCTGGGTCTGCGCGAGATCGAGACCCTCGAGCAGCTCGCGGCGGTCAAACAGGTGCCGGTCGAGGCGGTCCCTCGCAACGGCACCGCGGTGCTCAATGCCGACGACCCGCTGGTGCTCGAGATGCGTCGCCACTGTGCCGGCAACGTGATCCTGTTCACGATGCGCGACAAGCACGAGTTCGTCGACCGGTGGATCCGACGGGGACGCAAGGCCGTCGTGCTCGAGAAGGGCCCCCGCGGCGAGATGATGGTGATCAAGGAAGGGCGCCGGACGATGCCGATCGCGTGGGTGCACACCCTCCCGGCGACGTTCGAGGGCAAGGCCCGCATGATGGTGCAGAACGCGATGGCCGCCGCGGCGGCCGCGCATGCCGGCGGCGCCCATCTCCACGACATCCGGCAGGGACTCCGGTCGTTCACGACCTCGATCTACCAAGCGCCCGGACGCCTGAACGTGTTCGAGATCGACGGGGTGACCGTCGTGATCGATTACGCCCACAACGCCGCGGGCCTCGAGACGCTCGGAGACTTCGTGGAACGGCTCACGGCCGACCCGCCGTCGGGCGAGCGCCCCGGTGAGGCAACGTGGACCGCGAACCTGCGTGTGGCGGTCGTCGCGACCGCCGGCGACCGGCGCGACGAGGACATGCGGGAGCTGGGGCGCGTGGCCGCCCGCTACTTCGACGACGTGATCGTGCGCGAGGATCGCCACGCCCGCGGGAGGAAGCGCGGCGATACCGCCGAGCTGATCCGTCAGGGCGTGGAGGAGGCGATGGCGGCGGGCGGCGCGCGCGCCGGCTCTGTGGAGGTCGAGCTCGACGAGATGGAGGCCGCCCGCAAGGCGTTGGATCGATCGCGCCCCGGGGATCTGGTCGTCCTGTGCGTCGACTACGCGACCGCCGTCTTCAAGGAGCTCGAGCAGCGTCGAGGCGTCGCCTCGCCGGAGGTGCTTCGCGCGCACGACGAGGGCGGCGTCGAGGGCTCGGGCGGCGACCCGGACCTGGCCGGCTGAGGTCGGAGATGGCGATCGCCGTCGACGCGGTGCGGTCCGGGCTCCGGGCCGAGCACGCCGCCCTGATCGAAGCGCTAGGAGATCTGACGGCCGTGGACCGCGACCCCGCGGCCACGATCGGATTCGGCAAGCGCGTGGGCGAGGGGACGAGCCAGGCCGTCGACCGGATCGAGAAGGTCGGGCAGGCCGACGTGCTCACCGCCAAGCTCGCCGACGTCACGCGCGCGATCGCCAAGCTCGACGAGGGAACCTACGGCCGCTGCGACCGGTGCGGGAACGAGATCGGCGAGGGGCGGCTCGAGGCCCGGCCGTGGTCGATCCTGTGCGTGAGCTGCGCCTCCCTGGAGGCGTGAGCACGTGGGCGCGCCGGGAGCCACGTCGCCGCTGACCCGCACCGCCGAGTGGCGAGCCCTCGCGGCACACCATGCCGAGATCGCGCCTCGGCACCTGCGCGCGCTCTTCGCCGCCGACCCCGGCCGTGGCGAGCGCATGGCCGCCGAGGCCGCGGGGCTGTACCTCGATCACGCGAAGCATCGCGTCACCGACGAGACGATCCGGCTGCTGGTGTCCTTGGCCGAGGCGCGTGGGCTCCGCGAGCGGATCGAGGCGATGTTCCGCGGGGACCACGTGAACGTCTCGGAGGATCGGCCGGCGCTCCACACCGCCCTGCGGATGCCGCGCGACGCCTCGCTCGAGGTCGGAGGCGTCGACGTCGTCGATCAGGTGCACGAGGTGCTCGATCGCATGGCGGCGTTCGCCGACCGTGTCCGCGCCGGCGAGTGGCTCGGCCATACGGGGCGGCCGATCCGCGCGATCGTCAACGTCGGGATCGGGGGCTCCGACCTCGGTCCCTCGATGGCGTTCGAGGCGCTCCGGGCGTACGCGCAGCGCGACCTCACGTTCCGGTTCGTCTCGAACGTCGACGCGACGGCGTTCGTCGAAGCGACGGCCGATCTCGACCCCGCCGAGACGCTGTTCATCATCGCGTCGAAGACCTTCACGACGCTCGAGACGATGACGAACGCGCGCACCGCCCGCGGCTGGATCGTCGAGGGGCTCGGCGACGAGGCCGCGGTCGGCAGGCACTTCGTGGCGGTCTCCACCGCGCTCGACGAGGTACGGGCGTTCGGGATCGATCCGGACCACGTGTTCGGGTTCTGGGACTGGGTGGGGGGCCGGTACTCGATGGATGCGGCCGTAGGGTTGTCGACGGTGCTCGCGATCGGCCCCGGCCGATTCCACGAGATGCTTGCGGGGTTCCACGCGATGGACGAGCACTTCCGGACGGCGCCCTTCGAGCGGAACCTGCCGGTGCTCAAAGGATTGCTCGCGGTCTGGTACGGGGGGTTCTTCGGCACGACGTCGTGGGGCGTGATGCCGTACGACCAGTACCTCGCGCGCTTCCCGGCGTACCTCCAGCAACTCACGATGGAATCGAACGGCAAGCACGTGACCCTCGACGGCGAGCCCGTCGATCATCCGACGGGCGCCGTGTACTGGGGCGAGCCGGGGACGAACGGGCAACACTCGTTCTACCAACTGCTGCACCAGGGGACCCAGCTGATCCCGCTCGATCTGATCGGGTTCGCCCAGAGCCTGAACCCGATCGGAGGACATCACGACCTGTTGATGTCGAACGTGTTCGCCCAGGCCGAGGCGCTGGCGTTCGGCAAGACCGCCGACGAGGTCCTCGCCGAGGGCACGCCCGCATGGTTGGTGCCGCACCGAGTCTTCGACGGGAACCGGCCCAGCACGACGATCCTGGCCGAACGCCTGACGCCGCGGACCCTGGGCGCGCTCGTGGCCCTCTACGAGCACGACGTGTTCACCCAGGCGGCGATCTGGCGCATCGATCCGTTCGATCAGTGGGGCGTCGAGCTCGGGAAGGCCCTCGCGCAGCGGATCGTGCCCGAGCTCGCTGCCGGCGACGAGCCCGCCCTGGCCCACGACGGTTCGACGAACGCCCTGATCCGCCGGTACCGTGCGATGCGCGCGGCAGAGCGCGGTGAGGGCGGCGAGGAGGAGCTGAGCCAGTGACGACCGACCGACCGATGCAACTGGGGATGGTGGGGCTCGGCCGGATGGGGTCCAACCTCGTGCGCCGGCTGATCCGCGACGGGCACCGCTGCGCGGGCTACGACGTCGACCCCGACGCCGTGGCCCTGCTCGCCGCCGAGGGCGCGACGGGCGCGGCGTCGATCGCCGAGCTCGTCGACGCGCTGACCGCGCCGCGCACGGTGTGGGTCATGGTGCCGGCGGGCGAGATCACGTCGGCGACGATCGCCGAGCTCGCGGAGCATCTCGACCCTGGCGACGTGGTGATCGACGGTGGCAACACCTATTACCGCGACGACCTCACACACGCCGCGCTCCTGGCCGAGCGCGGGATCCACCATGTCGACTGCGGCACGAGCGGTGGGGTGTTCGGACTCGAACGCGGTTTCTGCCTCATGGTCGGCGCCGACCCCGAAGTCTTCGCGCGGATCGAACCGATCTTCGCCTCGCTCGCCCCGGGACCCGACGCCGCCCCCCGGACCCCGGGCCGCGACGGCGCGCCGACGCCCGCCGAGCGGGGATACCTGCACTGCGGTCCGGCCGGCGCCGGTCACTTCGTGAAGATGGTGCACAACGGGATCGAGTACGGCCTCATGGCCGCCTACGCCGAAGGCCTGAACGTCCTGCATCACGCGAACGACGGCACGGCCGAACGGGCGAAGGACGCCGAGACCGCGCCGCTCGCCCATCCCGAGTTCTACCGGTACGACCTGGACGTCGCCGAGATCACCGAGGTGTGGCGCCGGGGGAGCGTCGTGGCGTCGTGGCTGCTGGACCTCTCGGCGGCCGCCCTCAACGCGTCCGCGGACCTCGAGGGATTCGAGGGCCGGGTCTCGGACTCCGGCGAAGGGCGATGGACGGCGATCGCGGCGATCGACGAGGGCGTGCCGACGCCGGTGCTCTCGACCGCGCTGTTCTCACGGTTCGCTTCGCGCGGCAACGACGACTTCGCGAACCGCGTGCTCTCTGCGATGCGCAAGGGGTTCGGCGGCCACGACGAGAAGCCGGCCTGATCTCCCGATCGGCCTCGCGCTGCGCGATCGCCGCCGGCTCGAGCCGGCGTCAGCCCGGCCGCTCCGTCAGGCGTTCCTCGGCGCGGATCACGTGCGTGAGCGCGTTGATCAGCGCCAGGTGAGTGAAGGCCTGCGGGTAGTTCCCCCAGTGACGTCCGGTGCGCGGGTCAATCTCCTCGGCGTAGAGGCCCAACGGGCTCGCGTAGGAGAGCATCCGCTCGCAGAGAGCCCGTGCCCGCTCGAGCTCGTCGATCTCGGCGAGCGCGGAGACGAGCCAGAACGAGCAGATCGCGAACGTCGCCTCGGGCCCCTGCATCCCGTCGTCGGTCTCGTCCACG
>JANLXF010000057.1:0-4715 GCA_031364965.1 Actinomycetes bacterium | reverse complement strand
CTCGCGCTCCTGCAGCCGGACGTAGGCGCTCATGCCCTCGTCGGCGTAGCCACGCGCCAGCTCGAACATGCTGGCGTTGAGCGCGTGGAACCCGGCCAGGGTGATGAACTGGAACCGATACCCCATGGCCGCGAGCTCCGTCTGGAACCGCGCGATCGTGTCGTCGTCCAGGTGCTGCTTCCAGTTGAACGACGGGGAGCAGTTGTAGGCCAGGAGCTTGTCCGGGTAGAGCGAGTGGATGCCATCGGCGAACACCTTCGCCTCGTCGAGGTCGGGCGTGGACGTCTCGCACCACAGCATGTCGGCAAACGGCGCGTATGCCTGCCCCCGCGCGATCGCGGCATCGATGCCGTTCTCCACGTAGTAGAAGCCCTCGTGCGTGCGTTCCCCGTTCGTGAACCTCCGGTCGCGCGCGTCGATGTCGGAGGTGAGCAGCGTGGCGCCCAGCGCATCCGTTCGCGCCACCACCAGGGAGGGAACGCCGAGCACGTCGGCGGCCAGGCGCGCGGCCGTCAGCGTTCGGATGAACTGATCGGTCGGCACCAGGACCTTGCCGCCGAGGTGCCCACACTTCTTCTCCGACGCCAGCTGGTCCTCGAAGTGCACACCCGCCGCGCCCGCCTCGATCATCGACTTCATCAGCTCGAACGCGTTCAGCGTGCCCCCGAATCCAGCCTCGGCGTCGGCGAGGATCGGCGCCATCGTGTCGGCGGGCCTTCCCTCGGCCCAGGCGATCTGATCGGCGCGCTGCAGCGCGTTGTTGATGCGCCGGACCACCGCCGGGACCGAGTTCGCGGGATAGAGGGACTGGTCGGGGTAGGTGTGGCTCGACAGGTTCGCGTCGGCCGCGACCTGCCATCCGCTCAGGTAGATCGCCTTCAGACCGGCCTTCACCATCTGGACGGCCTGGCCGCCGGTGAGCGCGCCGAGCGCGGCCACGTAATCCTGATCGCGAACGAGCTCCCACAGCCGCTCGGCGCCGCGGCGCGCGATCGAGTGCTCGACGCGGAACGAGCCGCGGAGCCGCACGACGTCCTGGGCGGAGTACGACCGCTCGACGCCGCGCCACCGGGGACTCGTGTCCCACTCGCGCTCGAGCGCCTCCGCCTCGTTGAGGATCCGCTCCTCGATCCGCTGGTCCGTCATCGTCGCCGCCTCCTTGTGTCCGAACTCGTGGCCGTGCGGTCCCCCGCCGGCCCGCCGGCCGCCGGAAACGAAAGGACCCCTCGCGAGCGAGAGGTCCCCCGGGCGCGTGGACGCCGAAGCGCCCGAGCGCCCCTACCCGTACGGTACGAAGTTGAACGAGGGTTCAAACATCTGCAGCCATCTTGCCACACCGGCCTCCCAGGCTGTCAAACGGCCGAAGGACCTAACTCCACGGGTCGCCCGGCCCGCGGCCACGCTCAGTTCTCGAGGTAGCGGGCGATCGCGAACCGGTGGATCCCCACGATCTGCCCGTCGCCCACCACCACGATCTTCCCGTTCGGCTGGATCGCGACGTCGCGCGCCGTGTCGTTGCCGTCCCCGAAGTCGGTGAACGTCTTGCCGTTCCCGCTCCAGGAGCCGTCGAGCGCGCCGCTGGGCTTGTATCGGAAGACCCCGAAGTTGTCGCCGGTGTCGATGCGCGACGCGCGACCGACCACCACGAGCTTGCCGTCCGCCTGGATCGCGACGGCCGAGGCGAACTCGTAGCCGCTCGTGATGTTCGTGACCACCCGGCCGTCGCCGGAGAAGGTCTTGTCCAGGCGTCCCTTGGGCCCGTAGCGCACCAGGCCCCAGTCGGCTTTGCCGCCGTTGTTCGCGTACCCGACGACCACGAGCTTCCCGTCGGCCTGGATCGCCGCCCCGTACCCGATGTCGGATCCCTTGCTGACGTCGGTCGTGTTGAAGCCCCGGTCGCCGAACGTGGGATCCAGGGAGCCCTTCGGCCTGAACCGCGCGACCGCGAACCGTGGGATCAGGCCGGCCTCGGCGTAGCCCACGGCGACAAGCTTGCCCCCGGGCACGAATTGGAGATCCCGGATCGACTCGTCGCTCGAGCTGAGGTCCACCGTCACGCGCCCGTCATTGCCCCAGCTCTTGTCGAGCACGCCGCGGGGCCCGTAGCGCGCGATCGCCCAGCGCCCCGTCGATCCGTTCGAGGCGAAGCCCCCCGCCGCGATATTGCCGCTCGGGTAGACGACCACGGCGTTCGCACCCTGGTATCGCTTGCCGAAGTCGGTGAGCACGATCCCATCGCCGCCGCCGAACTCATTGTCCAGCCCGCCCTTGGGCGTGTAGCGCACGATCGCGAACGAATTCGAGGACGACGTATCGCGCTCGCCCGCCACGACGATCTTGCCGTCGGCCTGGATCGCGAGATCGAAGGCGTAGTCGGCGCCGCCCAGATCAGTGATCACTCGGCCATCCCTGCTGAACCCGGTATCGGGCGAGCCGTTCGGGAGGAAGCGCGCCACGGCGAAGTCGGGGTGCGCGCCCTGCGTCGAACCGGCCACCACGATCCGGTCCTTGGCGTCGATCGCCACGGCGTACCCGGTCCCGCCGTTCGCGAAGGCCGTCGCCTTCCCGTCGCCGCTGAAGAAGGCGTCGAGTTGGCCGGGGGCGGCGTGGGCCGGGGCGGCGAGCGCAGCGACGAGGACGAGGGTGCACGGTAGGGCGGTGATGCGGCGACGACTCATAGGTCCCTCCCTGGTTGCGTTCGCAGGGTATCTCGCCTGCCCGTTTGGTCAAGACCCCGTGTGGCCCAGCGGCTACGGGCCCTACGGAACGATCTTGGAGATCGGGAGCTCGAGGATGTCGCTGGCGCCCGCGGCGAGCAGTTCGGGAATGAGGCGATTCACGCCCCGTTTCTCCACGACGGTCTCGATCGCGAACCCGCCGCCGGCGAGCGGCGAGACCGTAGGAGCCTTCATCGAGGGAACGACGGCCAGCACCGCAGCGAGCGCCGCCTCGGCGACGTTCAGCTTGATCAGCACGCGGCCCTCGGCGCGCAGAGCGCCCAGCAGCAGGGTCGTGATGTCGTCCATCGCGGCGCGGGTGGTCGGGTCCGCGGCCGCCTCGCGGTTCGCGACGAGCACGGGATCGGACGTCAACAGCGTCTCGATGATCTTCATGCCGTGGGCGCGCAGGGTGCTGCCGGTCTCGGTGACGTCGACGATCGCGTCGACGATCTCGGGGACCTTCGCCTCGGTCGCGCCGTAGGACCAGGCGACCTTGACGGGGATCTCCAGCTCGGCGAAGTACCGCTCCGTGAGCCTGACGAACTCCGTCGAGATGCGGGTGCCGGCGGGGATCTCGTTCGCCGAGTTCGCCGGGTGCTCGTTCGGAACGGCAAGCACGATCTTCGTGCCGTGACCCGGCCCCGTCTTCGCGTACGACAGGGTCGCGAGGATTGCGACGTCGGCGGAGGTCTCGGCGATCCAGTCCTGGCCGGTGATCCCGAGGTCGAAGAGGCCCTCTTCGACGTAGACGGGGATCTCCTGCGGCCGGAGCAGGCTCACGCGCTCGATGCGGTCGTCGTCGATGCTGCCGTGGTAATCGCGACTCGACCCGCGGCGCACCTGGAGGTCGGCGGCCTCGAACAGACGTAACGTCTGTTCCTCGAGCGACCCCTTCGGGATGACGAGCTTCAGCATGGTGCGGGCAGTCTAGCGGCGCCCAAGAGCGCGGAAGAAGCAGGAACGCTCTCCCGTGTGGCACGCGGCTCCTTCTTGGTGGACCGTGGCGACGATGACGTCGGCGTCGCAGTCGACGCGCAGCTCGTCCCAATGTTGCACGTGGCCGCTCGTATCTCCCTTGCGCCAGAGCTCCTGCCGGGACCGGCTCCAGTAGACCATCCGTCCCTCGGCGAGGGTGCGTGCCACGGCCTCGCGGTTGGCCCAGGCCATCATCAGCACCTCGCGGGTCTCGACGTCCTGTGCGATGACCGGGATCAGGCCGCCCTCGTCGTAGGCGAGGTCGTCGGGGTCGACGGGGCGGCGGTCCACCGCCTCCCCGGTCACAGTCGCACCTCGAGGTCCCGGGACCGCAGGTACTCCTTGATCTCACGGATCGTGAGCTGCCCGAAGTGCAGGCGGCTGGCGGCAAGCACGGCATCGGCTCCGCCCTCGATCAGCGCGTCGGCGAAATGGCCGAGATCGCCCGCTCCGCCGCTCGCGATCACGGGCACGCGCACGGCGTCCCCGATTGTCCGCACCAGCTCTAGGTCGTATCCGTCGCCGGTGCCGTCCCGATCCATCGACGTGAGCAGCACCTCTCCGGCGCCCCGCTCGGTCGTGGCCTCCACGGCCCACTCGACCGCGTCGCGGCCGGTCCCGGTGTTGCCCGCGTCGACGAAGACCTCCCAGCCCCGGCCGCCGGGCCGGCGTTTGGCGTCGATCGCGATCACGATGCACTGGGTGCCGAACCGGTCCGCGCATCGCAGCAGCATCGCCGGCTCGCGCACGGCCGCACTGTTGATCGAGACCTTGTCGGCGCCCGCGCGGAGCAGCTCGTTGACGTCGTTGTCGCTGCGAACCCCGCCCCCGACCGTGAGCGGGATGAACACCTGCTCGGCCGTCCGCGAGATCACGTCGAGGGTGGGGGTACGGGACTCGTCGGTCGCGGTGTTGTCGAGGAACACGAGCTCGTCGGCACCCTCGCGGTCGTAGTGCGCGGCCTTCTCGACCGGATCGCCCGCATCGCGCATGTCCTGGAACTTCGTGCCCTTGACCACC
>JANLXF010000272.1:0-11318 GCA_031364965.1 Actinomycetes bacterium | reverse complement strand
AGCTGGAGAAGATCCGCACCCTCGGGTGGGCGAGCTCGTTCGAGGAGACCAACGTGGGGGTGTGGGGCCTGGCCGTCCCGATCCTGGACGGGGGCGGCGGTCCGGTGTGCGCGGTCGGCATCGCGGGGCCGAGCGCGCGCCTGGCGCAGGAGCGGATCGCCGAGCTCGTCGAGCGGATCCGCGCCGGCGCCGAGGAGATCGCGCAGGCCCTGGGCGACCATGTCCCCCCCGTCACGACCCGACCGAAGAAGCCGAAGCCGCGACCCGCCGATCGGAGGAAGCGTTGAACGCACGCGCAAGCGCCGCACCGCACGCCGGGAGGGTGGCCGTCGTCACCGGGGCCGCCAAGGGCATCGGCGGGGTCGTGACGGAGCACCTCGCGCGCGCCGGCGCGCACGTCACCCTCGTGGGCCGCGACACGGCGGCGCTCGAGGAGCACGCCGCCCTCCTGGACGAGAAGTTCCCCGAGCGCGGCAGCCTGGTGGTCACGTGCGACGTCACCGACGAGGCGCAGGTGGCCGCGATGGTGGCCGCGACGGTCGAGCGGTTCGGCGGCATCGACTTCCTGATCAACACGGCGGGCGGGACCGGACCGATCGAGACGCCCGCGCAGGAGTATCCGGTCGAGGAGTTCCGCGCGATCTTGGACCTCAACGTGGTGGGGACGTTCCTGCCCTGCAAGCACGTGATCCCGCACCTGATCGAGCGGGGCGGCGGCCGCATCGTGAACATCGCGGGAACGTCGGGGCTCCGCGGGTACCGGATGCGTTCGGGCTACTCGTCGTCGAAGTGGGCGATCCGCGGCCTCACGCGCACGCTCGCCCTCGAGCTCGGCCCGCACGACATCACGGTGAACGACGTCTGCCCGAACGTCACGAACGGCGCCCGCATGGACAAGATCGTCCGGACGAAGGCCGAGCGCCTCGGGAAGACTCCCGAGGAGGTCTACGCCGACTTCGCGTCGCAGACCGCGCTCGGAAGGTTCGTGGAGGAAGAGGACATCGCGGCGGCGATCGACTTCCTGCTCTCCGACGGCGCCAAGAACATCACCGGCCACGACATCCCGGTGGACGCGGGCTGGGACGTTTGACGCAAGGTCAGCCGCTGTAGACCCAGAATTCCTTGAAGCCGGGGCTGGGCAGCCAGGTCGAGCGCACGCCCTTGCGGAACGAGGCGATGCTGCCGGGCTTCAGGTTGAGGGTGGGACCGGCCTCGATCTGGATCTCGACCTCGCCCTCGAGCACAACGATCGTCTCGTCGTGCGGGAACTCGAAGGACTCGGGCGCCTCCAGATCTTCGGGCGACCACCAGATCCCGCACTGCAATCCCTCGGACTCGCGGAGCACGTGCGTCATCCCACCCACCTCTGGGTCGGGGGCGAACTCCTCGGCGTCGACACTCGATACCCACACCCCGTCACCGATCTGCGTCGTCATGGCATCTCCCTTCGCTTCGATGCGCACCGCGCCGGCGCGCCTAGCTCCTGAGCCGGTCGCCCTTCGGGTCGTAGAACGGCGTCTCGCCGATCACCGCGGGCACGACCTCGCCGCGGATCTCGACTCCCCAGCCGTCGGGCTCCAGCTCGCCGTGCACCCACGCGATGCCCGCCGATCCTCCCAGCGTCGGGGCGATGGCCGCGCTCGTGAGGTGGCCCCGCCGCTCGTCACCGCGGACGAGTGATTCGCCGTGCCAGAGCACCGCGTCGGGCGCGTGGAGCGACACGAGCCGGCGCTCGCGCGGCGCCTCGCGAAGCACCGTCAACGCCTCGCGGCCCACGAAGTCCGCGTCCTTCTTCAGGTGCACCGCGAACCCGAGGCCGCTCTGATACGGATCGTCGAACGGTCCGATATCGTGGCCCCACGACCGGAAGCCGCGCTCGATCCGCGCGGCGTCGAAGGCGAACGCCCCGGCGTGCCGCAGCCCGAGGTCGGCGCCCGCCGTCACGACGTGCTCGTACAGATCGGCGACGAACTCCGTCGGCACGCTCAGCTCCCAGCCGAGCTCGCCCGTGAACGAGACCCGGTACGCCCACACCTTCGCGCGACCCGCCTCGATCTCCCGCGACGTGAGGAACGGGAATCCCTCGTTCGTGAGGTCCTCGTCGGTGAGGCGCGAGAGCAGCTCGCGCGACCTCGGGCCTGCGAGGTGCAGCGTGGCCCAGCCGCTCGTGACGTCGGTGACGGTCGCGCCGGACGGCAGGCCGTTCCGCAGCAGCATCTCGGTGTGCCGCTGCGCGAGCGTCGGCGCGAGCACGAGGAAGCGGTCCTCGCCCAAGCGCGTGACGGTCGGGTCCATCTCGATCCCGCCGCGCTCGTTGCAGAGCAGCGCGTACACGATCCGTCCGACCGGCACGTCGACGTTCGATGCGCACAGGCGCTGCATCCCCGCGAGCGCCTCGGGCCCCTGCACGAGGAACTTCGAGTACGTCGTCAGGTCGTAGAGCGCGACGCCCTCGCGGGTGGCCCGCACCTCGTCGGCGAGCGGCCCGAACCACGACGGCTCGGT
Source organism: Actinomycetes bacterium (assembly GCA_031364965.1). GTDB lineage: Bacteria > Actinomycetota > UBA4738 > UBA4738 > HRBIN12 > JAOUEA01. Next base: position 8,813 of record JANLXF010000272.1, on the reverse strand, counting down.
GAACGAGTACGTGACCTCGGGGTCGACCGTGCCCGGCTCGAACCAGTTCGCGCGCTCCCATCCGGCCGCCTGGCCCATCGCCGCGCCGGACTCGCGGAGCTGCGCGTAGAGCGGCACGCGGCGGACGCCGCGCGCGGTGACCGGTTGCTTGCCCGGCCAGTGCATCTCGTAGAGCCCGCCGAGGGATTCCACCGTGCGCTCGTGCAGGAACGGCCGCTGGTTCGCCCACCGGCCGGTGCGTGCGACGTCGACCTCGACGAGGTCCATCGTCGCGTGGCCCTCGACGATCCATTCCGCGGCGGCGCGCCCGGCCCCCGGGCCGAAGATGATGCCCTGCGAGTTGAACCCGGCCGCCACGAAGAGGCCGGGCGCCTCGGGCACGTAGCCCAGCTGGAAGTTCGAGTCGGGTGTGAAGCTCTCGGGCGCACGCAGGTAGTGCGAGAAGCCGATCGTCTCGAGCTCGGGGATCCGCTCGCGCGCCGCCGCGAGCACGGGCGCGAAGTGATCCCAGTCGGGTCCGAACTCGGCGAAGCCCTCGGTGGTGATCTCGTGGACCGGCTTGGGCTTGCCCTTGGGCTCGAAGGCGCCGATCACGTACCGACCGCGGTAGTGACGGATGTACAGGTACCCGTCGAGGTCACGCAGGAAGGGCGCCTCCTCGCGCGGGCCCTCGCCCTCCTCGGTCATCACCCAGACGTGCTCGGCGGGATACAGCGCGACGCTGACGCCGGCCAGGCGCGCGAGCTCCGAGGTCCACAGACCCGCCGCGAGCACCACCGTCTCGGCCTCGATCGTCCCGCGGCTCGTCTCGACGCCGGTCACGCGGCCCTCGGTCATCGTGAAGGAGGTGACCGCGGTGTCGGGCACGTAACGCACCCCGTGATCGACCGCGCCCTTGGCGAACGCGAGCGCGGCGTCACCCGGGTTCACCGTGCCGTCGGTCGGGAAGTTCACCGCGCCGTACAGATCGTCGACGCGGGCCGCCGGCCAGAGCCGCTTGATCTCATCGCGGCCCAGGACCTCCACGTCGACGCCGACGTCCTTCGCCAAGGCCACGCCGTACATCGCCTCCTGCAGCCGTGCGGGCGTACGCGCGATCGTCATCGCCCCGTTGCGACGGATCCCGGTCTCGACGCCGGTCTCGCCGACGAGGCGCTCGTACGTCGCCGCGTTGTCCTTCGTGAGCTGCGTGAGCGCGTGCGTGCCGCGGACCTGTGAGACGAGCCCCGCCGCGTGCCACGTCGTGCCGTTCGTGAGCCGGCCCCGCTCGAGCAGGACCACATCGCGCTCGCCCGCGCGCGTGAGGTGATAGGCGATGCTCGAGCCGATGATGCCGCCGCCCACGATCACGACCCGCGCGCGGGCGGGAAGCTCGGTGAGCGGCGAGAGGATCGCGGCGGCGTCGAGGTCCTTGTTGGCGAGGTGCTCCGGGATCGTCATGCGCGGAAGCCTAGCTTCACGCGAGGGCGTCGGCCACGGCGAGGAACGCCGCCCCGTGGAGCGCCTCGAACGCGAGATCGTCGGCTACCGGGAGCGACGAGAACTTCGCGATCACGACCTTCGATGGCCCGTGCACGGTGACGTACTGGCCGTGGATCCCGATCCCCGTGTAGAACGGCACCGCGGGGTCGAGCACCCACCACTTATTCCGATAGAAGGCCCGCGGGAACACCTCGTCCTCGTCGGCGAGCGCGGCCGCGTAGGCATCTCGGCTGTCGTGCTGGCCCGTGAGCGTGTCGGCGATCCACGCCGGCGGGACGACCTGGCGGCCGGCGACCACCCCGCCGTCGAGCCATGCCTGACCGAAGCGTCCGAGATCTCGAAGCGTCGCGCTCATCCCGCCGGCCGCCATCGCGTAGCCGTGTCGGTCGACGACGATCGAGGCGTCGCGCTCTGCACCGATCGGCGCCCACAGCTCGCGGCCGAGCAGCTCCGCGAGCCGGGCAGCGCCGGCGCGCTCGCAGAGCCAGCCCAGCATCGAGGTGACCGGCGACCGGTAGTCGAACGCCCCGCCGTGCTCCCGGTCGTTCTGCAGCGACGCGAGGAACGAGTAGGTGTCGGTGGGCTCGTCGGGCCGGGTGCGCGGGGCCATCCCCGACGCGACCGTGTAGGGCGACATCGCGCTCTCGAGATCCTCGTAGTCCTCGCTGAACTTCGTCCCCGTTCGCATGTCGAGCACGTGCTGGACGGTCGCGCCCTCCCACGCGGTGCCCGCGAGCTCGGGGATCACGGCCGCGAGGTCATCGCCAACATGCATCGCGCCGCGGTCGATCAAGATCCCGGCGAGCGTCGCGACCACCGACTTCGTCACCGAGAACTGCACGTGGCGCGTCTCGGGCGTCATCCCGTTCGCGTACCGCTCGGTCACGATCTCGCCGCCCCGCAGCACGAGGAACCCGTCGGTGGCGGTGGCCTCGAGCATCTCGTCGAGCGTCCACCGTTCGCCGTCGTGCTCGAACGTCACCCCGCCGAGGTCCCGCTCGGCGCGCTGCAGTTGCCGCACGTGCTCGCCGGCCGCGATCCGCGCCGAGGGCATCAGCTCGCCCAGGTGCTGCAGGCTCCATCGGTTGAACGGCGGCAGGAGCCAGTTCTCGAGGGTGACGAGCCGGTCGGGCGGCGGCGGCGCGCCCTCCATCAGGCCGAGGTCGGCGGAGGTGGGCGGTCCGGTGCGGTCGATCGTCATCGACGGACGATACCCGCTGCACCGCCCGGTGGGATCAGGCCCCGGCCGGGCCGTGCCGCGGCTCGAAGACGTCGCAGGTGGCGGTCGCCTCGACGACGCCGCGCACGTACTTGCACGAGCCGTACGCGAGCCGCGGGAACATCCATTTGCACTCCTTGCAGGAGTACTGCGGCTTCGTGGCGGGCCGGTACTTCGCGGCGTCCTTCGTCAGCTCCCAGGTCTTCGGCGACATCGGTCCCCCTTGATCGAAAGATCCAGTCTCGACCCGCGCTCGAGACGGGCGCAAGTCCTATCGGCCCAGCGACGTGAGCGCCGCGTCGAGCGCCTCGACCACCAACCCGATGTGCTCGTCTCCGAACACCAGTGGCGGCCGGACCTTCAGCACGTTGCCGCCGGGACCGGTCGACCCGACCAGAACGCCGCGCTCGCGCAGTCCGTTCTTCACCGACGAGGCGAGCGCCGCATCGGGCGCGCCGTCGCGATCGACCCGCTCGACCCCGGTCAGCCGCCCCGCGCCCCGGACGTTCCCGATCGCCGGGTGCGCGCCGGCCAGCTCGGTGAGCGCAGCCCGGAGGGCCGGCCCCACGCGCCCGGCTCGTTCCACGAGTCGCTCGTCCTCGATCACGTCGAGCACCGCCAGCGCGGCCGCGCACGCGACCGGGTTCCCGCCGAACGTCGAGAACCACTCGGTGGTCTCGGCGAACCGCTCGGTGATCTCGCGGCGGGTGACCAGGGCCGCCACGGGGTGCCCGTTCCCCATGGGCTTGCCCATCGTCACGATGTCGGCCGCGACGTCCATCGCGTCGAACGACCAGAGAGCGGCCCCGCTTCGGCCGTGCCCGGCCTGCACCTCGTCGGCCACGTAGAGCGCGCCCACCTCGTGGGTGCGCTCGGCGAGCGCGCGCACGTACTCGGCCGGCGGCGCCAGGATCCCGTCGGAGGTGAATCCACCGTCGATGAACGTGATCGCGGGGAGGATCCCGCGCTCCTGCAGGTGCTCGCACGCCCGGAGCAGATCGTCGGCCGCCTCGTCGGGCGGTGTCGCGTCCCGAGCGACGTCGAGCGGCTCGAAGAGCTCGACCTGCGGGGGGTGGTAGCCACCGCGCCACTCCTCCGGGGAGAGATCGGCGATCGCCTGGGTTACGCCGTGGTACGCATAGCGCGTCGCGAGGCCGCCCCCCGCGCCCGTCCAGGCGGTGGCCAGCCGCCACGCCGTGTCGTTCGCCTCGCTCCCCGAGTTCACGAACAACACCGTGTCCAGACCCGAGCCTGCCGGCATGCTCGCCACCATCCGCTCCGCGAGCTCGATCGCCGCTCCGTGCAGGTACCGCATGTTGGTGTTCAACAGCCGCGCCTGCCGCGCGATCGCATCGGTCACCCGCGGATGGCAGTGCCCGACGACCGGCACGTTGTTGTAGCAATCTAGGTAGCGCCCGCCCTCGGCGTCGACGAGCCAGACACCGTCGCCGCGCACCAGCTGCAGCGGGCGGTCGTAGGTGAGCGGCGACAGCGCGGGGCCGAACGCGCGCGCCCGGCGGCCGATCAGCTCGGTCTCGTCGGTCGCCGGCTGGGCGGCCCTCAGCCGCGCGCGGAGGAGATCACGGCCCCCGGCCTCGAGGTACGCGAGCAGCGGCCACAGCCGGTCTTCCCAGCCGCGGAGGTACTGGTTGTCGGGATGCCGCTTCGCGCGCCAGCCGAAGAGCACCGCGACCGTGACGATGCGGATCGAGAGCAGGTCCGGCAGCACCTGCAGCTCCTCGGGCTCGAGCGGCGTCACCGACCGGTACCCGTCGACGAAGCGCAGCACGCGGGGCACGACCTCGTCGGGGCTGCGGCCCTCGAGCAGCGACTCGAGCGATGACGACACGTCGCAGACGAGCGCCGAGTGGCTCATGTCCCCCCAGTCGATGATCCCGCTGATGCGGCCTCGCTCGTCGACGAGCGCGTTGTCCAGCGTCACGTCGCCGTGGATCACCTGCGACCGCAGCGACGGCCACACCGGTGCGACCTCGGTCTCGAAGCGGTCGAGCGCCGCGTCGACGAGCCGACGGTGCTCGGGGTCGTCGATCGCGTCGGTCATCGGGCGCAGCGACGACGCGTGCTGCACGTCCCACAGCAGCACCCGCCCCGCCGATGGATGGAAGAACGACCGCATCGCCCGGCCGAGCCGCGCGACCATGACTCCGTACTCATAGACGGCGTCGCCATCGAGCCGCATCGGGTCGATCGACGCGGTGCCCGGCAGGTAGGCGCACGCCCGGATGAGATGCTCCAGCCCGTCGGGGCCGGGCACCGTCGTCACGTACGAGCCGGGGCCCGCGCTCGGATCGGCGCCCACGACCGGCAGCGGCGCCGACATCGGGATCGCGGGGTCGACGGCGAGCACGTGCAGCGCGGCGGCAGTCTCCATGTCGAGGATCGTCGGGTCCTCGCTGGCGTTCGAGATCTTCAGCACGCCGACCGGGCCGTCGGCCGAACCGATCATGAACCCCTGGTCGCGCTCGCTCCCGAGCGGTGTCGCGGCGCCCACCAACCCGAACCATCGCGCGGCGAGCTCGGACGCCGCTTCCGCGGTGAACGAGGGCGGCTCGCCACGCAACACGTCGCCGACGGATGCAGCCATAGCCCGGGATGCTACGTGCTAGCCGAGCGGCTCGCGGCCCATCTTCAGGCGCCACTCCTCGTTGAACCAATAGAGGAAGCGATCCTGCCGCGGGTAGACGCCGCGCGTGAACGCGCGCGAGGACACGCCCGTCTGCGCGCGCGCACACACGTCCCAGTCCTGCTTGCTGATCAGATCCCAGAACTCGACGACCGGCTCAGGCTTGAAATCCGCGCTCGCGATCGTCTCGGGGCGGAACAGGTACTCGCTGACGACGGTCGTGTGGTTGGGGCCCTTCGGGTAGCCGACGTAGTACATGACGCAGTCCGGATGCAGGTTGAGCATCAGGTTCGGGAACTCGTAGCTCCCGAAGTACATCGTGTAGTCCTCGGGCTCAAGACCCGGGAGCGGCGGCAGCTCGCTCGTGCCGGTCCGGGTGAAGGACGTCGCCCCGTTCTTCATCCAGTTGCCGTCGTCCTTGGTCTCCTCGTCCCAGACCTCACCGAAGCGGAAGAGCGGCACGACCTGGACGAGCTCGGGGTGCACCTGCGGGCAGTGCAGGCACTCGTTGTAGTTCTCCACGATGATCTTCCAGTTGGCGGCCACCTCGTACACGATGCGCACGCCGATCCGGAGCTCATCCATCTTGAACCGTTCGAAGGCGGTGATCGTCTCGGCGCCGTCGGACAGCGAATCGATCAGCGGGTTCAGGTCCGTGCCCATGTTCACGAACATGAACCCGGCGTAGTGGTCGACCGCGATGTCGTACAGCGGGTAGTCGGCGCGGTCGAACTGCTCGCTCTCCTTCACGTTCGGCGAGCCGACCAGCTCGCCGTTCAGGTTGAAGGTCCACGCGTGGTACGGGCACACGAACGCCTTGCGGGCGTTCTGCGTGCGGCCGAGGTCGTCGAGGAACTTCGTGCCGCGATGGCTGCACACGTTGTAGAAAGCCCGGAGCTCACCGGCGTCGTTGCGCACGATGAAGATCGACTCGCCAGCGATGTCGCGCACGACGTAGTCGCCGGGCGCCGGGATCTCCTCGGTGCGGCCGACGCACACCCAGTCGCCCCACCAGATCTTCTCGCGCTCCTCCTGCCAGACCTGCGGGCTCGCGTAGTCGTCGCTGCCGAGCGTGGGGCGGGGCGCCCACTCGAGCTCGTCGTTGCGGAGCTTGATCTGCCCGGCCTGTTTCATGTCCTTAGTCTGGCTCACGCGGGTTCCTTCCTCGGGACGTGCGTCGGGGGGGCGTGCGGATATCGTCAAGGATATGGCCACCGCGTTCCCGGCCGGTAACGGAAGCCGCAGATCAATCTGCGGATATCGCAGCCCAGCAGCCCGACTTCTGCGATACTCGTACCACCGTGCCTGCCAGTCCGCGCTTCGACGACCTCGATCTCCGGATCATCGACGCGCTCTCGGAGGACGGTCGCCGCCCGTTCACCTCGGTGGCCGAGGACCTCGGGGTGGCCGAGGCGACGGTGCGCAGCCGGGTCGCGCGCCTCCAGCGGATGGACGCGATCCGATTCGTGACCGACACGCGCCCGCATGAGCTGGGCTATCTCTTCGCCTACCTCGGCGTGCGGATCGGCGGACCCGACGTGCGGGCGGCGGTCGAGGCGCTCTGTGAGATCCCCGAGGCCGTCTACGTGATCGAGTGCACCGGCCAGTACGACGTGCTGGTCGAGGTGATCGCGAAGGACTCCGACGACCTCCTTCGGCTGATGCACACCGAGGTGCGCGGCGTGCCCGGGGTGACCGAGGTCGACACGTTCATGGGCCTGCGGATCGCGAAGGGCACGTTCCGCTACACCGATCTGGGACGTGCGGGCGAGGCGCGCCGGTGAAGCCGATCGTCGCCGGGTTCAACGTCACGCCGGTCAAGTCGACCTCGCTGCACCAGCCGGACTCGATCGACCTGCGCGAGACCGGTACCGTGGGCGACCGCAGGTTCCTGTTCGTGCGCGACGACGGCACGCGACTGTCCGGGATCTCCAAGGCGCCCCTCGTGCGGATCCACGCGGCGCACGACGTCGCGAGCGACCACCTCCGGCTCACGCTGCCCGACGGCAATGTCGTCGAGGACGTGGCCGGCCCGGTCGGGGAGCTCTTCGAGGTGACCCTCTTCGACCGGACGGTGTCGGCGCGCCGCATCGACCCGCGCTTCACCCAGGCGATCGTGCGCACCGTGGACGAAACGCTCCAGTTGGTGCGCGTCGACGAGCCAGAGTACGCCGGTGGGAGGCATCGCGTGTCACTGCTGTCTCGCGCCTCGGTCGCGGATCTGGCTGCGCGGGGCGGCGCGGGGGCGCTCGACCCGCGCCGGTTCCGGATGCTCGTCGAGGTCGACGGCTGCGACCCCTACGCAGAGGACGGCTGGTCCGGCCGGCGCGTGCGGCTGGGTGACGCGATCGTGCGGGTAGGCGAGGGGATGCCGCGCTGCGTGTTCACCACGCTGGACCCCGACACCGGTGCGAAGGACTTCCCCACGCTCGACGTGCTCGCCCAGCACCGCAAGATGTGCACCGATCTGCTGCTGGGGGTGTACGCCGACGTCGAACAGCCCGGTGTGGTTCGCGTCGGTGACGACGTCGAAGTGCTCGAGCACCGCTGACATGTCGCCCTTGACGAACGATCGGCTCATGAGCCGAAGTTCACCGGCCTCTCATCGGTAGCTCATCGCGCCACCCGCACGATTGAGGTGACCAATCGAAGGAGGTGAATCATGAAGAAGCGAACCAAGATCATGGCGGTGCTCACCACCGCCCTCATGCTCGCAGCGCTCGGCGGCGTGGCGATCGCCAAGACCGGCGGCTCGTCCAAGCCCGCGACGGCGGTCGAGGTCACTGCTCCCGACACGGACAACGTGCAGGAGGGCGACCAGTCGGCACCCGACAACGGAACCGAGGGCACCGAGACCGAAGGGTCCGAGGCTGCCGGTGAGACGTCGCAGGAGTCCGACGGCCCGGGAGGGCACGAGGATCCTCCGGGCAACGTCGACCACCAGTTCGACGGCGAGGAGTGAACGAGACGCTCCGCCGGGAGGGGGTCCGTGCTGCGGGCCCCCTCCCTCATGCGGTGGCGGCGGACCGCGCCAGCGGGACGGCGAACGAGAACGACCCCCCGGCTCCGGGACGCAGGTCGACCCAGATCCTTCCCCCGTGGGCCTCGACGATCTCGCGGCTGATCGCGAGTCCGAGACCGCTGCCGCCGTCGCTCGTGCGCGCCGGATCTGCGCGGACGAACCGTTCGAAGATGCGACCGCCCATCTCGGGGGGCACGCCGGGCCCTTCGTCGGTCACCGTGCACCCGGCCTCTCCACGTCGGATCCAGCACTCGATGCCCACGAGCCCGTGTTCGGGGGAGAACCTGACCGCGTTGCTGACCAGATTCGTCAGCACCTGCTCGATGCGCGCACGGTCTACCGAGCACCGAACCGGGGGGCCATCCACCTCGAGGTGGACCCCCGCCACGCGCGCCAAGGGGGTCGTCGCGTCCACGACCGCGGCTGCGAGCTCGCGCAGGTCGGCC
>JANLXF010000186.1:0-2353 GCA_031364965.1 Actinomycetes bacterium | reverse complement strand
CCAGATCGTCGTGATGCACGAGGGCAACGTCGAACAGGTCGGCACGCCGACCCAGATCTACGACGAGCCCGCCACGCCCTTCGTCGCGGGCTTCGTCGGGAGCGCAAACGTGCTCCACGGCCACGTCGAGGCCGGGCAGGTCCACCTCGGCGGGCTCCGCGTCGACGGCGCCGGACATCTCACGGAGGGCGAGCCCGCCACGGCCTATGTGCGTCCCCACGACGTCCGCGTGTCCGTCGAAGGGGGCGAGACGAAGGCGACGGTCGTGCGCCGAACGATGCTCGGCTGGCTCTCACAGCTCGCGCTGCATCTCGCGAACGGCGAGACGATCGTCGCGCACGTCCCGAACGACGATATCGCCGGGGTGCACGAAGGCGACACCGTGTGGGTCGACCTGCGCAATCCGAAGGCGTTCGCACGCCCCGTCGCGGACCCTGCCGAGCTCGCGCAGGAACTCGTGACCGAGTAACGATCGCCTCGCGTGCAGCTTCCGTCCGTGCTCGGGCGCGAGCCCTAGGACCGAGGTCCATCGTGATTGAGCCGTTCGCCACCGGGATGTGCCCCGGATGGGGGGCGAAACCCTCCCCCGCACTTCCTACGCTGCTCCTTGTTCGGTGGACCGAGGGTCGGTCCACGTTCGAAAGGAGCACTGATCGTGCGCAAACTCCTCGTTCTCGCGCTGTCGGCCTTCGCGGTCGTCGGCCTCATCGGGTCGGCCTCAGCCGGTCAGCTCACGTGGCGCGGCCAGGGCTCGGAGAACCTCCCCTGCTCCGACGGCGGTCACTGGGTGCTGACGGGCAAGGGCGTCACGAGCGCCACCGCCACGATCGGGGGTCGGACCTACACGATGCTGCAGAACGGCGGCGGCTCGTGGGCGGTTGACAGCTTCGGGTCGATCACCTCGGGCACGATCGCGTCGGTCGTGTTCGCCGGTACGCCGAACAACCCGCAGTTCGTTCTGTCGCACTGCAACGCGGGCTACGGCGGCTATCCGGACCCGTACGCGAACTAACCCCCCGCACCACCGGTCATCCTCGGATGACCCGCATCACCAAGGCCAGAGGGCGGGCGATCTTCGGATCGCCCGCCCTTCGGCGTTCCTAGCTGACGGTGTTCACGAGCTCGTCGGCGATCGCATCGGCCCAGGAGCCGATCGCGTCCCAGTCCCGGAAGTCGCCCTCCGGGGCCTTGACCGCCTTGGCGATCATCCGCTCACCGAAGCTGAGCTGCTCCCGGTCGAGCGCCCCGAAGAACATCTCGTGGCCGCGCGGATGGAGCGTGCGACGGAGCTCGTCGAGCTGCTTGGGCTGCTCGTCGTCGTCCTGCACGTCCGCGCCCAGGGGACCGCTGCTGAACAGCCATACGGGGACGCCCGGCAGCTCCGCGCCGAACCGATGGACGAACTCGGTCGCCTCCTTCATCCACGACCCCGCGTAGACGGCGCTCCCCACGATCACGGCGTCCGCCTGATCGAGCTCGGTGACGGCGCTCGCCGGCCGTACCTCGGTGGTCACGCCGCGCTCAGAGAGGTGCCGGGCGATGTGTTCCGCGATGCCCTGGGTGGATCCGTGCTTGCTGGCGTACGCCACGAGAACCATGGACGTGCTCCTTTCCCGACGGTCGGGACCACCCTGCCCCACCGCCCGGCGACCCGACCCTGCCTGGTGGCCCACCAGATCCGGGGCGAAGGTCACGTCGGAGGCTGGCGCGTACGGGGTACCCGGCTTATCGTGTTCGGGCCCGCGACATCGTCGTCAGAAGGAGTTTCGATGTTCGCGACACAAGTCTTCATGCTGGTCTTCCGCTTCTTCCACATCGTGGCGGGAGTGCTCTGGGTGGGCTCCGCATTCCTGTTCGGAGTGTTCATCGGACCGTCGGCGGCCGAGGTCGGCCCGAGCGCCGGCCCCCTGCTGCACGTCGCTGTGAAGAAGCGAAAGGTCGCCAAGGTCATCAAGGGGCTGTCGCTCGTCAACGTCGCGGCCGGCTGGACCCTGTGGTGGCACGACTTGGGCGCGTACGGTGGGCTGAGCGAGTGGCTCGGTTCCTCGTTCGGGGTGGGTCTGACGATCGGCGCCGTGTTCGCGACGGCAGCGCTGGCGGTGGGGTGGTACGGCGTCGGCCGCAACGTGGAGAACCTCGTCGACCTCGGTGCCGAGATCGGCCAGGGCGGCGGCACCCCGACGCCCGAGCAGGGCGCACGGATGGCGTCGATCTCGGCGGACCTCGAGAAGTTCTCGAAGATCGACCTCGTGCTGCTGCTCGTGGCGGTCACCATGATGTCGACGGCACGCTACTGGTAGGCAACGATGGCGGGATCGATGCCCAAGACGGACGACGCGACGCCCGCGAGCTC
>JANLXF010000227.1:0-25331 GCA_031364965.1 Actinomycetes bacterium | reverse complement strand
CGCCCTCACGGCCTCGAGCGCCCGCTAGGCGCCCTGACCGCTGATCGACTCGGCCTCGAGCAGGCCGATCAGATCGGCGAGGTGGCGCGGGGTGATCTTCGCGTCGCGGAGTTCGCCGCCGCGCTTGTTCACGAGGCCGGCGACGTCTTGCGTGACCCAGTTCGCGGCCTTGTCGGCCGGCGCGCCCAGGGCGACCGCGTCCTCGAACAACGAGGTCGAGCCGCGGTCGCCGACCAGCACGCGGGCGACCTCCGGCCGCAGGCCCAGCTCGGCCTCGTACCGCGCTCGACGGGCACGCGGCAGCTCGGGCAGCCCGGCGCGGATCTCGTCGATCCAGGCGAGTGAGGGTTCGAGCGGCGGGATGTCGGGCTCGGTGAAGTAGCGGTAGTCGAAGGCTTCCTCCTTGGAGCGCATCGACTTGGTGGCGCCGGCGTCCTCGTCCCAGTGCCGTGTCTCCTGGACGATCGGCTCACCGTTCTCGAGCGCCTTGGTCTGGCGTTCGATCTCGTAGGTGAGCGCACGCTCGAGCGACCGGATCGAGTTCATGTTCTTGATCTCGACCTTGGTCCCGAAGGCCTCGGCGCCGACGGGACGCATCGAGATGTTGGCGTCGCACCGCAGCGATCCCTCCTCCATGCGGACGTCGCTCACGTCGAGCGATTCGAGGGTGGCGCGCAGTTCGCGAAGGTAGGCGCCGGCCTCCTCGGGCGAACGCATGTCAGGCTCGCTCACGCACTCGACGAGCGGGGTGCCCGCGCGGTTGAAGTCGATCAGCGCGGAGTCGGCGTCGTGGATCCGGCCCGAGGCGCTGCCGTGCGTGGTCTTGCCGGTGTCCTCCTCCATGTGCACGCGCGTGATGCCGACGCGCTTCGTCGAGCCGTCGGGCAGCTCGACGTCGAGGTGACCGCCCACGCAGATCGGCAGGTCGAACTGGCTGATCTGATAGTTCTTCGGCATGTCGGGATAGAAGTAGTTCTTCCGGTGGAAGAGCGAGTGGGGCGCGATCTCGGAGTCGAGCGCGAGGCCGATCTTGATGATGCGGCGGATCGCCTCGCCGTTCGGCACGGGGAGCGAGCCCGGGTGACCCAGGCACACGGGGCACACGTTCGTGTTGGGCTCGGCGCCGAACGCGACGCGGCACCCGCAGAACATCTTCGTCTCGGTGTCGAGCTCGACGTGGCACTCGAGCCCGACCACGGGTTCCCACTCGGCCATGGCGCCCTAGCCTACCGGAGGCGGTTTCACGCGGGCGCCCCCGGCCGCGTTGTTCGGGGCACGGCACGCACGATGGCCCGTACACTTCCCGCCGTGACGAGCGAACAGGGCCGAGGCCCGAGGACCGCGAAGGTCTGGACGGTCCTCGGGGCCCTGTACTTCGTCTGGGGCACGACCTACCTCGGGATCGAGAAGGTCAATGAGTCGGCGCCTACGCTCCTGGGGGCCGCCACCCGCTTCCTGTTCGCCGGGACCGTGCTCGTCGCGTTCACCTCGGTGCGCACCCACGAGCGCACCACCCGTTCCCAATGGAGGGCCGCCGGCATCGTGGGCGTGTTCCTGCTGCTCGGGGGGAACGCCTTGGTCGCCGTCTCGGAGAACATGGGGACGCCCACCGGGATCGTGTCGCTGATCATCGCCCTGATCCCCCTGTGGCTGGCGTTCTTCGACCGCGTGATCTTCCGCAGCGCCCCGCTGGGATGGCGGGTGGTAACCGGCCTGGCGGGTGGGTTCCTCGGTGCCGTCGTCCTGATCGGATCGAACGCATCGGCCGGGCGGGCACCGCTCGGCGGCATGCTCGTGGCGGTGTGCGCCACCCTCTGCTGGACCGCCGGCTCGCTCTATGCGCGGACCGCGCCGCTCCCGAAGGGGCCGCTCCTCGGGAGCGGGATGCAGCAGCTCGTGGGCGGTGGCGTGATCCTCGCGGTCTCGGTCCTCGCGGGCGAGCTGAACGGTTTCTCGGTCTCGCAGGTCACGACCCAGTCATGGCTGGGACTGGCCTGGCTGATCCTCGCCGGATCGTTCGTGGGGTTCAGCTGCTACCTCTGGCTCCTGCGGAACGTCCGGACGTCGCTGGTGTCGACCTATGCCTACGTCAACCCGATCGTGGCGGTCACGCTGGGGTGGCTCGTCCTCGACGAAGCCCTGAACGTCCGCACGCTCGTCGCGGCCGTGATCGTGCTCGCATCGGTCGCGCTCATCGTGTCGGCGGGCGGTCCCGCCCGAAAGCCCGGCGACGAGGTCGAGGGGTCGGTCGAGGGCGGCGTCGCGGAGCCCGCGGTCGCGGGACCCGCCGAGCCCTAGACGCCGGCGAGGAGCGGCGGCCGCAGGTCGAGCCCCAGGTCGGACTCGAGCGCGTGCGCCGCTCGGAACAGCGTCGCCTCCTGCAGCGCCGGCGCGGTGAGCTGGAGCCCGATCGGCAGACCGTTCGCGTCGAGCCCGCACGGCACGCTGATCGCCGGAACGCCGGCGAGGTTCGCGGGGATCGTGAAGATGTCGTTCAGGTACATCGCCATCGGGTCGCCGGCCTTCTCGCCGATCCGGAAGGCGGTCGTCGGTGAGGTCGGCGAGACCAGCACGTCGACGCCGGCGAACGCCGCCGCGTAGTCCTGGATGATCAACGTGCGGACCTTCTGGGCCTGGCCGTAGTAGGCCTCGTAGTAGCCGGCCGAGAGGGCGTACGTGCCGAGCATGATCCGGCGCTTCACCTCGGGACCGAACCCGGCGCCACGCGTGGCGAACATCATCGCGATCGAGTCGTCGCCGTCCTCGCGGAGGCCATAGCGCACGCCGTCGTACCGGGCGAGGTTCGAGGACGCCTCGGAGGGCGCGATCAGGTAGTAGGCCGACAGGGCGTACTCGGCGTGCGGCAAGTCGACCTCGGAGACCTCGGCGCCGAGCGCCGCCAGCCGGTCGACAGCCGCGCGGACGGAGGCGGCCACGTCAGGCTGCACCCCTTCGCCGAACGCGTCGGCGATCACGCCGACGCGAAGCCCCTTGACGCCGCGATCGATCCCCGCGAGGTAATCGCCGGGTTCGTCGGCCAGGCTCGTCGCATCGCGGTGGTCGCGGCCGGCGATCGCGACGAGCAGCACGGCTGCGTCGCGCACGCTCCGCGTGAACGTGCCCACGGTGTCGAGCGAGGAGGCGAACGCGATCAGTCCGTATCGGCTGATCCGACCGTAGGTCGGCTTCAGGCCCACCACGCCGGTGAGCGCGGCGGGCTGGCGGACCGACCCACCGGTGTCGGTGCCGAGCGCCCACACGACCTCTCCGGCGGCGACCGCGGCGGCGCTGCCGCCGCTCGATCCGCCCGGCACGGTGTCGAGGTCCCAGGGGTTGTGTACCGGCCCGTACGCCGAGTTCTCGTTCGAGGACCCCATCGCGAACTCGTCGCAGTTCGTCTTGCCGATCAGGACCGAGCCGGCGCCCGAGAGCCGCGTCCACGCCGTGCAGTCGTACGGCGGCACGTAGGTCTCGAGGATCTTCGAGCCGCAGGTGGTGCGGATCCCGTTCGTGGTGAGCACGTCTTTCAGCGCGATCGGGATCCCCGCGACGTCGGGCTTGGGCGCGCCGGTGGACAGATAGACGTCGAGCTCCGCCGCGCGCTCGAGCGCCACCTGCGGGGTCTCGGTGAGGAAGGCGCCCACGCGCTCGTCGACCGCCTTCACGCGGGCGAGCGAGGACTCGGCGAGCGCGACCGCGGTGAACTCACCGGATGCCAGGCCGGCTCCCAGGTCGGTGCCGGTGCGGTCGCAGAGCTCAGTCACGAACCGGTCTCCGCGATCTTGGGCACCATGAAGCGCCCGCCGGCCTGGGCCGGGGCGTTCTGCATCGCGGCGTCGTGCGTGATCGAGGGCTCGGGCACGTCGTCGCGCAGCACGTTCACCGCAGGGTTGGGCGACGTGGTGGGCACCACGTCGTCAGCCGCCACCTCCCCCACCTTCGCGGCGTGCTCCAAGATCGCGCCCAGCTGGGCCTTGAGCTCGGCGCGCTCATCCGCGGTCAGGTCGAGGCGCGCGAGCAGGGCCACGTGATCGATGTCGATCTCAACCGGCATGGCGGTCAGTCTAACGGCGCGCTCTCACCACAGGTCGGGGCGGGGCGGCACCGCCATCGACGCCGACGCGCCGTGGGTAGGCTCGAACACTGCGTCCTCGGCGCGGCTGATCGTCCACACCAGCCAGATCGCGAGTCCCGCCGCGACGAGCGCGCTCACGCGGCCCGCCATCGCCCAGGTGCGAGCGGTTCGTATCGCCTCCGCGGTGACCGTGATCGGTGAGAGCGAACCCGGATCCGTCGCCTCGATCCGGATCGACCGCAGCAGCGCGCCACAGATCGGCAGCGCGCCTGCGAGCCCGAGCACCGCCGAACCCAAGTACGTGAGCCACCATGCCCCGAGCTGACCTCCGCCGCCGTCGGAGCGGCTTCCGGCCGGGGCCCCGGCATGTCGGAGCAGTTCCCGCATGCTCAGGTACGGCACGACGACGTTCGCCAACGGGATGAACCACCAGCCCACCGACCACCCCGGCGTGTACCGCAAGCCGGGGACACGCCGCGCGTACAGGTTGGCCTGCGCGCGGTGCTGCCAGACCAGCCACGTGATCGCGAGGGCCACGCCGAAGACCGACGCGAACGCCTGTTGGCTCGCGGGCCCGGCTCCCAGCACGTCCTGGATGCGCTGCCCGAACTCGGACGGGGTGGTGGTGATGTCGGTCGCGGCCGGCGCCGTGGCCATCTCCACGAGACCGGCCAGCGACCACGACCCCGACACCGCGAGGAGGCCGATCACCCACCACCCGAGCGGCGTCAAGCGCTGCCAGCGAGTGTGGATCGCGTAGGGGTCTTTGCTCATGGGCCGGGCCCGGACGTCATCGGCCGAGCCTACGCCTGAACTCGGCTTCGTCGATCACCTCGATGCCCAGGGTCTCAGCCTTCGCGAGCTTGGAGCCGGGGCTCTCCCCGGCCACGACGAAGGCGGTCTTCTTCGAGACGCCGGAGGAGACGCGGGCGCCCGCCGACTGCGCGAGCTCGGTGGCCTCCTCGCGCGTGAAGCTCTCGAGCCCGCCCGTGAGCACGATCGAGAGTCCCTCCAACGGCCGGGGACCGTCCTCCTCGGCTGCGTGGTCGTCGGCGAGGCGCAGGCCGGCCGCACGAAGCCTCTCGATCAGGGCGAGGTTCTCCTCGTCGTCGAACCACTCGCGGACGGTGGCCGCGATCTCGGGGCCGATCTCGGGCACGTCGTCGATCCGGTCCTCGCTGGCGCCCGCGATCGCATCGACCGATCCGAAGGCGCGGGCGAGCACCTGCGCGACGTGGGTCCCCACGTGGCGGATGTTGAGGCCCACGAGGAGCCGCCAGAGCGGACGGTCCTTCGATGCCTCGATCTGATCGAGCACGTTCGTGATCGCCTTGTCCTTGAAGCCCGGCAGCTGCCCGAGCTTGGCCGCGTCGAGCGCGTAGATGTCGGCGGGGTCCTCGATCAGGCCCGCCTCGAGCAACCGCATCACGGTCATGTAGCCGAGGTGCTCGATGTCCATCGCGCCTCGCCCGGCGAAATGGAACAACCATTCGATGCCCTGCGAGGGGCAGCCGCGACGGTTCGGACACCGGTAGTCGGCCTCGCCTTCGCCGCGCACGAGCGCCGTGCCGCACGAGGTGCAGGCCGGCGGCATCTTCCAGCGACGCGCGCTCTTCTTCCGCTTCGAGAGCACCGGCCCCACGATCTCGGGGATCACGTCGCCCGCGCGGCGCACGATCACGTGGTCGCCCTTGCGAACGTCCTTGCGGTGGACCTCCTGCTCGTTGTGGAGCGTGGCGTACGTCACCGTCACGCCGCCCACGAACACCGGCTCGAGCACCGCGAAGGGCGTCACCTTGCCCGTGCGCCCGGTGTGGACGTCGATCGCCTTGAGCAGCGCCGTGCGCTCCTCGGGAGGGAACTTGTAGGCGATCGCCCACCGCGGCGCGTGGCTCGTGGCCCCGAGCTCGCGCTGGAGGTCGGTCTGGTCGACCTTGATCACGGTGCCGTCGATCTCCCAGTCGACCGAGTGGCGGTTCGCCTCCCAGTTCGTCAGGAACGCCTTGACCCCGTCGATCGAGTCGCGCGCCTCGGTGGTCGGCGGCACCGGCAAGCCCGTCCCCGACGCCCAGTCCAGGAACCCCAGGTGCGACTCGAACGCCACGCCGTCGGCGAACCCGAAGGAATGCACCCACAACCGGAGTGGCCGCGACGCCGTGACCTTCGGATCCTTCTGGCGCAGGGACCCGGCCGCGGCGTTCCTCGGGTTCGCGAACGGCCGTTGCCCGGCGTCGAGGAGCTGCTCGTTCAGCGCATCGAACGCCGTCACCGGGAAGAACATCTCGCCACGGACCTCGATCAGCGCCGGCGGATCGTCGAGCGTGAGCGTCCGCGGCACGCCCTGCACGGTCCGCGCGTTCGAGGTGATGTCCTCGCCGACGCGACCGTCGCCGCGGGTGGCCGCCTTCACCAGACGGCCGCGCTCGTACGTGAGGGCGCACGCGACACCGTCGATCTTCAGCTCGCACGCGTACCGCGCGCCCTCGCCGACACCGCGCTCGATGCGTTGCGCCCAGGCGTCGAGCTCCTCGAACGAGAAGGCGTTGTCGAGCGACAGCATCGGCGCGCGGTGCGTCACCGGTGTGAACAGCGGCGCCGGGGCACCCCCGACGGTCTGGGAGGGCGAGTCGGGCGTCGCCAGCTCCGGGAAGCGGTCCTCCAGCGCACGCAGCTCGCGCATCAGGTCGTCGTATTCGGCGTCGGCGACCTCGGGCTCGTCGAGCAGGTGGTAGCGATAGCGGTGGTGGTCGATCTCGGCGCGAAGCTCCTCGACGCGGAGCTTGGCGCCGGCGCGAGCGCGCTCGTCGCCGCTCGGCGTCACTCGGCGATCTCCACGCCGCCCGACACCCCGATCTTGTCGCCCACCACCACCACGGCCCCGCGCACGCCCGGCACCTGCTGGAGATAGCGCAGGGCCATGCCGAAGCCGTCGGGCTTGCCGAGCACCGCCTGGACGCCCGCGGCCGCGGCGTCGGCGAGCATGCACGACGAGGCGATCACGGCGAGCCCGTCGGGACCGGCCCCGCCGCGTCCGCGGCCGAGCGTGGTCGACACGCCCACCGGGTCGGTCGACGGCGGCAGCACCACCGTGAGGGGGTCGCCGCCCCGGCGCTTGACCGCCAGCTTCATCCGCTTGCGCGAGCGGATGAAGTAGTCGCCGTCGCACGCGACCGTGAGCTCGTGCAGCTGGTCGGCAAGGAAGCGCCCCACCTGGTCGACCACCGCACCGCGGAAGGTGAACATCGGCCCCACGCCCGCGGCGGCCGATGCGTCGACCATCTCCCGGACGATCTCGGGTGCGTCGGCGCCCACCTGCGCGAGCGGCCGCTTGCTCTGGCGGAACTCGGGGTAGCGCAGGCCATACGATTGGAGCTGTTCCCAGAAGCTGAGCGCGGCCGCGCGGGATTCCTCGGCGAAGTCCTCGGGTGCGGTGATGTGCAGGACGAGGTCCTGGACCTGGATCTCGAAAGCCTTGGGGCGGCGCCGGAGCAGCTTCACCCGGTCATGGTATCCGGCGAGAGAGGGTGAGCCCGCCGGACGCGGCGGCGCCTCAGCCCAAGATCTCGTCCATCGCGGCCTGATCCTGGTTCATGCCCCAGAACTCGACGCAGCGGCCGTCGCGGATGTGCATCGCCTGGACCTGCGGGGTCCGGTAGCTCCGGCCGTCGGCCGACGTGACGGTCGCGTTCACGAGCGCGACCACGTGATCGTCGTTGCCGACGACGTCGTGGATGTCCAACGCGGTCACGATGCCGGCCTCGGCCATCCTCGTGAACCGGTCGATCACCGCCGGCTTGCCTTCGAACTTGCCCGAGAAGCGGTTCATGCCTGGGGCGTGCCAGACGACATCGTCGTCCACGAGCGCGAGCATCGCCGGCAGGTCTCCGGCGCTGAAGGCCGCGATCGCGGTGCGGGCGATCGAGGCGTTCGGGTGATCGGTCACGAGGATCTCCTCCTTGCGTCGTAGGCGCTCAGCGTAGCGATTCGACGATGCGGCCGCCTCCGAGGACCTCGTCCCCGCGGTAGATCACGGCCGACTGCCCGGGCGCCACCGCGCGCTGCGGTTCGCCGAACTCGACGCGGAACCCCTCGGGGGTCGGCTCGACGACGGCGAGGGCGGCATCCCCCCGATATCGGATCTGGACCTCGGCCTCGAATCGGGCGTCGGGCGACCCACCCACCCACGACGCGCGGTCGGCCACCAGTCCGCGGCGGGCGAGCATCGACGCCGGCCCCACCGTGATCCGGTTCGCGGGCGCATCGACGTCGACCACATAGGCGGGCTCGCCCAGCGCGACCCCGAGCCCCCGGCGCTGACCCACCGTGAACGCGAACGTGCCGTCGTGGCCTGCGAGCACGTCGCCGGCAGGGCCGACGACCTCGCCGCCGGGATGCACCAGCGCCGGCGCCTGCGACCGGACGAACGCGCCTGCGTCGCCGCTGGGCGCGAAGCACAGCTCCTGGGAATCCGGCTTGCTCGCCACGGGCAACCCGAAACGCCCGGCGAGCGCACGGGTCTCGTCCTTGGGCAGCGCGCCCACCGGGAACACCGAGCGCGCGAGCGCCTCTTGCCCAAGCATGTGGAGCATGTAGCTCTGATCCTTGCCACCTTCGCCGCGACGCAGGTGCCACCGGCCGTCGGCGTCACGATCGGTGCGCACGTAGTGGCCGGTCGCCACCAGGTCGACGCCGAGCACGTCGGCGCGTCGCAGGAACGCCCCGAACTTGATCTCGCCGTTGCACCTCGCGCATGGATTCGGCGTGCGACCGGCCTCGTGCTCGGCCACGAAGTCGTCGATCACGGAGGCCTCGAACTCGTCGCTCATCTCGGCGATCTCGAACGGGAAGCCGGCGATCCGCGCGACGGCCTCGGCGTCGCGGCGCGCCGAGGGTCCGCAGCAGCCGTGCTCGACGCCATCGAGGTGGACCAGGCGCATGTGCGATCCGATCACCTCGTATCCCTGCTCCTGCACGAGGCAGGCGGCGACCGAGGAATCGACCCCGCCCGACATCGCGACCAGCACCGACGGACTCATGGGTCGAGGCTACCGCACGGCTCCGGGGCGGACGGCACCGCCCCGCGTATCGTTGCGGTCGATGATCGACGCGCGATTCGACGACCTGACGGGGAGCTCGCCGTCGTTCCGGTGCTCCGAGCCGGTCGGCGTGCTCGAGGCAACCCGCCCCGACGAGGTCCGCGGCGTGCTCGAGGCGGCCGAAGGTGCGGCCGCCCGGGGACTCTGGGTCGCCGGATACGTCGCGTACGAGGCCGCGCCCGGGCTCGACCCCGCGCTCACGGTGCGCGCGCGCGCCGCGGGCGACCCCTTCGACCGCCTCCCCCTGGCGTGGTTCGCGATGTTCGAGCGGCGCGAGGACACCGTGCTCCCCGTCCCCCAGGCCGACCCGGCGGGGACGGATGCTGATGCGTGGCGTCCCTCGGTCGATCGCGGCACCTACGACGACGCGATCGCGCAGATCCGCCGGCACATCGCGGCCGGCGAGACGTACCAGGTGAACCACACGCTCCGGCTCCGTTCGCAGGTCGAGGGCGACGAACGCGGGCTCTACCGGGATCTCTGCTACGCCCAGCGGGGTGCGTACTCGGGGTATCTCAACCTGGGCCGCTACCGGGTCCTGTCGGCCTCCCCCGAGTTGTTCTTCCGCCTCGAGGACGGGGTTCTCACCACCAAACCCATGAAGGGGACCGCCCCGCGCGGCCGTTGGTCCGCCGAGGACGACGCGATCGCCGAGCGGCTGCATGGTTCGGTCAAGGACCGAGCGGAGAACGCGATGATCGTCGATCTCCTCCGTAACGACCTGGGGCGCGTAGCCGTTCCCGGCTCGGTCTCGTGGAGCGACGTGTTCGACCTGGAGCGGTACGAGACCGTCTGGCAGCTCACCTCGACCGTCACCGCGACGCTGCGATCGGGGGCCGGGCTCGCCGAGGTGTTCGAGGCGATGTTCCCGTGCGGCTCGGTCACCGGCGCACCCAAGGTCCGGACGATGGAGATCATCGCCGAGCTCGAGGACTCACCGCGCGGCGTGTATTGCGGGGCGGTCGGTTATCTCGCCCCGCCCGGCTCAGGACATCCCGCGGCGCGCTTCAACGTGCCGATTCGCACGGTCGTGATCGACACGGAGACGGGGGTCGCCGAGTACGGCGTGGGCGGCGGCATCACCTGGGACTCGCGCGCAGCCGGGGAATACCGGGAGATCCTCGCGAAAGCCCGGGTCCTGGTCGACCGGCGACCCGGTTTCGAGCTGTACGAGACCGTCCTGCACGAACCGGGAACGGGCTTCCGGCATCTGTCTCGGCATCTGGCCCGGCTCCGGGCGTCGTGCGAGTACTTCGGGTTCACGTTCGACGAGCCGGCGATCGTGTCCGCCGCCGAGCGGGAGGCGGCCCGCTTCCCCGACCGTCCGGCACGGATCCGGCTCGTCGTGGACCGGCGGGGCCGCGTGACCTCGGGCGGCCTGCCGCTGCCCGATCCGGTCGAGCCGGTGCGCGTCGCGATCGACGAGGTCGAGCCGGTGGACCCCTCGGACCCGATGGTGTTCCACAAGACCACCCGGCGGCGGCGCTTCGACGATGCCAAAGCCCGGCACGCCGACGCCGACGACGTGCTGCTCACGAACACCCGAGGCGAGATCACCGAGACGACGATCGCGAACGTGGCGGTCAAGCTGGACGGCCGCTGGTGGACGCCGCCCCTCGACGCGGGGCTCCTGCCGGGCGTCGGGCGCGAGCTGGCGCTCGAGGCCGGAGACACCGAGGAACGCCCGATCACGGTCGCGGAGCTGCGAGAGGCCGACGAGATCGCGCTCGTGAGCGACAACCGAGGCTGGCGGCGCGTACAGCTGGTCGACTGAGTCAGTCGGCGGGCTTGTCGCGCGGGAACGAGTACGGCGTCATCGAGGCCTCGTCCAGCGGACAGGCACACAGTGGGCATCGGGGCGGGTCCTCGTACACGAGCACGTTGCGCTCGCAGAACGGGCACCCTCCCTCTTGCATCGCGGGAGGCTCAGTGGTTTCGCTCGTCATCGTCGATCGCGCTCGGGGGGAGCGGTCTGCGACCTACATCGGCCGCTGCAGTCCCTACCTTGAACCGGGGAGGAACCTAAGCGAGATCGGGGTGCGATTCCACACCGGCGAGGTCGGGACGCGACGAGACCCTCCCGTTCGGGAGGGTCTCGGTGAATCGTGCCGGTCTCGATGTGTTAGGCCGCCTCGGTCCGGCTCCGCCGTTTGCCTCGAGGCACGTAGCTGTGCACGGGTTCGTGCTGCCAGCAGTACTGCCACTTGTTGTATCGCGACAGCTTGGTCTCACAGGTGGGATCGGCGCAGACGCGTCCGGTCGAGTACTGCTTGTTCGCACGAGGGAGCGTCCGAACCGAAGCGCCTCGGTACTTCTCCTCTGCCACGTCGCTCACATCCTTTCGCGAGGGGTCCGCGTCGGGCTGGGCGGCTCTCGGGTGGCTCGGTCCCCTCGTCACGTACTTCGAACAGCGCGCCACGCCGGTTCATTCCGGACGGCCGACGAGAGGTCCGTGCATAGGTTCGTCCGCGGGCTTCCGCGACGCGCCCGCTGCAGCAACGCCTCAGAACGACGGATCGCGCTTGTCCAGGAATGCCCGCATACCCTCTCGCTGGTCGCGCGTGCCGAAGAGCGCGAGGAAGAGCTCTCGCTCGCGAGCCACGCCGGCCGCACCGGGGGTCTCGATCGCCGCGCGGATCGCGGCCTTGGCCGCCGCGAGGGCGAGCCGTGGCCCACGAGCGAACGCCCCGGCGTCGACGATCGCCGCCTCGCGCACCTCGTCGGCCGGCACGACCCGTTCCGCGAGCCCGAGGCGCAGGGCCTCCTCGGCCCCGACCTGGCGTCCGGAGTAGACGAGCTCCCGGGCACGTCCGGGTCCCACGAGGCGGGTGAGCCGCTGCGTGCCGCCGCCGCCGGGGATCACCCCGAGGCGGATCTCGGGCTGGCCGATCCTGGCGTCGTCGGCCAGATACCGGAGATCGGCGGCCAGGGCGAGCTCCATCCCTCCACCCAGGGCGAACCCGTTCACGGCGGCGATCGACACCGTGCCGATCGACTCGAGCAGATCGCAGGCCTCGCCGAGCGCGTCGACGCTCGGCTTCACGTCGTCAGGACCCCACTCGGCCATCGCCTTGATGTCGGCGCCGGCCGCGAAGAGCGTGCGGCCGCCCCAGACCACGATCGCCCCCACGTCCTCTCGCTCGTCGGCCTCCCGGATCGCCTCCCCGAGCTCGGTGCCCAGCTGGAGGTCGATCGCGTTCGCGGGAGGACGATCGAGCCGCACCACGGCGACGCCGTCGTCGACCTCGAGATGCACGAACGCGCCCATGGCGGCGATGCTACCCATCGGCGCCGTGGTTCGTCGCGGCGGCCCGTTCCGCCGTGATCCGCAGGCCCTCGGCGAGGGAGGTCCGCGCCACGTCGAACGCCGCCGCGGCGTCGGGCGCATCCGCCCGGCCCGGCATCGAGAAGAGCCGCGCGGCCGGTTCCGGCACGTCGATCCCGAGGAGCCGTTCGAGCACGGCGCCGATCTCGTCGACGGGCACCTCGACGGGTTCGCGTGCGGGGCCGGCAGCGAGCAGCCTCGTCAGCCCGGCGGCGGTCACCGCGTCGGGCCCCTCCAACGCCCACGTGCCCGCAGGGTCCTCGACGCGGTCGTCGGCGGCCACGAGCACGTCGGCGAGATCATCGACGTGGGCCGGCGCGAGCGAGGCGCCGCCGTCGCCGAGCACGAGCGGCGGCTCGGCGAGCGCCGCCTGGACCACGCCCGTGAACCAGAGCCCACCGAGGCCGTACAGGTGCGTGCTGCGGACCACCGCGTACTCAAGTCCGGAGTTCACCACCGCTTCCTCGGCCAGCCCCTTCGCACGCAGGTACGGGTCGTGGGCGTCGGGTGACGCCCCCGGCACAGAGACCAGGACGAACCGGCGCACGTCGGCCTCGCGCGCGGCCGCGAGCGCGGTCAGCACCGAGCCATGGTTGGCCGCCGTCACGGCGTCGTCGTCGACCTGATGCGCGCCCCCGACGAGGTGGATCACGGTGAACACGCGGCGGAACACCTCGGCCAGGGCGTCGGCGTCGTCGAGCCGGCCCACGGTGACCTTCGCGCCCATCGAACGCAGCGCGCCGGCCGCCTCGGGGCGGCGCACCGCCGCCCGAACCTCGTCGCGCGCCACGAGCCGTGGGATCAGCGCGTGCCCTAGCGGCCCCGACGCACCGGTCACCATCACGGTCATGCGGCCAGGCTACCGGGCGACGCCCGCGGCTCCGGCTCGCTAGGCTTCGCCGATGCACGCCGAGGGACCCCGCCCGAGCCTCGAGGACGCCGAGCGGGCCGAGCGGGCCGTCGGCGCCGCGCCGGTGGCCTGGCGGGCCGTTGCCCGCGGTGGGCAGACGGCCGCGTCCCGATGGGTCGCGACGCTCCCGGACGGCGCCACGCGGTTCGTGAAGATCGCCCACACATTGGAGACCGCCGCGTGGATCCGCGACGAGCATCTGTTCTACCTGCAACACAAGGGTCTGCCGTTCCTGCCGGCCATGCTCGGATGGGCCGACGACGGAGAACGCCCGGTCCTGGTGCTCGAGGACCTGAGCGCGGCCGCGTGGCCGCCGCCCTGGGACCGCGGGAAGGTCCAGGCGGTGGTCGGTGGACTGGCGCAGGTCGCCGCGGCCAAGGTTTCGCCCGAGATCCCCCGTGTCGGCGCCGGGCAGTTCGACCGCGAGGGCTGGCCGGAGGTCGACGCGCACCGGGAGGCGTTCCTGGCGCTCGGACTCTGCGACGAGACCTGGCTCGATGCGTGCTTGCCGGTGCTCACCGAGACCGCGCACGCGGCCCCGCTTGAAGGCGACCGGTTGCTCCACATGGACGTGCGGAGCGACAACCTGTGTCTGCTCCCCGACGGCGTGCGGTTCGTCGACTGGAACTTCGCGTGCCGCGGCAATCCGCGGTTCGATGTGGCGTCGTGGCTGCCGAGCCTGGAGGCCGAGGGCGGTCCGCCGCCCGAACAGGTCGTGCCGCCCGCGCCCGACATGGCGACGTTCGCGGCCACCCTCGCCGGCTACTTCAGCTCGCACGCGGCGCGGCCGCCGATCCCCGAGGCGCCGCACGTCCGGCCGCTCCAGCTGCTGCAGGCGCGGACGGCCCTTCCCTGGGCGGCTCGGGCGCTCGGTCTCCCCCCACCCGAGCCACCGAGGGACCCGGCGGACGCCTGACGCGGCAGGTGCAAGGCGATTGCACCTGCAACAGACTGCTAGACTGCCCGCCATGGAACGGGCCGGTCACGACTACGCCGACGTGATGGACCTCCTGCGCACGCGTGGGCTGCGCATGACCCCCCAGCGGCGCGCGATCGTGACCGAGGTGATGCGCACGCAGGGGCACATCTCCCCCACCAATATCGCCCGCAAGGTTCAGGGCGAGATGCCGGGCGTGAACGCCTCCACGGTCTACCGCACGCTCACGCTGCTCGAAGAGGTCGGGGTGCTCTCCCACTCGCATCTCGAGACGGGCGCCGAGTATCACCGCTCCGCCGAGGCCGAGCACGTGCATCTGACGTGCGGGCACTGCGGCGCCGACGACCCGCTCTCCTTGCAGGAGGCGCGGGCGCTCCAGGGGCTGATCAAGCGACACCACGGCTTCGTCGCCGACCTGACCCACTTCGCGATCACGGGCCGTTGCGCCGAGTGTGCGGCCGCAGCGACCTAGTGCGTGTCGAGTCCCTCCACCAGTGACCGGCGCCCCTTGACGGCCGACCAGGCGTACGCGACGGCGAAGAGCAAGGCCCCCGTGAGCACGACCGTGGCGCCCGACGAGACGTCGAGGTAATACGACAGATACACACCCACGAATCCCAGCGAGGCGCCCACACCGACGGAGATCCAGAGCATCCGGTGGAAGCTGTCGGTAAGCAGGCGCGCGATCACCGGCGGGATCACGAGGACCGCAGCGATCAGCATCACGCCCACGACGTTCATCGTGGCGATGATCGTGGCGGCAAGCATGAGCGCGAGGATCACGTCCGTCCTCGCCGTCGGCACGCCGGAGACCTCGGCCACCTCCGGGTCGAACGTGGCGAAGAGCAGCTGCCGGTACCACAGGAACACCGTGACCCCGATCGTCGCCGCAACCGCGGCAACCACGAGCACGTCGACCATCGTGACGCCGAGCACGTTCCCGAACAGCAGGGCCTCGGCGTTCGTTCTGAAGCCGTCCTGCGTCGAGATGATCGCGATCCCGAAGGCGAACGCCGCCGACGTCACCACCCCGATCGCGGCATCGGCCCCGATCGTGCGCCGCCGGGCGATCCGGTTGATCATGAGCGCCGCCCCCACGCCGAAGATCGCGGCGCCCGGGTAGAACCCGACCCCCAGCGAGGCACCCGCGCCGCTCCCCGCGAACGCGAGGCCCGCCACGGCCCCACCGAAGACGGCGTGCGAGAGCCCGTGCCCGATGTAGCTCATCCCGCGGAGCACCACGTAGACGCCCACGAGCCCGCAGAGCGCGCCGGCCAGCACCGACACCATCAGGGCATGGCGGAAGAACCCGTACGCGAAGGGCTCAAGCAGGGTGTTCATGGTGTCCTTCCCGCAGCGGCACGACTCGCGCGCCCTCGTTCGCCGCGTCGTAGTCCGGATACTGCTCCACCACGACGGGCATGCCGCCGTGCACGAGCACCTCGAGGGAGGCGCCGTAGGTCCGCTCCAAGACATCGGAGCGGATCACCTCGCGCGGCGACCCGGTCGCGATCACCTCTCGGTTCAGGCAGACGATCCTGGGGAGGTGCGCGGCGATCCCGTTCAGGTCATGTGTCGTGAGCACCACGGCGAGGCCGTCGTGGTGGAGCTCGTGGATCAGGTGCATCACGTCGTGCCGGGTGCGCACGTCCACGCCGCTCGTCGGCTCGTCGAGCAGGAGCAGCTTCGGGCGGCGGAGCATCGCCCGCGCCACGAACACTCGCTGCTGCTGGCCGCCGGAGAGCTCTCGGATGTGCCGGTCGCCCAGGCCCCCCAAGCCCAGCCGATCCAGCACCTGCTCGGCCTCGGCGATGTCGGCTTTCGAGGACCAGGGCACGACCCTGCCGTCGAGGCGCGCCATCAGCACGGCCTCGCGGACCGTCGTGGGGAAGAACCAGTTCACGGTCTCGACCTGGGGGACATACCCGATCGCGATGCCCCGCTCACGGTGGATCCGTCCGGCGATCGGGGTCACCGAACCCGCGATCGTCTTCAGCAGGGTGCTCTTGCCCGAGCCGCTCGGGCCGACCACGCCGATGAAGTCGCCCGCGCGCACCTCGAGGTCGATGTTGACCAGCACAGGATCCTTGCCGTAGCGGCAGGTGACCTTCTCGAGCCGGATCAACGGGTCCATGTCGTCAGTACCGATAGTTCGCGGTGTCGCCCGCGGAGACGTTGGTCAGGGCGACGTCGTCGAACGCGGCCGTGTCGCCTCCCAAGGCTCCCATGAACGTCCTGAAGTCGAACACCATCAGCCCGAAGTAGCTGTGGTCGACGTCGCCGTTCTCGCCGGGAAGATCGTCGTCACGGAGCGCGTCGACGTAGCGCGCGCCGGTCTCCGACGCGATCTGCTCCAGCACGGGACTGGGGAAGACCTCGGAGCCGAAGATCGCCGGCAGCTGCTCGGCCTTGATCTGATCGATCAGCCCGGCGACCTCTTGCGGGGTCGGGTCGGCGAAGTCCGACGGCTGGATCGCGCCGATGATCTGCCACCCGTACTCCCGGGCGAAGTACGGGAACGAGTCGTGGTACGTGAGGAGCTTGCGGTTCTGCTCGGGCACGGTCGCCGTCACCTCGCGGACGGCCGCGTCGAGCTGGCCGATCCGCTTCGAGAACGCCGCGAGATTCGCTGCGTACGTATCGGACCCCTGCGGGTCCACCTTCGTCAGCTCGTCGGTCACGATCTCGGCGTAGCGCTCTGCATAGAGCGGGTTCGTCCACAGGTGGGGGTTCGGATCACCGCCGGCCTCCGGGAAGCTGAAGTCGTAGATGTACTGCTCGGGCGCGATCGTCAGCTCGCCGAGCGAGACGACCGGGACGCCGTCGCGCACGTTCGCGTCCGCGAGCTCGCGGGTCGGCTCCTCGAGATGGAGCCCGTTCAGGAAGACGATGTCGGCATCGGCCATCACCGCCGCATCGGAGGGCGCCGGCTCGAAGGTATGGCTGTTCGTCCCCTCGGGCACGATGCCGGTGACCTGGACCCGGGCTCCACCGATGTTCTGCACGATGTTCGTCACGGGCGAGACCGTCGTCGCCACCTGCACCAGATCGGGGTCCGCGTCGGATCCGGCCGAGGACGAGCATGCCGCCGCCACGAGCCCCACCACGACGACGATGCCGATCGATCGCTTCATCCGAGATCCCCTGGTCGCCGGCGCGGACGGGTCGCGCGCCGTGATCCGGAGTCTATCGCCTTACTGCAACTCCATGCAACTGAGAGCCTATGCAAGAGGGTGGACGAGGCGTTCCGCCGCCGCGTATGGATCGATCCGCCGGGCGTCGAGGTCGGCCACCAGGTCCGCGTCGCGCTGGAGCGTCGAGGCGGCACTCACCCTGAACCGCTCGGCCGCGAGGCTCTCGACCTCGCGCAACAGCCGGGCCCTGCGCTTGGCCTCGAGATCGCCCGAGGACGCCAGGTGGCTCCGATGCTCCTCGATCGCGGCCCAGAGCTCGGCGATGCCCTGGCGCTCGAGGGCAACCGACGTGAGCACGGGCGGGTTCCAGGGGCGCGACGATCCGAGCCGGAGCATCTGGCGCAGCTCGCGCACCACCTCGCCGGCCCCCTCGCGATCGGCCTTGTTCACGACGAAGACGTCGGCGACCTCCAGGATCCCCGCCTTCGCCATCTGCACGGCATCGCCGAGCCCCGGGGCGAGCACCACAAGGGCGGTGTCGGTCGCGGCCGCGACGTCGACCTCAGCCTGCCCCACGCCGACGGTCTCGACGATCACGACCTCGTACCCGGCGGCGTCGAGGATCCGCACGGCCTCGGGCGCGGCGAGCGCCATCCCGCCGAGATGGCCCCGTGTCGCCATCGAGCGGATGAAGACGCCCTCGTCGGTCGCGTGCTCCTGCATCCGCACGCGGTCGCCGAGCAACGCCCCGCCGGTGTACGGAGAGGTGGGGTCGACCGCCAGCACCGCGACGGTCAACCCGGCGGTCCTCGCGGCCCGAACCAGCTCGCCCGCGAGCGTCGACTTGCCCACGCCCGGGGCGCCCGTGAGGCCGATCGTGGCCGCCGAGCCGGTGCGCGCGTAGAGGCCCGCCGAGATCGCCGGCAGGTCGGGCGCGCCGTCTTCGACGGCCGAGATCGCACGCGCGACCGCACGTCGCTCCCCGTTCAGCACTCCCGCGACGAGCCCTTCGACGTCCACGTGTGGCAGCCTACCCGTCGATCCCGCCGCTCTCGGCCGGGGCCGCCCCGGGGATCGCGCGGAGCGCGTCGCGCAGCGAGCGGCAGAGGTCGCGTTGATCGGCGACCGCGGGATCGCCCGGGTCCGCCGCACGGGACGTGGCCATCGCCAGGTTCATCTGCTCGCGCTGGAGCCGGCGGAGCACCGACGCCGCCCGAGCGCCCGCCCGGCGCCGCATCGTCCGGCGGGCGTCACGGCGCAGCCGGGGCGCCTCGAGGAGCCGCAGCTCTTCGGGCGTGACCCCGTCGCGGCTGACCTCGGACGACAGGGCATCGTGCAGCCAGCGACGCTCGCGCCGCCGGGCCAATACGACCGCGATCGCGACGAAGATGAGCAGGGGCAAGCCCTTGACCGCCGTGGCCAACGGGATCACCGCCCAATCACGCCCGGTCCACGGCTGGTCGGGGAACAGGTCGAGCAACGGGGAGTTCCACAGCAGGTGGGCGAACACGGCGACCCCGCAGAGCCCGGCGGCTCGCCGTAGCCGGCGCCCGCGGGACTCCGTCGATCGTCTCGATACCACGATGCCGACGCCCATGCCGACGAGGCCTGTGTACAGCACGTGCGAGTACAGCCCGCTCGCCACCACCCGCAGGAAGAACCCCTGGAGCACGCCCCCGATCCCCCCGCCGAACGCCACCGCGAAGTACACGACGTCCTCCACGATCGCGAACCCGAGACCGCACACCGCCCCGTACACGAACCCGTCCATCACGTCGTCGAACTCGTCGCGCGCGATCAGGTACACCATCACCACGCCGAGGCCCTTCATCGTCTCCTCGACGAAGGGCGCCGTGAGCGCTGCCGTCCAGCGCGCGGCGAACTCGGGGCCGCCCACGCGGGCCACCACCAGGCCCCACCCACCGTTGCCGATCGCCGAGAGGGTGGTCGCCACGACGGCCCCCCACAGGAAGGCGGCGACCATCAACGAGATCGGTTCGCGTTCGTAGAGGTCGAGCAGGTATACGAGCACGAACACCGGCAGGGCGTAGATCGCGAGGAGGAGCCACGACAGGGCGAACCCCCCGGGGGCCGCATCGCGGAAGACCGCCTGCTGCGCGACGGCCACGAGTCCCGTGCTCACGAGGAGCACGAGGTAGAGCCAGAACGCCGGCAGGCGAGGCTGCAGGAAGCGCGCATGATGGAACGGACGGCGCCGGGTGGCGATCGCCATCAGTCGAGCACCGCGCGATCCACCATCGTGTCGATGTCGCCGTCGACGAACGCGAGCATCCCTTCGGGCGCCCATCCGTCGAACACCACGCCCACCCCGCCGGGGCTCACGACGCAGGTCGCCTGTCCCTCGACGGTGGCACCCGTGCCGGCAACGACACCGACGTATCGGAACCGCACGCCGGAGGTGCCGTCGCGCAGTGACACCGGCTGGAGCTCGTCGGAGGCCTGCAGCTGCGAGAGCTGGGACCGCAGCGCCGTGCGGTACGCGAGCGCGAGGGTCGCCGCGTCGGCGACCGGATCCCAGGCCACCACGTCGAGCGTGCCGCTCCCCCGCGAGAGCCGGGTGTATCCGTGACCGTCGATGCCGCCCCGACCGGCCACCTCCCACCCGGAGAGCGGCTGCACCGAAACCACCCCTTCGATCATCACCGCGGGACCGGCCGGCTCCGACAGGACGCCGTACACGAGGTACCCGCCCGCCACCACGGCCACGATCACGAGCAGGACGATGAGCGGCGAGATCCAGCGTCGCGCCGGCGGGAGCGGGACGGCCTCATCGGGCCGGCGAGGTTGGGTGGTGCCGATCGACGCGTTCACGAGCCCCTCTAGTGCGCGGAGAGCAGCATCGTAAGCCGACGCACGAGGCCCACGTGGGTCAGCATCCCGCGGATCGAGATGCGGCGGGCCGCGAGATCGCCGAGCGTGGCGCGGCCCTCGGCCGTGAACGCATCCGGCAGACCGGCACGCAGGGGAACGCCCGCGAGCCCGAGCAACCGCCGGGAGTCGGCCCGCACGACCAGGTCGGCCGCGGGGTCGGGGCCGTTCGCGACGCCGACCTCTCCGGGTCCCAGCCGCATCGTGACCTCCACCCCGGCGTCGGTCGAGACGAGCGTGACCGCACCGCCGGTCAGGAGCCGGACGCGTGCGGGATCCCGGGCGAGGTTCTGTTGCACGAGGCCGGCCACCATCATGGCGAGACCGTTTGGCTCGGCATCGACGCACACGACGGCCGGGGGCCGAGCCGTCACGGGATCAGCACCACCTTCGTGGCCTCCCGCCGGTCGAAGAGCTCGTAGCCGCGTGGCGCCTCCTCGAGGGGCAGACGATGGCTGATCAGCGGCGCCGGGTCGATCCGCCCCGCCACGACCTCGGCGAGCGCACGTTCCCACCACGCATGGACCGGACACAGACCGGCGAACCGCAGCTCGAGCGCGCGGGCCCAGTAGACGCCGAGCTGCATCTCGACGGTCTCACCCGCGTACATCCCCACCACCACGACACGGCCGCCACGTCGCACGACCCGGGCCGCGGACTCGAACGCGGCAGTCGTCCCCACGGCCTCGATCACGATGTCGGCCCCGCGTCCCTCCGTCGCGTCCGCCAGCGCGGTCGCGGGATGCCGCGCGGAGGCATCGACCGCGATCGCCCCGGCCCACTCGGCGAGCGCGAGCCGGTCGGCGTCCAGATCCACCCCGTACACCGCCCGGGCACCGAGGGCGCGCGCCGCCTGGACCGAGAAGAAGCCGACGGGGCCCATCCCGATCACCGCGACCGTGTCGCCGGCTCCGATCCCGGCGATCGAGGCGGCGTAGCACCCGGTCGTGAGCACGTCGCCGATGAAGAGCGCCCGCTCTTCGTCGAGGTCGTCGGGGATGTGGAGGAGGTTCACGTCGGCGACGGGCACGCGCACGCGTTCGGCCTGAGCGCCCCGCAGGTCGCCTCCGAAGGTGCCCGCGCCCAGGATCGCCGCGTCGTCACAGAGCTGGGTCTGTCCCCGCAGGCAGAACCAGCAGGCGCCGCACGCGATGTCGAACGCCACGACGACCCGGTCGCCGACCCGTACCGACGTGACGTCTCCACCCACCGACTCCACCACGCCGACCGCCTCGTGGCCCATCACGTCGCCGGGGGCCACGGGCGCCTTCTGGTGGTAGAAGTGAAGGTCCGAGCCGCAGATCGCCGCCCGCGTCACGCGCACGATCGCGTCGCGGGGTTCGAGGATCTCGGGCGGGGCCACGTCGGTCACCCGGACGACGCCCGCGTGTTCGAACACCACCGCTCGCACCGCGTCAGACCTCGTCCGGGAAGGTCGTGTCGACCTCGCCGCACAGGTTGACCAGCTCGTTGGCCGCGCGCACGTACCGGACGATGGTCGGGAGGTCGCCGTGGACGCGGAGCTTGCCCTGCATCATCGCCCTCACGGGGTCGAGATCACCCAGGACCACCTCTTTCCAGCGCGAATACGGGGCGCTGATCACGAAGGCGGCGGCGGTCCCGCGCGCCTCGTCGACCACACCGCCGCCGCGACAGGTGCCGTGCCACAGGTCGAGGAGGCCGTGCACGTCGTTCGCCACGCCCTTGTCGGGCTCGGCTTCGACCAGGAACGCGATGTCGCCCTCCCAGGTCGCGGCCGCCTCCCGGTACTCGACGGAGCCATTGATCTGAGCGATCAGGTCCTGGAACCAGAGATCGGTCGGGAACATCGGCACGGCACGCCTCCTCGTCACGCCCAGCATACGGGGGCCGTCGCGGCTAGCGGACCGACAGGATCAGCAGCAGCCCGATCGTGTTGAACGCCATATGCGCGCCGATACTTGCCACGATCGTGCCCCGGCGCTCGTAGATCCAGCACAGGCCGAACCCGGTGAAGACCATGACGGCCTGCAGCAGCAGGGCGTCGCGCCACGGCGAGGCGACGTAGTGCGCGAGGCCGAAGAGCCCCGAGGACGAGATCGCGCCCATCCAGAAGCCCCACCGATCCCGGACGCTCCGGAACAACATGCCTCGGAAGAAGAGCTCCTCCGTGAGGGGTGCGACGACGATCGCCAGGATCGCCGCCCCGATCTTCCCGAGCGAGGACAGGTGGGAGGACAGCTGATCGGGCGGCTGCACGTCTTGCCCGAACGCCGCCCGGAACGCGATCGTGAGCGCCGTCCCCACGCCGAACGCCACGACGAGATAGAGCAGCAGGCCCATGCCGTACCCCGTCGCCCACTCCCGCGCGCGCCGTCCGGTCGGGGGGATCCACAGGAGCCGCAGCCAGCCAGGGTGTCGCCAACGGAGCCACCCGGCGAGCCCGACCAGGGTCACGAGATCGACCGCGATCGTCAGCGCGACGGACGGGCCGTCGGCGGCGCCGACACCGACGTCGATCCCGAAGATCACGATCAGGGCCACGGCCACGATCATCTGGGCGAGCACGACCCCCACGACCGCGTAGGCCAGGAGCGCCTCCCAGACCGACCACGTCACGCTCGGCCGGGGATCGGCGGGTTGGAACCCCTCGGGACCGGGCGTGGGGCCGCGGAGGTCGGGCCGGGGCGGCGGCTGCAGCATCATCGTGCGGCCGGTGCGTCCACGGTTTCGCGCCGCACCTGGGCACCGAGCGAGCCGAGCTTGGCCTCGAAGTCCTCGTAGCCGCGATCGATGTGGTGCAGGTCCGCCACCTCGGTGACACCGTCGGCGCACAGGCCGGCGATCACCATCGCGGCGCCCGCACGGATGTCGAGCGCGTGCACGGGGGCGGCGGAGAGGCGTTCGACGCCACGGATCACGGCGTGATGCCCCTCGGTGCGGATGTCGGCGCCCATGCGACGGAGCTCGTCCACGTACAGGAACCGGCTCTCGAAGACGTTCTCGGTCGCGATGCTGGTGCCCTCGGCCACGGCAAGCGCGGCCATCAGGATCGGTTGGAAATCGGTCGCGACCCCCGGGTACGGCAGCGTGACGAAGTCGACGGCGCGAGGACGTGCCTCCTGCCGGATCCGCAGGCCGTCTTGCGTGAGGTCGATCGTGGCGCCCGCGTCGGCGAGCTTGGTCAACAAGAGCTCGAGGTGATCGGGCCGGGCCTCGGCGATGGTGACGTCACCTCGCGTCGCGACGGCGGCCGCCGCCCACGTGCCCGTCTCGATCCGATCCGCGATGACCCGGTGCTCGACGGGCGCGAAGGCGTCGACGCCGTGGACCTCGATCGTGCTCGAGCCGACGCCCTCGACACGCGCACCCATCTCGTTCAGGAAGTCGCCGAGGTCGGCGATCTCGGGTTCACGCGCCGCATTGTCGAGCACGGTCGTGCCCTTGGCGGCCACCGCGGCCATCAGCAGGTTCTCGGTGGCCCCCACGCTCGGGTAGTCGAGGGTGATCGACGCTCCGCGGAGCCCGTCGGTGTCGGCGTACAGGAAGCCGTGCTCGGATCGGATCTCCGCGCCCATCTTGCGAAGCCCGTCGATGTGGAGATCGATCGGCCGCGACCCGATGTTGTCGCCGCCGGGCATCGCGACCTGCGCCCGCCCCGCGCGCGCCAGGAGGGGGCCGAGCACCACGATCGAGGCCCGCATCTGCCGGACGAGGTCGTAGGGCGCCTCGACCGACGTGAGATCGGCCGCGTCGATCGTGACGCCGTCGTCGCCCCACGCGACGCCCGCCCCCAGGTGCTCGAGCACCTCGCCCATCAGGGTGCAGTCGTGGATCCGGGGCACGTTCCGGAGCACGGTGCGGCCGGGCGCGAGGAGCGCCGCGGCCATCAGCTTCAACGCCGAGTTCTTCGCGCCCGAGGCGCGGATCGTGCCGCTGAGGCGGGCGCCGCCGGTGACGAGGAATCGCTCCATGGGGGGTTCAGTGTAGGGGCGGGACAGGTCAGCGGGGTGAAGGAGGCCGGATCAACCGAGCAGGCCGATGCGGGCCGTAGCTTTCGCGATCTCAGCCTTGGCCGTCGCGTCGTCGAGGCCCTGGGCCGCCTCGAGCCGCCTTCGGGCCTCGGCGAGGTCGACCTCGGACGCCAGCTCGGCGTAAATCGCCATCACGTCGACGCGCGTGACCCCTTCGTGCGAGGCGACGTGCATGAAGCCGCCGTCGACGACCGCGTCGAGCTGGGGTCCGTCGGCGCGCAGCACGTGCAACGGCCCGATCGCCAGCTGCACGAGGAGAGGGGCGTGTCCGGCGAGGATGCCCACGTCACCGTCGACGCCCCGCGCGGTGACCTGCTCGGCCTCGCCGACCCAGACCTCCCGCTCCGGCGTCACGACATGGACCTCGACGGACACTTACGCGGCCTCCATCTGCTTCGCGGCCGCGACCGCCTCGTCGATCCCGCCCACCAGGAGGAACGCCTGCTCGGGCAGGTGGTCGTACTCCCCTTCGCAGAGGCCCTTGAAGGACGCGATCGTCTCGTCGACGGGCACGTACTTGCCCTCGATGCCGGTGAACTGCTCGGCCACGAAGAACGGCTGGGAGAGGAACTTCTGGATCTTGCGGGCGCGGGCGACGATGACCTTGTCCTCCTCGGACAGCTCGTCGATCCCGAGGATCGCGATGATGTCCTGCAGGTCCTTGTACCGCTGCAGGATCTCCTGCACCCGCCGCGCGACCGCGTAATGCGCCTCCCCGACGTAGCGGGCGTCGAGGATCCGCGAGGTCGAGTCGAGCGGGTCCACCGCCGGGTAGATCCCGAGCGACGCGATGTCGCGGGAGAGCACCGTGGTCGCGTCCAGGTGGGCGAACGCGGTGTGCGGCGCGGGGTCCGTGATGTCGTCGGCGGGCACGTAGATCGCCTGCAGCGACGTGATGGACCGGCCCTTCGTCGACGTGATGCGCTCCTGAAGCTCACCCATCTCGTCGGCC
>JANLXF010000200.1:0-3031 GCA_031364965.1 Actinomycetes bacterium | reverse complement strand
GAACGAGCAGACCGTCGCGATCGCCGACGCCATCATCCCCGAGGACCGCAAGGCAAAGTTCCGTGAGGCCGGCGAGGTGGACTTCGCCTACTCGATCCCGCACGTGGGCCGGTTCCGGGTGAACGTCTTCAAGCAGCGCGGCTCGACCAGCATGGTGCTGCGCAAGCTCCGCTTCGGCGGCCCGAGCTTCGAGGAGATCGGGCTGCCCGACTCGCTCCGTACGATCGCGGACGAGCATCGAGGCCTGATCCTCGTCACGGGCCCCACCGGCTCGGGCAAGACCACGACGCTGGCCGCGATGATCGACTACATCAACAAGACCAAGCCGGTGCACATCGTGACGATCGAGGATCCGATCGAGGTGCTCCACCGCGACGAGATGGCCTCGATCAACCAGCGCGAGGTCGGCAACGACACGATGGACTTCCATGCGGCGCTCCGCGCGGCGCTCCGCCAGGACCCCGACGTGATCCTGATCGGCGAGATGCGCGACACCGAGACCGTGCGCGCGGCGATCGCCGCCGCCGAGACCGGCCACCTCGTGATGTCCACCCTGCACACGGTGGACGCCACCGAGACCGTCAACCGCGTGATCGACTTCTTCCCGCCGCACCAGCAGAAGCAGGTGCGCCTGGCGCTCGCGGGCACGCTCCGCGGGATCATCTGCCAGCGCCTCGTCCCCACCGTGGACGGCGGCCGGACGCCCGGTCTCGAGATCTTGATCAACAACGGCCGCGTGGCCGAGCGGATCTCCGACCCGGAGAAGACGCACGAGCTGAAGGACGTGATCGCCGACGGCGGGTTCTACGGCATGGTCACGTTCGACCAATGGATGCTGAAGCTCCTGAAGGAAGGCACGGTCACCGTGGAGGCGGCCTTCAAGGCCGTGTCGAACCGGCACGACTTCGAGCTGGCCATGCAGCAGGCCGGCCTCGCGATCCCGGTCTGACCTCGGGCTACCCCGCCGCCGCTGCGGACCGGCGGGAGCGTGAGATCCCGTACCCGACTCCGAGGCCGATCACGAGTCCGGCTGCGCCGGTCGCCATCGAGCCTCCGCTCGTGCCGTCCGCCGTCGGCGTCGGAGCCTCGGGTGGCGTCACCTCCAGCACCGCGCCGTTCCCGGAACCCGTGCCGTCGCCGACCACGATCGCGCCGGTCATCCCCGGGTGGTACGTGCAGGCGAACGGGTACACGCCGTCCTCCTCGAACGACATCGTGAAGCGAGCGCCGGGACGCAGGTCCTGGAAATGCCCCCAGCCGTTCGCGACCACGTTGTGCACGAAGTCGTCGTGGTTCACGAACGTCACGGTGTCGCCCAGGTCGATCCGCAGCGTGGTCGGCGCGAAACAAGCGTCGACGAGTTCGACGACCTCGCCGCTACCCTGCGTCGCGCCGCCGTGGCACCCGCCGCCGGCGGCGGCCATCCCCGCGGTCCCCGCCACGATCAGCGCGGCGCCCAGCAACGACCGGTATGCGATCCGCCCGATGTCCATCGCGTCCCTCCCTCTCGGAGCCATCGCCCTGCCTACACCGGCGGGCCGGGGTGGGTTCCCGCTCAGGTCGACGCGATCGCTCTCGCGCCGGCGAGCGGGAGGGCGGTCTCGAGGCGGAACGTGTCGTCGCCGTCTTGCCACAGCAGCACGCTGCCGTCGACGCGGAACGACCGGAGCGTACCGCCGGCCGGCAGACGGAATTCGTGCGGCCCGCTGATCCAGTACGCCGCGGCGCCATCTATGCGCACGGCCCGAAGTGACCCGGCCTCCTCGTAGAGCACCTTCACGGCAACCTGTGCCTCGCCGTGAAACTGGATCAGCACGGCGCCACGATCGGTGCCCGGGATCGGGGAGAGGTCGTTCCCCGCGTCCCACGCCATCGCGATCCACGGTGTGGTGTCCAGCGGGTCGAACCCGACCTGCCCCTGCTCCGTCCACACCTCATCGGGTGGGCCGAGCGTTGCGGGGTAGCGCGGAGTGACGCCCGTCAGCCGAGTCGCCTCCTCGAGGGTGACCGGCGTGCCGAGGTCGTGGCCCGTGATCGCGCCGGTGGGGAGCGCGCTGGGCCGGTCGGGGAGCGTCGTGATCGTCACCGCCCCGAGATCGATCACGAGCTTGGCGGCGAGCGCCGCCCCGCCCAGGAGCACCAGGGCGGCCGCGAGCAGCACCGCGAGGCGGCGGCGGCGGGTGAGCGCGGGCCACACGGGTCCGATCCCCGCACGCGGACGGACGGACGCGATCGCGCGGCGGACCGACGGTTCGACCTCTGGCGTATCCGGCCACCGGAGCGCGGAGCCAGCGTCGCGGAGCGCGGAGCCCAGCGCATCGTCGTCGAACCCGCGGAGGCGATCGGCGCTCATGCGGATGCCCGCCCGGTCTCGTCTCGGCCGTCGGCGTCTTCGAGCTCCCTGCGGAGCCGCTCGAGGGCGCGCGACAGGCGGGACTTGACCGTCCCGGGACGGACGCCCAGGACTTCGGCCGTCTCGGTCTCGCTCAGGTCGAGCAGCCAGCGGTAGGCGATCACGAGCCGATCTCGGTCGGGGAGCCGCTCGAGCGCGCGGGTGAGCGTCTCGGCGTCGTCACGCGAGAGTGCCGCGGCCTCTGGGGACGGGGCCGCGCCCCCCTCGACGGCCGCGGCGGCCTCGCGCAGCGCGAGCGCGTCGCGCCGCCGGGTCGAGCGCACGCGGTTGCGGGCCTCGTTCGAGACGATCCTCAGGATCCACGGCCGGAACGGCGCGTCCGCTCGGAACCTGGGCATCGCACGCCAGGCCTTCACGAACGCCTCCTGCACCGCGTCCTCCGCCTCGCCCGGATCGCGCGCGATCAGCCAGGCGACCCGGAACGCCGCCTGCTGGTGCTGCGCGACGAGCGAGCCGAACGCCTCCGCGTCGCCTCCACGGGCACGTTCGACCAGCTCATGGTCTTCGAGTGGTCGGCCCTCCACCGTGTCTCCTGTCGGTGGTTCCTACACCGCGGCGATGCCCGGGGTTCCGCGAGCGTCCCGAGCGCCGGTGTGTCAGGGAGAGGTGGCCCTGGCC
>JANLXF010000180.1:0-2237 GCA_031364965.1 Actinomycetes bacterium | reverse complement strand
GCACCGTCCGCTCGAGGACGAGCTGGTCGACGTGTGCCGCCGCGCGATTCGAGACGCTGCGTTTGTCGGCGGAGCCGAGTTGACGGCGTTCGAGGAGGAGTTCGCGGCATACATCGGGACGCGCGACGCCGTGGGCGTGTGCAGCGGGACCGACGCGCTTCGCTTCGCCTATCTGTCGATGGGCCTTCGTCCGGGGGACGAAGTCATCACCGTGTCCCAGACATTCATTGCCACCACCGAGGCGATCACGCAGGCGGGAGGGAGCATCCGGTTCGTGGACGTGAGTGACGACACGCTCACCATGGACCCCGCTGCGCTCGACGCGGCGATTACGTCCCGAACCGTCGGGATCGTTCCGGTGCATCTGTACGGGCAGTCGGCGGACATGGATCCCATCCTCGCAATCGCGGCGCGGCATGGACTCTGGGTCATCGAGGATGCGGCCCAGGCGCACGGCGCCCGATACAAGGGTCGGGCAGTCGGGTCCATGGGCGTCCTGGGGAGCTGGAGCTTCTATCCAGGCAAGAATCTCGGCGCCTGTGGCGAGGGCGGCGCCCTGACCGGTAACGACGCAGCGCGCATGGCCGCGGTGCGACGGCTGCGGGAGCACGGGCAGGCGAGCAAGTACCATCACGAGAGCGAAGGCTTCAACGGTCGGCTCGACGCCATCCAGGCGGGAATTCTGCGCGTGAAGCTGCGGCATCTCGAAGGCTGGAACGCGGCACGCCGGCAAGTGGCGGGGTGGTACGCCGAAGGATTGGCGGGGCTCGCGGAACTCACGCTGCCCACGGAGGCTCCGTACGCCTCGCATGTGTACCATCTCTACGTGGTGCGCACCCGGGAGCGAGATCGGTTGCAGCAGTTTCTTGCGGAGCGGCAGATCGGAACGGGCCTGCACTATCCCTTGCCCCTGCACCTGCAGCGCGCGTATGCGGGGATG
Organism: Actinomycetes bacterium; assembly: GCA_031364965.1. GTDB lineage: Bacteria > Actinomycetota > UBA4738 > UBA4738 > HRBIN12 > JAOUEA01. The sequence goes on along the minus strand of JANLXF010000180.1, from coordinate 1,297 downwards.
GCGCTGGGGCCCGGCACGTTCCCTGTCACCGAGGCGGCAGCTGCGTCGCTGCTCAGCCTTCCGATGTACGCAGAGATCACCGAATCGCAGGTCGCCCACGTCGCGGAATCCATCCGATCATTCTTCGGTCGATGAGCCTTTCGCGCGCTCGTTCCGGTGGTCCGAGCGGAGCGAGGCGTCATCAGGGGGGTCGGTCGCCGGCGCGTCGATCATGAACGTCGTCGGCATTCACGACGGTCACAACGCATCGGCCGCTGTACTCGTGGACGGACAGGTGATCGCCGCCGTCCAGGAAGAGCGGCTCACGGGCGTGAAGAACTTTCACGGGTGCCCGACGCTTGCGATCGCCGAAGTGCTTCGGCTCTCGGGACTCACCTGGTCGGCGATCGACGAGGTTGCCTTGCACAGCCGCCACATGCCGGTCGCGCGCACGCGCGAGGAGCTATTGGAGCACTACCGGTCGGTCGGCAAGCCGAAGGGGCGCCTTCGCGCATTGTTGCGAAGGACACCGGTCAACCACCTCTATCGGCATCGAAGACGAGCGAGTCGCATGAAGGCGCTGCGGGAGGGAGGCGTTCCGCTGGCGAAAGTGATCGAGGTCGAACATCACGAGGCTCATGCCGCGACGGCGTACTACGGCTCGCCATTCCGGGATGGTCCGGTCCTCGTGCTCACCTGCGATGGCGCGGGCGACGATCTCTGCGCGACGGTCAGCGTGGCGAACGGGCTCTCGATCGAGCGCCGGAACGTCATTCCCGAGGCGGATTCGATCGGCAACGTGTTCGCGCTCGTCACGTTCCTCCTCGGCATGGTCCCGAACGAGCACGAGTACAAGCTCATGGGCATGGCCCCGTACGCGCCCGACGAAGGCGTCCGTCGCAGCCGTGCTGTATTCGACAGGATGCTCGTGTTCGCCGCGGACGGAAGCCCTTCCTGGGGTCGAGGGCCCGGTGTCCCTCCGACCTACTACTCGCTCGCGTGGCTCAAGGCCAACCTCGAGTTCCACCGCTTCGACTGGATTTGTGGCGGCGTGCAGCAGTGGACAGAGGATTGGCTGGTTGAATGGGTTCGTCGCGCGATCGCCACGACCGGCATCCGACGGTTGGCCCTGGCCGGCGGTGTCTTCATGAACGTCAAGGCCAACCAGCGAATTCTCGAGATGCCGGAGGTCGAGTCACTCTTCGTATTTCCGTCGTGCGGTGACGAGTCCAACGCGATCGGCGCGGCCTACGCACGCACCGCCGTGCACTTCAGGACGCAGGGCCGCTCGCCCGACGGCATTCCGTCCATCCGCGAC
>JANLXF010000171.1:0-7188 GCA_031364965.1 Actinomycetes bacterium | reverse complement strand
TCAAGACCCATCTCGAGCGGATCTTCGAAAAGCTCAGCGCGAACGATCGCGCCCAGGCGGTGGCGATCGCGATCCGCGGCGGCATCGTGCACTGACTTCCCCTGCATCGAGGTCAACGTAGGGCTCAATCCCTCGGCCGGACGGCCGATATGGGGGACGACATGTCTCTCTCCGTCCTGCTCTGTGACACGGCCGACGAAGCGACCCGGCTCCGCCATGACCTCCTGGCGAGCACCCCCGACATCGAGGTCGACGCGACGATCGATGCCTTCCGAGGGGTCGAAACGGCGGCGCGCACGCGACCCGACGTGATCGTGTGCTCGCTGGGTCTCGAGGGGCTCGGTGGGGCTTCGTTGATCCGCCGGCTCCTCGACTCCTCACCCGCCTCCGCCGTGGTCGTGCGGGGGGACACCCTCGACCCGGGACTGGTCGCCTCGGCGCTGGCCGCGGGGGCGGTCGGGTTCATCGGGCCGGGCGAGCCCGCCGCAACGGTCGCGCGTGCCCTGCGTGCCGCGGCCGGCGGCGGCGTGGCGCTCTCGCCCGCCATGGCGATGCGCCTGGCCATGGGGCTCGACGAAGCGTTCCAGCGGGTCGACGCGGCCGAGGCGCAGCTGACCGAGATCCGAGCCTCGATCGATCGCGGCACCTCGGCGAAGGCCGACTTCCTCGCCAACATCTCCCACGAGCTGCGCACGCCGGTCACCGTCGCCAAGGGGATCGCGTACGTCTTGAAGAACCCCTCGGTCCCCGAGCACGAGCGGGCGGAGTTCCTCCATCAGCTCCAGACCTCGCTCGACAAGCTGATGAGCATCGTGGACGAGATCATCACGATGGCCGAGCTCGAACGCGGCACCTTCGAGCTTCGGCTCGCCCAGGTCGACCTGGCCCCTTTGATCACGCGCGCCGTCGACTCTGCCCGCGATCGCTATCCGGCTGTCGAGGTGGTCGCCGAGATCGCGCCGGTGCTTTCGTCGGTCGCCGACGGCCCCCGCATCGCCGACGTGGTGCTCGAGCTGTTGGACAACGCGTGCCGGTACTCACCGGCGGGCGTGCCGGTGGAGCTAACCGCCCGTGCCCTCTCGGAAGGGGTCGTGATCGCGGTCACCGATCGAGGCGAGGGGCTCGACCGCGCGATCGCGTCGAAGTCGTTCGACGAGCCCTTCACCACCGGGGAAGGGACCCTGCGCAAGGAGAAGGCCGGCGTGGGCGTGGGGCTTCACCTCGCCCGGCAGATGATCGTCGAGCACGGCGGCACCCTCTGGACCGACCCCTTGCCCGGCGGCGGCACGCGGGCGGCCTTCTGCATCCCGGTCCGAGAGGACCCCTCGGCGGACCGCCCGGCAACCGGCGCCGCCTGAACCCTCGGCCCCTGGCCCCTGGCGCCCGGCGCGCCGGGCCCGTATCCTGCGCGTGGAGGATCCGGCGGGTTGCGAAGAGCCATCCTTGGAGTCGTGGTCGCCCTCATGGGCACCGGGTGCGCAGGCGTACCTTCGATTGACGACCCCGCCGGACTCCCCGACTCCTTGTCCGTCCGCCCCACGGCCTCCCCCTACTCGCAGGTCACCGCAGGTCCCGTCCAGGCCCTCGTTCCCGATGGATGGAGCGCCGCCCCAGCTCGGGGGGCGCGTGCGGGATTCGTGGCCTCGCCGCGGCCCGACGCGTGGGAGCACATGGACGGCTCGATCACCGGGATGACCGCGACATGGGTCGACGCCACCCGGGTGGGGGTGCCCTCCGACTTCTACTACCTGGCCGCGACGGGACCGCTGCTCTCCCGGCTGACCCGGTCGGATGCCTGCCGGTCCGAGTCCCAGCAGGTCTTCCTCGACAACGTGCCGTCCTTCGCGGCGGGCGCCGCGCACTCCGACGGCGACTACATGGCCCGGGGAGAGGGGACCTGTCACGTCGACGGCCGGCCGACGCGCTGGGCGTACTTCGTGGCGGCGCCCGGCTACGGCCCGGTGCACACGATGGGGATCCCCCAGTCCGGCCTGTACGTGGTGGTGGCGGTGATGCGCGATTCGCAGCGGGCCTCCGCGCTGCTCGACCGGCTGATCACCCACACGAGCTTCGGCGGGGCCAGGGTGAGCGACTTCGTCGACGCCGTCGTGTCCTAGCGGGGGTTGCGGCCGACGAACGGGGGCCGTACGACCTCGGCTTGTCCGCGCCGGCCACGGATGTCGACCTCCACCACGTCCCCGACGTCCACCACGTCGGCGGGCCACAGGTAGGCGAGCCCGATCCCGGTCTGCAGCGTGGGTGAGAACGTCCCGCTCGTGATCTCGCCGATCACCTGATCGCCCAAGAAGACCGGGTAGTGCGCGCGAGGGATGTGACGACGCTCCCGCATGCGCAGTGCTCGGAGCCGGCTAGGGAGCCCCTCTGCCTTCTGGCGCTCCAGCGCCGATCGACCCCGGAACTCCCCCTTGTCGAACGAGACCGCCCACGACAGACCGGCCTCCAGCGCGGTGACCGATTCGAAGAGGTCCTGTCCGTACAGGGGGTAGCCCATCTCGAGCCGGAGCACGTCGCGCGCGGCGAGACCACAGGGTTGACCCCCGAACGGGGCCATGGCCTCGGTGAGGTCGGCCCACAGCTCGTGCGCGATGTCCTGATACGTGAACAGCTCGAACCCCACCTCACCCGTGTATCCCGATCGGGTCAAGATCACCGGGCGGCGGCGATACTCGGCCTCGACGCATTGCATGAACGCGAGGTCGCCCGCCTCAGGGAACAGCCGCTGCATCACGTGGATCGACTCGGGGCCCTGCACCGCGAGGAAGCACCAATCCTGGTGGTACATGAGATGGAGCCGGTCCTTCGAAGGCGTCTCCTCCAGGATCTGGAGCACCCGCTGGGCGTTGGCGGCGTTCGGGACCACGAACGACCGCTCCTCGGCCAACCGGTAGACGATCAGGTCCTCGATCACGCCACCGCCCTCGTTGAGCACGAGGTTGTAGAGCGCCTCGCCGACCGCCGCCTTACCGAGGTCGTTCGTGATCACGGTCTGCAACAGGGCGAAGGCGCCCGGTCCGGTGACGTCGACCTTCCCGAGGTGCGTGAGGTCGAAGAGCCCGACGCGCTCTCGCACGGCTTTGTGCTCGGCGAGGGCGCCCTCGTACTCGATCGGCATCACCCAGCCGGCGAACGGGGCCATCTTCGCGCCGAGCGCCTGATGGACGTCCGCGAGCGGCGTCTGCTTGAGCTCGAGCGGATCCTGGGCCTGCTCCATCGGCGGGCATCGTACGGCGAAGCGGTGCCGGCGTCCTCCGACCGGACGGACGAACGCGGGTAGACTTCCTCACCGGATGGGCGATGCGTACGACGTAGCGGTGATCGGCGCGGGGACGGGTGGGTACTCCACCGCCCTGCGAGCCGCGCAACTCGGGCTCCGCGTGGTCCTGATCGAGCGGGACGATCGTCTGGGCGGCACCTGCCTCCTCCGAGGCTGCATCCCCACGAAGGCGCTGCTGCAGTCGGCGGCGGTCATGGATACCGTGGAGCGGGCCTCGGAATGGGGCATCAAGGCCGCGGGCGAGCCCGATTGGTCCGCGATCAAGGCCTTCGAGGACAAGATCGTCGACAAGCTCGTCAAGGGCGTTACCGGCCTGGTCGCCCAGCGCAAGATCGACGTCGTGACCGGGACCGCCCGGCTCGTGAACGGGCCCGCGGTGGAAGTCGACAAGCGCCGGATCGAGACGAACCACGTCGTCATCGCCACCGGCTCGAAGCCCAAGCTGCTGCCCGGACTCAGCGTGACCGATCGGATCATCACGAGCGATCAGGCGCTCTGGTACGACCGCATCCCCTCGTCGGCCGTCGTGATCGGCGCCGGCGCCGTCGGGCTCGAATTCGCCTCCCTCTACCGGTCGTTCGGCGCCGACGTCACCCTCCTCGAGGCGCTCCCCCGGCTCGCCCCCCTCGAGGACGAGGCGGTCTCCAAGGAGATCGCCCGCGCCTACCGCAAGCGCGGGATCGCCGCCACGGCGGGCGCCTCGGTCGCCTCGGTGACCGACACGGGCGAAGGGGTCGACGTGGTCTACGAGGCGGCCGGCACGACCCAGGACGTGCACGCGGACATCTGCCTGGTCGCGATCGGCCGCGGCCCCGTCACCGAGGATCTCGGACTCGACGACGCCGGGGTTGCCGTGCACGAGAAAGGGTTCGTCGAGGTCGACGCCGAGCTCCGAACGAACGTGCCGAGCGTCTGGGCCGTCGGCGACGTGGCCGCCACCCCGCTCCAGCTCGCCCACGTGGCCTTCACCGAAGGCTATGCGGTCGCCGAGCGGATCGCCGGCCAGGGGGTGCCCCCGATCGACTACGCGAACATCCCGCGGGTCACCTACTGCACGCCCGAGATCGCCAGCGTCGGGCTCACCGAGGCGCAGGCGCGGGAAGCCGGGATCGATGTCGTCGTCGAAACGCTCGATTTCCGGGGGATCGGCAAGGCGAACATCGTGGGCGAAGGGGGCTTCGTGAAGGTCGTCGCCGAGGCTGGAGACGGCCCCGTACGAGGGATCCACATGATCGGCCCTCATGTGACCGATCTGATCGCCGAAGGGATGTTGATCACGAATTGGGAGGCCGTGCCCTCCGAGGCGGCCGCCATGATGCACCCGCACCCGTCGCTGTCCGAGGCCGTCGGCGAGGCGATGCTCGCCCTCGCCGGCAAGCCGCTGCATTCCGCGTAAGGAGACCGTGTGGCCACCCAGGTCGACCCGGCGACCGCTCAGGGAGGACGACCCCTCCCCGACGACCGCCTCAAAGAGATCCTCTACAAACTGATGCTCGCTCGGCACTTCGACGAGCGGATGGAAGCCCTCTATCGCCAGGGCCGGCTCCCGGGCGCCTTCTATTCCGGCCGGGGCCAGGAGGGCACTCACGTCGGCGTGGCCTTCGCGCTCGAGGAGCGCGACTCGCTGTTCCCGACGCACCGCGACCTCACGGCGCAGCTCACGAAGGGCCTCGACCTGAACCGGGTCATGGCGCAGTACTGGGGAAGGGTCGACGGCTACCTGCGCGGCCGCGACGGGAACAGCCACATCGGCGACTGGGAGGGGAACCGGACGTTCGCGGTGATCTCGCATCTGCCGATCGCCTACCCGGTGGCGTGCGGCGCCGCGCTCGCCTACCAGCGCGCGGGCGACCGGCGCGTGGCGCTCGCCATCTGCGGGGACGGGTCTACCTCGAACGGGCGATGGCACGAGTCGCTGAACTGGTCGGCGATCTATTCGCTGCCGGTCGTGTGGATCGTGAACAACAACCAGTACGCCTACTCGACACCCAACGCCCTCGAATTCAAGGTCCCGACGATCGCGGAACGTGCGAGCGCCTATGGCATGCCCGGCGTGCGGGTCGACGGCGGCAACGTCCTCGAGGTCTTCGAGGCGACCCGCGAAGCGGTTGAGCGCGCACGCGACGGCGGTGGCCCGACCCTGATCGAGTCGGTGTCGCTCCGCTGGCGTGGCCATGCCGGGCATGACCCCGCCAAGTACATGCCGCAGGAGCTATTGGAGCACTACATGGCGGAGAAGGACCCGGTGAAGAACTTCCAGGAGTACCTGCTGGCCGAGGCCGTCGTGACCGCCGGGGACATCGAGGCCGTCGCCGCGCGCGTCACCTCGGAGTTCGAGGCCGGGTACGCGTTCGCGCAGGCGTCGCCGTTCCCCGAATCCGGCGACGTCGAGCTCGGGTTGTGGGCCGAGGACGGCTACTGGGACCGCGAGCCCGGACGCGACGGCGGAACGGAGACCACGTGATGGCGCAGAAGGTCGAAGCCGCCGCCGCCGGTCACGGAGCCGAGCCGCGTGGCAAGCGCAGCGACGACGGCCAGGCCACCTACCTGATCGCGATCGCCGAGGCATTGTGGGAAGAGATGGAGCGCGATGAGCGCGTCTTCATGCTCGGTGAGGACATCGGCGCATACGGTGGCGCGTTCAAGGTGACCGAGGGCTTCGTCGACCACTTCGGCACCCAGCGGGTCATGGATACGCCGATCGCCGAGGAAACGATCGTCGGCACCGCGATCGGCGCCGCCATGGAGGGCCTCCGTCCCGTCGCCGAGTTCCAGTACGCCGACTTCATGTCGAGCGGGTTCGACGAGATCACCACCGTGCTGGCTCGCTACCACTACCGGACCGGCGTCCGGCTCCCCGTCGTGCTCAGGGCGCCGAGCGGCGGCGGTGTCCGAGCGTCGAACTTCCACTCCACCAACCCCGAGCCCTGGTTCGCGCACGCCCCCGGGCTCAAGGTCGTCTGCCCCGCGTTCCCATCGGACGCGAAGGGGTTGCTGAAGTCGGCGATCCGCGACGACAACCCGGTGATCTACCTCGAACACAAGTGGATATACCGCAGGATCAAGGAACAGGTGTCCGAGGACCCCGACTTCTTGATCCCGCTCGGGTCGGCCGCGGTCAAGCGCGAGGGCACCGACGTGAGCGTGATCACCTACGGCGCGATGGTGCACAAGGCGTTGGAGGCGGCGGAGAACCTCGCCGCGCGAGGGGTATCGATCGAGGTGATCGACCTCCGATCCATCGTGCCGCTCGACGAGGAGACGGTGATCTCCTCGATCGCGAAGACCTCACGGGCGCTGGTGCTCTACGAGTCGCACCGGTCGCTCGGGATCGGGGCCGAGGTGGCCGCGATGATCGCCGAGCGCGCCTTCGAGCACCTCGATGCGCCCGTCGCGCGCCTGGCCCCGCCGAACACCCCCGTGCCGTTCTCGCCCCCGCTCGAGGATGCGTACCTGCCGCAGGTATCCGACATCGAGGCCGCCGTCGAGCGGCTCTCCGCATGGTGACCGACATGGAGGCGAGGCCAGCGTGACGTCGATCCAGATGCCCCAGCTCGGCGAGACGATCGTCGAGGGCACGATCCTCAAATGGCTGAAGCAGGAAGGCGAGACGATCGCCGTCGACGAGCCGCTGTTCGAGATCTCGACCGACAAGGTCGACACCGAGGTGCCTTCACCCGTCGCCGGCACGGTGACGAAGATACTGGTGGCCGAAGGCGAGACCGTCGCGGTGGGGACCCCGCTCGTGGAGATCGACGGGGGCGAAGGGGCCGGTGAAGCGACCGTGGCGGCGCCGGCCGTTCCCGCGGCGCCGGCCGTTCCCGCGGCGCCGGCCGTTCCCGCGGCGCCGGCCGCCGGGCAGCCTTCCGGGACGATCTTCTCGTCGGGGGCGC
>JANLXF010000164.1:0-23375 GCA_031364965.1 Actinomycetes bacterium | reverse complement strand
CGCCCTGGCACTGGCGCGACTGCGAGATTCCTGCAAGCCCGCATCACGGTGGATCACCGATCAGGTGAGACAGGGATTCGCCTCATCCGTGAGAGGTGCGGCACCAGGTGGCACCCCGAGGAAGGTGGCGATCAAGACCAGCTCACCATCTCCGACGTTGGAAGCCTTGTGCACATGACCGGGCTCCTCTTGGAAGATGTCACCCTTCGTGTAGATGATCGGGGCACAATCCCCTTCGCCGCTGACGGCGACGCGTCCCTTTTTCACGAGGACGAACACGTTTGCCGGATGCGAGTGCCACCCAGACGTTCCGCCCGGCTCCTGCGCGACACGGACGAACAACGCGGTGCTTGGTCCGTACTCTTGGATCGAGAGGGAATCGATGGTCCCGGCCCCGAGAAGCTTAGTGGTGAAGCCACTACTCGGCGTTGCCACTGCGATGCCCCCGGTGAGGACCACGACTGCCGCGAGCGCGATGATGGTGCGCTTCATTCTGACGTCCTTCCTTCGGTGCGGGCTCGGGTTCGGAAGGACGCAAGGGGAGGTCCGCGAGAACGCGTCAACAAGGCCACTCATTCCAGCGTAGGACCATGGCCCGACGCGGTCAAACGCTCACACCGAGCGCAGCCCGATTCAACGTGCTCCGCCGCTTCGGTAATCGTCGTTGGCGGCGTTGGGTTCCTTGTCGGAGGGAGCACGCTTCGTCTCAGGACGGACCAAGAAGGACGACGGTGGACCTGCAACACTCCGGCGACGAGCGGGCACGATTCACCGCCCGGATCCCGTTTTTCGAACGCCCTGAGGTCGCCGAGAAGCTCGCCCGGATGGCGGACCAGAACGGCCACTCACTCGCGGCTGAGATCCGAGGTGCTGTTCGCTTCTGGATCCAGTCCTGGGAGCGCAACGAGGCATGATCGAGCCCAGGGGGGCCTTATTGCGGGAGAGCCGCCCGCCCACCTGAACCGTCGGTCACCGTGGGGTGGTACGTGGTCGCACATCCATAGAAGGGTAATCGGGCCTGGGCCTGGGAGGTAAGCGTCAGGTGGTGGGGCCAATCGAGGACTGGTGGGGGAAATATCGCCGGCACAGCCGATAGGACGCGGCGTGTGACGTCGCCATCCCTGGCCAGTCCGACGAGACTCGGCGTCCTCCAGTGGTCGGGCCCTCCGCGGAACCCGGCTATCGTTTGCAGTCTGCTCCCGGCCCCCGTACACCGCGAGCGGCGCCCGGGTTACCCTCGATTCTTCCGGCCGCCGGCGCCCCGGGACACGCCCGACCCGACCGCCCTCCCCGTTCGCGAGGAGGTCAGCCTATCCTGCGGGCACGGCGTGGTGCCGGGCAGCCACGCCGTGCCCTCGGTTCGCGGATGGGGCTAGGGGATCTCGATCACCTGCGCCGAGCCCGGGACCACTCCCGATCGCCGCTGACACGCTGGCTACCTGAGGTTGTGCAGCGACGCTATCTGGCTTTGACCGATGCCCTCACGACATCGGTGACCGAGGCGTCATGCGCGGACGCGGCCGTCACGAGGAAGGCCTTGACCGTCCCTATCGTGGCCGTTGCCTTGACGCCGATGACGGCGCGGAACACGGTCGTCCCGCCCGGCGCGAGCGCGATCGTCGTATAAGAGCCGGCGATAACCTGCGATGTGATGGAGGTCGTTCCGTTGGCACCTAATAGGTAGGTGATCGTGAACCCCTTCTGGGCGCCCGCCCCCTTGATGGCGAGCTGGTCCAGGGAGTTCCCGTCGTTCTGAACCTGGATGAGGAACGTTTTCTTGGTACCCCGAGCAGCCTTGACGGCTACGGTCTGACCGGCGGCCGTGGTGCTGTAGATGTCGTTACCGAGGTATGCGCTCGCTGTGGAGACCTTGATCATCCCGTCGGGGCGGTATACGGGCAGGCTGCCGGTAGAGACCAGGGCGTTCACGAACTGGTTCCCCGAGACGTTGGTTCCCGTTCCAGATGCGCCCGTATCGACCGCCGCGGCGGCCACGAGGGCGCCCGGCGGCACGTAGCTTCCAAGCACGTACGAGATGCTCGAGAACGTGACCGTGGCGGGCGACGTGCTGCCCGCCGAGACGGGGAAGATTGCGGCCGTCTGCGGTGGCGCGTTCACCTTGCCGTCGGCCGTCGTCACCGTGATCGTGGCGTTGTTCACGGTCGGTGTGCCCAGCACGAGCCCGCTACCTGGGGTGACGCTGGCCACGGGCACCTGCGCGAACGTCGTTCGATACGCGGCGATCTGGGTTGCATACGGAGCAAGAAGAACGATCGATCCGCTCGTTGGAGCGAACGACGAACCGGCTTCTTGGTAGGTCACGTCACCAGCAGCCTCGGGCGTGGCGGGCGACGAGGTGGCCGTGAAAAGCGTCGTGTTGGTCGGTGCCAGGAGCGCATTGACAACCGTGTCGCTCGTGAACGCGCTTCCCGCGCTTCCGCTCGCCCGCACAGAGACGGTGTGTCCCGCGGTCGCTCCCGCCCCGTCGGCTGCGACGTCGTAGAAGATCGGACCGATGACGACGTACGACGTCACCGTGCTCGAGGTGGTGACCGTCCAGGTTGCCGTCGTCTTCCCTACGTCGAGGGTCGCACTAGACATTCCCAATAGAATGTTCCCGTCGGTCACCGTGGCGACAGGAGCGGCACTGAATGTGACGCCCGGCTCTTGCATCGCGAGCGAGAAAGAGTCGCCCGGCTTCAGCGTGCCCGGTGTCTCCTTGATAGTGATATTCGCTGCAGTTTGAGCCGTAGCTCCGGTTGGAACGATCGGTTTGCCGCTCGATTGCGTGGTCGTCGCGCCTCCGACCGTGGCGTTCACAACTCGTCCAGGGTAGATGTGCTCGGTGGGTGCGCCTGTCGTGACGACGGCAGAGATCGTGACCGGACCAACGGGGGCCTTCGCGGTGTTGTAGACGAGATTCGCGAGCGTGATCGTGGAGGCCGATCCGTTGGAGGGATCGCTCGCGTCCACGACCACCTTGAACCCACTGTCGTTCTGCTGCACGGGCCCGCCCGTAAGACCGCTTACGTGCACGAGCATCCCGCCCCCACTGGCAGTCGGGTCGGCGTCGAGGCCGATCGTGTCGGCGCTGCCGAGGCTGTCCCGGATGCTGAAGGTGATGACGTCACCTGTCTGGAAGAAGACCTTGGCAGGCTCCGAGATCGTGAGACCACCCGAGCTTTGGCCAGCGCCGGTACTCGTCAGGGTCGGTTTACTGACGGATGAGTAGGTCGCTTTCAGGTCCGTCCCGATGCCGTTCGCGTCCAACACCTTGATAGGACTTCCAGGGGGGGCGATCACTCCTGAGCTGTCGCTCACCCAGACCCCGCCTTTCCCGTAGGCGACCGACGAGTCGACGCTCACCCTCAGCCCCGCAACCGTGAGCGCGCCCGGATACACGCCTGCGCTCGGTGTATCGACCGTCACCAGGACCTCGTCGTTCAAAGTCCCGCTGCTGCTCGTCGTTGTCACCGACGCGTTCAGTCCGTTGGTCGCTCCGACAACCGGGGTGGATACGAGATGGAGCTTCGATCCGTTGGCCGCATCGACGATGCGCAGCGTGATGATGTCGCCGACCGGGAGGTCGCCCGTGGCATCCTCGGTGATCACGATGTCACCGATCGGAGCTGTTCCACTCGGGACGAGGGGGAAGATGTTCGCCGCCGAGGCCACGGGCGCCACAGCAGAGGCGGGGGTCGCCACGAGAAGCGGGATCACCACTGCCACTGCCAGCGAGGCGATCGCCGAGCTGATGTTCCGTCCGCGCATCATCATTCCCGTTCGTTGTTGAGCAACGACAGGTGTCCCGTCCTTGCTTGGACTCCTCGACTATCGGCAGGAGCAGCACCGAACTGAAGCAACGGAGACAACCCCTCCTCCCCGATTGGGTGCCGCCTGGTCCTCGTCTTCAGCCGCAGCGAGGACACTGCGTCCTCCGCGAACCTCGTCGGTGTCTGGGGTGGGACGCTGTTCAGCGACCGTCAACGTGCCTTAGAACGCCCCGAAAGCGAAGCAGCCGACATCCTCGAGGCGAGCTTGCCCAAATCGCATCGCTGGGCGGGCGGCGGCGGGCGAGCACGAGGGCCGGCGAAGTGCCGGAAAGACCAAGCGATCGAGAGGCTGCTCGAACACGTCAGCTCGGCTGGACGCGCCCGCCTGCGACCCTGATCGTGAGCGCCAGGCATGAGGAGGGCTTCGCTCAGCCAGGTGGGTCCCGTATCTCAGATTCGTGATGCTTGGGCCATGGGTTAGGGGTGGCGATTCGCCAAGGTCTTTCCTCCCGTCAGCGGGATGGCATTTTGATGTGAGAACGAGTTTTCCAGTAGCCTGGGCTTGGATGTGAGAGCCCGGCGACAGCGCTCAGTGGAGAGCGCTGGGACTCATGGAGGAGTGGAAGGTACCCGGAATCGGACACGAAGGGGCCCCCCCGGGCTGCGTATCGCTCGATGGAGTCCCCCTGAGGAGCGCAGATGGACGACTTCCTGAAAGTTCGCTTCGCGTTAGACAACGTGCATCCCAGGGAACTGGGCGAGAATGCGCACAGGGCCTTCGACCGTATCCTCAGCGGTGAGGCGGTCGCGGATCCGGACTCAGCCGACGCAAGCAAGTATAGGAATCTCCGTGGGCCCCGCATGCGGTCCTTCGAGAGAGCGACGAGCGTTCCAGCGAGCCGATCTAGCGCCCCCGCTGCCTGAGTAACTGCTTGACGTTGAGCCACGGCCGTGCTCGCCAACACCGCGCCTCAGCCCAAAACTCGACCTCGGCGCGATCCCAGCGCCGCTGCTCGGGATAACGAAGCAGCGGGCCGTTACGGATCGTGAATTCAGACGAGAGCTTCCCTAGGCCCGTCGCGACCGACCCGGGGGGCTCGGCGATGCCCGACGAGTCGGAGCGTGTCCATGACGAGGGCTACGGTAGCGCGGTGGCGATGCTCCCTGTGATGCTGAGACGCGATCGTGAGCGCTGGGGCATGAGAGCGTCGGGGAGACGGGCGGCGGCTCGGCATCACCCGGCCTCAGTGCGCCGCCATCGAGGACGGCACGGCGTTTCCCGACTCGAGGAGGTATGACCGGATCTGCGAGCTGTTCGGATGGCCGGATGCTCGGCGCGTCGGATAGGACCCCAACTTGGGACGAATCTGGGACAAAACATCTCCGCTCGTCAGGGGTTCTACCGATTCTGGCCCGGACGTTTTCGCAGGTCAGAGGACGTGGCCGGACGCTTCCGCAGGGTGCTGCACGGACCTCTTAATCCGCAGGTTTGGGGTTCAAGTCCCCGGGGGCCCACCACTCGTGCGGTGACCGCGGCGTCACAGGAAGCGGCCGAGCCGCGTGTGCGTCACCAGGGACCAGCCCGAAGCAAACGAACCGGCGATCCCCAGAGCCGCCACGAGCAGGGCCTTGACCTCGAGCGGCACCTCGAACGCACGAAGGGCAAGGGCGGCCACGATCAGCGGCAACCCCTGGATCATGAAGGCCGCGTAGGTGGCGGGCCTGGAGCGGTCCCGTCGCGGCGGGGTCGGGTGCGCGGTGGCCGCGCGACCCAGCCCGTGGAGACGAGCGAGTAGATCAAACGCACCTCGACGAACCACAGCGGGCCGTTGGCGAGGATCGGGTCGTCCGTGTACACATCCCACAGACCCCAGTCGGAGCCCGCGGCCGCCGTAGAGCCCGAACGTCATCAAGGGCCACAGCACGAACGTGAAGGCCGCGAGTGGGATGCCGAGTCGGATGAGCCGGTTGCGGGCGAAGCGTCGAGCGCCCTTGCGGTCGAGCGAGGCCGGCGTAAGCAGACCGGCCACGAGGAAGAACAAGGCCATCATGAACACCGCGAACGGCAGGGTCAGCAGCCCGAATACCGCCTGGGATCCCGCCCCCATCTCACCTTCGGCGACGTCGGCGTAGGTCCAGTTCATGCCCGCATACCCGGCGATCGCGTGCCCCGCGATCACACCGGCGACCATGATCACTCGCAGGTTGTCGAGATAGGCCAGGCGCGTCGGTCCGGAGATAACGCGCCTCATTCGTCCCCGCTTCCGCCACTGACAGCTCGCGCATCTGCGTGCTCACACCGCCAGCGCGCGAGCGCATCGCGGAGGCGGGATGGGGTGGTGGCCCCGGTTTCCGCGGGCCGGCCGGCCCACCGTGCAAGGTGCGCAGCAGACCCTCGCAGAGCCGCGCGGCGGTCCTTCGTCGATCGCCGTGAGGTGGCGGTTCCATCGTTCCCGAGATCGTGCCTACGATGCTCGCTCCGGCCGAGGGAGCAGCGGTGCGCAGATACATGTCGAGGAAGGTGTTCGCGGCCCTCGTCACGCTGTTCCTCATCCTGGTCTTCGACTTCGTGCTCTTCCGGCTGCTGCCGAACGATCCGCTCGACGTGCTGGCGAACGCGGCCGGGGCGTCGGAGGCCGACAAGGTCGAGGAGCTCACGAAGGAGTACGCGCTCGACCAGCCGGTGTTCCCCGACCAGTTCGTCGTGTTCCTGCGGCAGACCGCGACGCTCGACTTCGGCGAGGAGTTCAGCCGCGGCTTGCCGACCTGGTCGGTGATCCGCCGGTTCGCGCCGCCGTCGATCTTCCTGATGGGGGCGGCGACGATGCTGGCCGCCGGCGCCGGCATCGCGCTCGGGATCCGCGGCGGATGGAAGCGCGCGGGGCCCCTCGACCGCGGCACGACGGGGATCGCGGTGGTGCTGATGTCCACGCCGCCGTTCCTGATGGCCATGCTGATCGTCACGGTGTTCGGCGGGATGCTGCGGTGGTTCCCGGTCTCGGGGTCTCGGTCGCTCGTGGAGGTGGGCGGCCTGTCGTGGGTCGCCGACCGCTGGAACCACGCGGTGCTGCCGCTGATCACGCTGACGCTCGTCGCGTTCGGGCCGTTCTACCTGGTGATGCGGCAGTCGATGGTCGACACGATCGGCGAGGACTACCTGGTCACCGCGCGCGCGAAAGGCGTCGGCGAGGAGACGGTACGCAACCGCCACGCGGTGCGGAACGCGCTGCTGCCGGTCGCGTCGCTGCTCGCGCTCAGCACAGGTGTGGTGTTGAGCGGGTCGATCGCGGTCGAGTACGTGTTCGGCTACCCGGGGTTGGGACTGCTGATGGTGACGGCGTCCACCACGCGGAACTTCCCCGTGCTCCAGGCGATGTTCCTGCTGTTCAGCGCCACCCTTATCGTCGCGAACCTGGTGGCCGACATCGCGTACGGATACCTGGACCCGCGGATCCGGGAGGCGTGAAGCGGCGGGAGCGTCGAGCCGATGGATTAGCCTGGGCGCACGCGAGAGTGGCGGAATGGCAGACGCGCTGGGTTTAGGTCCCAGTGCCCGCAAGGGCGTGGGGGTTCGACTCCCCCCTCTCGCACCAGCTCTGACCTGCCGCGATGCGGAATTAGCCTCCAAGCCTGCGACGACTTCGGGGTGTCCGCTCCCCCAAGATTCCCCCACGAGTTTTTTTGGGGGGGCCCTTGACCCCTAACACTGGGGGATCGTCGCGCTGTCTAGAGCGGTCGATGCCTTATCGACGAGGTCGTCTGCGACCTTGAGCTTCGCAGTCGCCGCCTGGGTGTTGTCACTCCATTCCTTGAGCGGAGCGGTGGCGTTGCGCGCGAGCACCTGGCTCGCGGCGTGGTACCGGTCAGCAGCGTCGTGCAGCAGCCGGCAACCTCAGCATCTGCCGCCACCATGACTGCTGCCTTCTCCGCAGCAACGGCAGCGTCCTGGAAGTCTGCCGCAACTTTCTTTGGGTGTGCAGCCTGGTAGTAGTCGCTCCCATGGCCTGCAGCACGAAGCGCGGCAGCGACCTTGCCGAGCAAGGGCCCGGCGGAACTCCAGGGCGCCATGGCGGTCTGGAACGACGTGCGCGACGCCGCGGCCTGTCCGGCCATCAACCGGTACCGCCAGGCGATCGCCGATCGCGAGACCGCGACCACCCCGAAGGTGAATGCTCGCTGTCCGTTCACGTTCGGCAACTCCGACATCTACGGAGGGTTCGACTCGCCCTAGCGCACAACGAGGAACCGCGTCCAGGAGGAGCAGGCGGGACACCGTAGGCACGCGCTCGCTTCCAGATGAGTCGCTCCTACCTCGCTCTCCCGTCCCGGGCGATAAGACGGCGAGTGCGGATCCCCCGGTTATGACGGCACCGGGGGGTCCGCCCCGTCGTTTCCTAGCCGGAGGTCTGACCCTTGAGCTGGGGACGCCCGACCATCTCGGTCTTTAAGTCCGCGACCCTCAGATCAGTTGGCAGTATCGGGAGCGTTCTCCACCGTTAGTCCCAGGGTGGCGGACGCCTCACCAGACCCCTAGTCGGACAACCTGAGGCCAGGCGGGCGGTCGATCACCCTGGATGCATCCGCGGCCGCCTTCGTCACCATGGAGGCGGTCGGGACCCTCGTCACGCTCAGACTGATGGGAGACGCTCGGAGGTCGTGTCGAGGTGAGTTCTCCTCACTCCAATCTCAGGCAGCGCCTCGTCTGACCAGCATCATCGATCTCATCGTCCTCCACGACGTCTGAAGTCCTGATTGGAGAGCGCGTATCAGTCTGAGCTGCCTAGGCGCTCAATATCCCCCAGCGCCGCGCGCAGTCGCCGCATCCCCAACAGGGTCCGAGACTTCACCGTCCCGAGTGGCACCGACAGATACTCCGAGATCCTCGACTGCGAGAGCCCTCCGAAGTACATCAGCTCGATGACCTGCTTTTGCGCCGGCGGCAGCGCCGCCAGGGCCTCCTGAATCCTCCGTTGGTCCTCCGCCAAGCCAACATCTCTCACGACCAGGTCCCCGGGATCAGCAGGTCCCTCGTTTACGCAACCGATCGCCGCCCGAACGGAGCACGCACGTTGGGACTCCTCCCGGCGTACCAGGTCCACGGCCCGGTGGTGGACGATGGACAACAACCACGAGCGAACCGATCCGCGCTCAGAGCGGTATCCCTCCGGGGTGCGCCAGACGGCAAGGAACCCCTCCTGTACAACCTCTTCTGCGAGGTTACCGTGGCCGAGGACCCGACGGGCGAGGGCCATGGCCGTCGTGGCGTAGCGGTCGAAGAGGTCGGTGAAAGCGCTCGCGTCGCCGTCGGCGATCCGATCAATCAGGTCCGAATCGTACGCCTGGCCGGAGTCACCAACAGGCAACGAAGATCTACGGATCGGGCTGACCGTGGCGAGCGGAGGGACAACTGCCAGCGCTCTGCGGGCGACGGGAGGCTCCGGCTGAATCGAAGGTGAGCCTGAGCGGTGGGACGCACGATCCGGATTCCGCCCGTCCAACCCGTCCAAGAGGAACTCCGTGCCCGTGAGTTCGATGAGGCGCAGCGTGGCTCGCCTCGCCCCCACCAGGGCGAGGCCGTGCCCCCTCGCGTTGGCCTGGTCCCGTGCCACGACGATCGCATTAAGGCCCGCTGAGTCCATGAAGGTGAGGCTTCGCAGGTCGAGGACGATCGCGGTGACGTCGTCGCCCAGCGGCCGAGCGAGATGGTCGCTCAGGAGGGCCATATTCGACATGTCGAGCTCACCGCTCAACGTGATGCTGCAGACACCGTCGCGCGAGTCCATCTGGGCGGTGAGCAGATCTTTGGTTCCCAATGGATCTCCCGTCGGAGGGTCGGCGCTCACGCGTCAACCGGCTCATGGACCGTAGGTCGGGTCAAGACTGCAGGAACCGTGCGCTGGGGTCCGCCTACCCCATTCGGCCTACGCTAAACACCCCGCGTCCATCGATCGGAGCAGGGCGCAAGGTGCATTTCTTGCGCAACGTCTTGGCCCAGATCCCCAAGGGCAACGCCGAGATGGTGCTGGCCGCGATCCGCACGATCTTCGCCCAGCCCGACGCCGCACACGTCCACGAGCAGTTCTCCACGATAGCGGTGATGTTCGGGCGTTCACTGCCCAAGGTCGAGGCGATGTTGCACGAGGCCCACGACGAGTGGGCCGTCTCGGACCGCCGCTACCTGTCGGAGTCCTCCATGGCGATGCTCGAGCGACCGCCGCTCGAGGAGGAGGGGGTCAGCGCCCAGCTGCCTCCCGCATAGTGCTTCAAGAGCTGACCTGTACGGTGAGGAACTACACCACTACGCGGGACGTGAACTTCGACTCCCCCCTCTCGCACTTCGACGTCCGTCACCGCACCAAGCCGAAGTACGGGTCTGCCGCCATCGTGCGGTACTGCTGGACTGACGTAGGGGACGTGTCCACGAAGTCGTTCGTCAGCGGGCCGATGTTGTTCCAGTGCACGTATGCGACGCACTGTGGGTGCACCTTCACCTGGGCGAGCGTATCGAGGATGATGCTCCTGCCCGTGACGGTGCCGTCCTTGTCGAACGACCCGGCTCTCGTCCTGACGACCTTGCCCTGATCGAATCCCGCCTCGCACACGATGAAGGGCTTGCCGTGCGCGATCGCCCAGGGGTAGGTGTCCATGTCGCCCGCGGTGTTCTCGGTCCCCGCGACGAACGTCGTGCGGTACAGATCGAGGCCGCTCCAATCCACGAACGCATCGCCGGGCCAGTACGCCTTCCACGTGCCGCTCGTGCTCATCCGCTGCGCGCAGAAGACGAAGATCACGTTGCCGCCCGTGCCGAGCGTGGCACCGTTCGCGGCGAAGATGCCGTGCACCCGCCTCCATGCCGCGATGAAGCTGATCTCACCGACGCCCACGCCTCCCTGCCACATCGAGGCGTAAGGATTGTGCTTGCCGTTCATCTCCATCCATAGGCGGAAGATGACCGGCGTGTTGAGCGCCTTGAGGTTCTTCGCGGCGGTCGTCCAGTAGGAGTCGAATTCCCCGTTGGCGATGCGGTCGAGGCCCTGGCCGAAACTCGTGACCCTGGTGTCGCCGCCGCCGGGCCAGCCTCCCTTCGTCGGGAACACCTTGTCTTTCTGGAACGACAGCATCGGGACGACGTTCGGGTTCGTCAGCTGCAGATCGGCGAGGTGGGCGGCGTTGGGGACGGGCTTGAGCCAGGCGTACCGACGGTTACGGATCGCCATGCGGCGGCCGAGCTGGGTCTCGATGCCGTTCGCCGTGGTGAACCCTCTGGTGGTGTCGTCGGCGCCGAAGTACACGCCGCTCTCCGGTACCACGAGCCCACCCCACGACTTCACCAGCGACGGGTCGCGCGTCGGCGTCGCCGCGAAGGCGGTCGAGAGGTCGAGGGCGCCGAGGCCCGCGGCTCCCCCCGCCAGCAGGCCCGCTCTCTTGAGGAACTCTCTTCTGTCCATTTCACTTCCTCTACGCGTTGGGCCCTTCAGCACGGGAGGGTCGACGAGCGATCGTTCGATCAGCCCGGGTGCGGGGTTCCCCCCTTGCCCGATCGCCAGATGCTGCCGCCGTGCGTGGGGTCGAACTCGATCCGCGCCTTCGCCCGATCCAGGGCGCGCTGCCGACGAGCTTCCGCGCGCGCTCGAACCTTGCGCAGCACTCTGTCGATCGAGGACGTCATGCTCGCCACTCGCGCAGCCTATCTCGCATCACCACACAGCCGTCACACGCGGCTATGGATCATGCGCCCATCCCTTAGCTCTCGGTTATCGCGCCCGGGCGTCAACTAGGGGTGTACCGATCCCATCGGGATCACCGAGAGGAAGGACCCGACATGAACCGCAGGTCATCGATCATCATCGCCGCCGGCCTTGTCGTCGCGCTCATGGCGGGCACCGCCTCCCGGGTCGCGACGCTTCACTCGAGCGCGGCCGCGCCGGTCCAGATCGTGGTCCAGACCGCCGCGCCGGCGGCTCCGGCCGCCGCCGCACCCGCTCCCGTCAACCCGGAGAGGGACTGATCGTCATGGACGCCACCACGAAGAAGAAGCGCCTCAGCAAGAAGACCGTGCGGGTGGTCGCGTGGGCGGCCGGTGGGGCAGCGTTCGCGCTCCCCTGGGTGGCCTTCCAGTTCGTTCCGGTGGCCACGACGACCGCACGGTCCACCACGCCGCAGGTGATCGTGGTGCCGGCCGGGAGCACGGTCACGGTGCTGAACGCGCCCGCGGGCGCGACGCGGGTCAAGGTGATCCGGTCCTCGGCCACGACCACGAGCACGTCCGCGGCGCCCACGGTCAAGAGCGCCCCCGTCACCACCACCGGCGCCTCGGCGCCACCTCCCTAAGGAGCTGACGATGCAGACCGACATGAAGCTCGGGCGCGACGTCTTCCGCGCGATGGGCAGCTCCGTGGTGCTGATCACCCCGGGCGATGTCGAGCCGATCGTCCGAGACCGGGCCCTCCACGCGGTCGAGGAGGAGTTCGCCGAACAGGAGCAGCGGTTCTCGCGGTTCCGTGCCGACAGCGAGCTCTCGATCGCGAACCGAGCCGAGACACGCCCCACCCGCGTGTCCGGCCCGTTCGCCGCGCTCGTCGGTCGCGCCCTGCGAGCCGCGGCTGCCACCGACGGTCTCTTCGATCCCACCGTGCTGCCCGCGATGATCGCCGCCGGTTACGACCGCACCTTCGAGGACGTGATCGTCACGGCCCGCGAGGTGCTTCGACCCCCCACGCCCACCGGCCGTTGGCGCGAGATCGTGCTCGACCTCGACCTGCTCCGCCTGCCCGACGGGGTGGGGCTCGACCTGGGCGGGATCGCCAAGGGTTGGACCGCCGACCGGGCGGCGCGCCTGGCGGCCGAGATCGTCCCGTGGGGTCTCGTCGACGCCGGCGGCGACATCCGGACGTTCGGCGATCTGCCGCGCGGCGGGATCCCGATCGGGGTCGAGCACCCCTTCGACGCCCAGGTCGAAGTGCTCCGCCTGTCGCTCACCCACGGCGCGTTGGCGACTTCGTCGATCGTGCGGCGCTCGTGGGGGCCGAACCTGCACCACCTGATCGATCCGCGCACGGGCCTTCCCGCCGCTACCGATGTCGTGCAGGCCAGCATCTGGGCCGACACGTGCGCCGAGGCCGAGGTCAACGCGAAGGTCGCGTTGCTGCGCGGGGTGCCCGCGCTCGGGGATCTCGCCGCGACGCTGGTGCTCGAAGACGGCTCGGTCGTGACGAGCATGCCGCTCGCCGCCTGACCGGGGCCATGCCGGCCGGTCAACCGGCCGACATGGTCGCGCGGTACCGCCCGTACAACCTGGGCAGCTCGGCGCCCGGCCGCGCCAAGAACGTCCCCCGATCGATGTCGATCCACCGGTCGTCGGGGATGGCGGCTCGCGGGGCTCCGGCGGCTGCCGTCACGATCGCCACCGCCGGCTTCGGTGAGCCGTCGGCACGCCAGAGCCCGAACGACCGCTCGTGCCGTCCCTGGTCCAGCGGCGGCTCGGTCCACATCTCGCGCGCGTAGTCGGCGTAGCACCAGAGCATCGCCCCGGAGGCGCCCGCCTCGCGGAGCCCGTCCAGCACCAGGCCGGTGTACGCCGCAGCCGCATCCTCAGACACCACCGAGGGTGTGCCAGCCTCGAGGGTCCCGTGGGCCGCGACGGGAGCCGTCGGAAGACCGAACTCGGAGAAGAGCACGTCCTTCCCCTCCCCCAGCCACCGTGTGATGCGGGCCAAGAACGGGACAAGGTCGTGGTCGAGCGGCCCCTGGGCCCACCGCGCGTAGATCGGGTAGCCGTGCATCGTCAGGAAGTCGCACTCCTCGGCCGCCTCGCGCGGGCCCAGGTGCCGGTCCTCCTCCAGGTCTTCCATATGGAGGCCGATCGTGATGACCGCATCCGGGTCGGCGCCGCGGATCGCGGCGGTCGTCTCGCCGAGCCACCGGCGGCCGAGCTCGCGATCGGGCGGCACGCAGCAGTTGGAGCTCTCGTTCCCCAGATCCCAGGCCCACAGCGCGTCGTGACCCGCGAGCGCGGCCGCCGCCTCGGCGGCGAGCAGCGCCTGCGCACGCATCACCCCGGCATCCGTGAACCAGTTGCGGAGCCCGCCGTCCGTGACACGCCCGCCCGAGACCACGCGGAACCGCGGATCGCGCTCGGCGCCGCCGAGCGCCCAGCCGGGGATCCAGTTCACCCCGCTCATGTGGCCGGTGAACAGGGTCGGCATCAGCTGCAGTCCGGCGCGCGCCGCGGCGTCGGCCACGTCCACGAGGCGCCCGAGCATCGTGCGATCCACCCGGTCCGGTTCCGACTGGAAGTCCTCCCATCGCAGGAAGCAGCGCACCGAGTCCAAGCCCGCCGCCGCGATCCTGTCGAAGTCCGTGGCCACGTCCGCCGGATCGAACCGCGGCCACCAGTCCATCGCGGTGCGGGCGGGCCAGTAGTTCACCCCGAGCCGGAACGCACGTGGCTCAGCCTCCATGCGCGACCAGATGCCGGTCGACCACCCGGTGGTACACCTCGATGTACTCGTCGACCATCCGCACCACATCGAACCGCCCCTGCACCGAGGCGCGGACCGTCGCCCGGTCGAGCCGGGCCGCGGACGCGACCGCCGCCACCGCCTCGTCCACCGAATCGACCAGGAACCCGTTCTCGCCGGGGCGGATCAGCTCGGGCATCGAGCCGCGATCCCGCGCGACCACCGGCGTCCCGCACGCCATCGACTCGACGACGCTGAACCCGAACGGTTCGTCGAAGTTGATCAGGTGCAGGAGCGCGACCGCGCCACCGAGGAGCGTCCCGCGCTCTTCGGGGCCGACCGGCCCAACGTAGCGCACCCGGACGCCGTCGATCCGGCGCTCGACCAGGTCCACGAAGTACGCCTGGTCCTGCACGATGCCGGCGATCACGAGCGGCATCCCCAGGCGCTCGGCCACGTCGATCGCCTCCACGACGCCCTTGTGCGGATGGATCCTCCCGAAGAAGAGGAGGTAGCCGCCGGCCTCCGGACGGAACGGGAACTGCCCCATGTCGATCCCGTGGTGGATCGTGGCGACGTAATCGAGCGCCGGGTGACGGTCGGCCTCGCTGATGGCGACGTACGAGCCCCGGTCGTTGTAGCGCTCGTAGACCGGCAGGATCCGCTCCGAGGAGAACCCGTGGATCGTGGTGACCACCGGCGTCTCGACGAGCGCGCTGAAAGCCAGCGGCAAGAAATCGAAGCTGTTGTGGATCAGGTCGAACTCGGCCGCACGCTCGAACACCGCGGCGATGTGCAGCGCCTCCCAGACCTTCGCGTCCAAGCTCGGGTCCTCCGAATACCCGGTGGGGGCCGTCCCGACCAGGCGGGCGGAGGTCTCCGAATCGGCCGTGGCGAACAGCGTGACGTCGACGCCTCGCTCGACGAGGCCCTCGGTCAGCAGCGAGACGAAGAGCTCCCACGGGCCATATCGTCGAGGCGGCACGCGCCACGAGATGGGCGCCAACATCGCGACGCGGAGCGGTGAGCGGGGCAGGTCCGGCATGGAACGAGGATAGGCTTCGCGCGCCGGAAGGGCCGAGGGCGGCGGTTCCCTGCGGGCGCCGGGCGTGCGACGATGCAGCGACAACGGACGGATGAGGGAGGCGACGTGGATCCGAAGGGCCTGGGAGGGATCCCGCTGTTCGCGAAGCTGTCGAAGAAGGAACGCGAACAGATCGCACGATGGGCGGACGAGATCGACGAGCCGGCCGGCTTCCACCTGTTGGATCAGGGCAACCTGGCCCATGAGTTCTTCGTGCTGGTCGAGGGCACCGTGGAGGTTCGCAAGGACGGCGAGCACCTCACCGACCTCGAGCCCGGCGACTTCTTCGGCGAGATCGCGCTGGTGGATCACGATCGGCGGACGGCCAGCGTCGTCGCGACCACGCCCGTACGCGCGATCGTGATGCACTCCCGCGAGTTCGGCGCGATGCGCCAGGAGATGCCGTCGGTCACGGCCCAGATCCAGGACGCGATCCGGGCCCGCCTGGCCCGCTGACGCCTGCGCGCCGGCCCGTCAGACCGCGTGGAGCTTCGGCTCGCCCTCGTCGACCCGGGTGGGCTCGGGCAAGCTCACGTCACCGGGGAACGTGATCACGAACCGCGCGCCGCCAGCGGGCGCATCCTCGACGTGAGCCGTTCCCCCGTGGAGCTCGGCGAATCGCTTCACGAGCGACAGCCCGATGCCCACGCCGCGGCCGCCCGGCGAGTCCCCTTGCTTGAACGGCTCGAAGAGCGTCTCCTTCAGCTCGTCGGGCACGCCCGGGCCTTCGTCCTCGACCTCGAGCACGACGCCGTTGGCCCGGCCGTGGACGCGCACGTGGACCGGCGTGCCGGGCGGCGTGTGCCGCGAGGCGTTGACCAACAGGTTCTCGATCACGCGCTCGACCTTGCCGGGGTCGACATCGACCAAGACCTCGTCGGCTTCGACGCGGATCGGATGGCTCTCGAGCCCGGCGCAATCGCGGGCGACCCGCCGGGCAAGCTCGCCCACATCGGTCGGAGCCCGCTTGGGCGTGAGCTTGCCCCGGTCGATCCGGTCGAGGTCCAGGAGGTCGTCGATCAGACGGTTCATCTTGCGGCCGCTCTGCTCGATCACTTCGTAGAGGCTCAGCCGCTCCTCGTCGGTCAGGTGCAGCACTTCGTCGCGCCGAATCGTCTGCATCGCGCCCAGGATCCCCGCGAGCGGGCTCTTCAGGTCGTGCGAGACCGCGTGCAGCAGGGTGTCCTTCACGTCGTTCATCTCACGGAGGTCGCTCGAGACCTCCTCCTGCTGCTCGACCTGCTCCCACTGGAAGTCGATGATCTCCTTCAGGGTGTCGAGCAGCACGGCGAACGCGAGGAAGACCGAGAACCGCACGAGCGCGTCCCAGTACGGGGTCGGGTCCGAGATGCCGACCAGCTGGTCGCTCAAGATGTCGGGCACGATGCCCGCGATCGTCGCGACCACGACCGCCATCGCCCCCCACCGCCCGCCCAGGTTCCACGTCACGAGCCCGATCGGCATCAGGTAGAGGGGGGCGAGCGTCAGATCCGGGCCCGTCAGGTAGTCGAGAGCGCCGACCACCCCGATGAAGGCCAAACCCATGACCACGACCAGGAACGTCGAGCGCGTATCGAAGAACCCGCGGGTGTCCCGCAGGAGCCTCCGGTCATGGCCGGTGCGCGTGGCGGAGGTATCGCTCACGGAGGAAACGTCGGCAGCCGAAGGTCCTACCTTGAGTCGGGTAGACCGTCGGAGAGCAACGCCTCCAGCGCCCTGAACGCCCTGCCCCGATGACTGATCCGGTCCTTCTGGGCGTCGGTGATCTCGGCCATCGTCTCCTCCCAGCCCGCCGGCACGAAGATCGGGTCGTAGCCGAACCCCCGCACGCCGCGGCGCTTGGCCACCAGGGTTCCCTCGCAGGTGGCCTCGGTGTGGACCGCCTCGCCTCCGGGGTAGGCGAGCGCGGCCACGCAGCGGTACCGGGCGACGCGGCCACCGGAGGGGATGCCGCGGAGAGCCTGCATCATCGCCGCGAGATTCTGCTCGTCGGTGGCGTCCTCCCCGGCGTACCGCGCGCTCCGAGGGCCCGGCTTGCCGCCGAGCGCGTCGACCTCGATGCCCGAGTCGTCGGCGATCGCCGGCACGCCCAGCGCCTCGGCGACCGCGCGCGCCTTCAGCAAGGCGTTGCCCAGGTAGGTGTCCTCGGTCTCCTCCACCTCGGGGAACCGCGCCGGGTCGTGCGTCTGGACCGTGACCCACTCGACGGGCCAGTCGCCACAGATCCGGCCCAGCTCCCGCAGCTTGTGCTCGTTCCGCGAGGCGATCGCGACGCGTGCGGGGAAGGCCATCATGCGTCCGGGACTCTCGAGGCCCTCACGCCCCGAGCGCGGTGTGTTGGATCGCGGTGAGGTCGGCGATCCCCGCCGCCGCGAGATCCAGCAGGGCGTCGAGCTGCGCACGACTGAACGGCGTGCCCTCGGCCGTCCCCTGCACCTCGACGAAGTCGCCCGATCCGGTCATCACGACGTTGAAGTCGACCTCGGCGCCCGCGTCTTCGTCGTAGCACAGATCGAGCCGCGCCTCGTCGTCGATGATCCCCACGCTGACGGCGGCCACCGAGTCGGAGAGCAGGTCGTCGGGCACGAGGCCCTTCCCCACCAGGCCGCGGAGCGCCATCGCGAGCGCGATGTACCCCCCGCTGATCGACGCCGTGCGCGTGCCCGCGTCGGCCTGCAGCACATCGCAGTCGACCGTGATCGTCCGCTCACCGAGCCGCGACAGGTCGGTGACGCTCCGCAGGGAGCGCCCGATCAGGCGCTGGATCTCCTGGGTGCGGCCCCCCGGCCGGCCCTTGTTCACCTCGCGCGGCGATCGCTCGTTCGTGGCGGCGGGCAACATCGAGTACTCCCCCGTGACCCACCCCTTGCCGGTGCCCTTGAGCCATCGCGGTGCGTCCTCGCTCACGCTCGCCGCGCACAGGACGCGTGTGCGGCCCATCGAGAACAGGATCGAGCCCGCCGCCCACTCTTGGAACCCGAGCTCCCACGAGACGGGCCGGAGCTCGTCGAGCGCGCGGCCGTCGGGCCGGGTCACACGCCCACCTCGATCCGCAGCCCCTGCACCGCGATGTCGACCGGACCGTCGAAGGTCGCCGCGGCTTCGGCGCGGGAGACCTCGGGGTCGAGGTCGGGCGTGAGGTGCGTGAGCACCAGGCGCCCGGCGCCTGCCGCCGTCGCTGCATCGCCGGCCTGCGAGGCACTCATGTGGAACGGCATGAGGTTCGACGCGTCTTGGTACGTCGCTTCGGCCAGGAACAGATCGGCGCCCCGCGCGAGTTCGACCGCGGTTTCGCACGGGCCCGTGTCGCCGGTGTACGCGAGGATCTTCCCGCCGGCTTCGATCCGGTAGCCGAGCGCCCGCACCCCGATGTGCGTCATCTCGAACGCCTCCACCGAGAACGGCCCGACCTTGAAGGTCTCGCCGCCGCGGAGCGTCCGGAAATCGAACGCCTCGGCCATCACGTTGCGCCCCCCTTCGCTCACCAGCAGGCTCGCGAGCTCCATGAACCCCTCGGGCGAGTAGAACGGCAGCGCCGGATCGCCCATACGCCCGTAATGACGGGCGTAGAAGCACGGCACCACGTCGACGAAGTGGTCGGGATGGCCGTGGCTCACGACGATCGCCGCGATCTCGCCGACCTCGATGTACTCCTGGAGCTTGGCGAACGTACCGGTGCCGGCGTCGAGCCACAGGTTCGTGCCCTCATGCTGCACGAGGTACCCGCAGGTCGCCCCCCCGGGGGCCGGCCAGGTCCCCGATGCGCCCAGCACGGTCAGTTCCACGCGCCACCTCCCACCGGGTGCGCCTTCGCGGCACCGACCTCGGTCAGCTCGGGGCCCAGGAAGACGCCCGCGACGCGTTCGAACGCGGCGGGGTCACCGGTGGCGAGGAACTCGTGCCGGGGCAGCGTGGTCTCGTCGCGCTGCAGGCCGTGGCCGATCAGCGTCGCGTAGACGTCCTTGGCGGTCTCCTCGGCGGACGACACCAGCACGACGTCGGGGCCCAGTTCCATCTGGAGGAGCCCCGACAAGAGCGGGTAGTGCGTGCACCCGAGGATCAGCGTGTCGATCCCCTCACCCATCAGCCGCCCAAGATACCCGCGCGCGGCCTCCCGCAACTCGTCGCTGGTCGTATCGCCGCGCTCGACGTGCTCGACGAAGACCGGGCAGGCCTGGCTGTGGAGCGTCAGCCCCGGGCCGGCGGTCGCCATCGCCCGGTCGTAGGCGCCGCTCGACACGGTTGCCTGCGTGCCGATCATGCCCACCACGCCGTTGCGGGTCACGTGCGCGGCGGTGCGCGTTCCCGGGTCGATCACCCCTACCACGGGGAGCCCCGCGCGATTCGCGATGTCGCCGAGCGCGCTGACCTCGATCGAGTTGCAGGCCACCACGAGCATCTTCACCTCACGGTGGATCAGGTAGTCGGCGATCTCGATCGCGTACCGCCGGATCTCGTCCACGGGCTTGGGTCCATAGGGAGATCGCGCGGTGTCGCCTAGGTAGAGCAGAGGCTCGTGCGGCAATAGATCGAGGATCGCGCGCGCGACGGTCAGGCCGCCCACGCCGGAGTCGAACACCCCGATCGGCCGCGCGTCGGCCATCAGCGGGTCACCACCACAGGGACTCCGCGACGCCCTTCTCGGCGGTGGCGAGGTCCTCCGCCCACGCCTCGGTCGACAGGTACTTCCAGCCGCCGTCGGGAAGGAGGCAGACGATGTCGCCCTCGTCGACCTCCGACGCGATCCGCTGCGCCACGTACACGACGGCGCCGCTCGAGATCCCGGCGAAGATGCCTTCCTTCGACGTAAGTTCCCGGTTCGTGCGGAGCGAGCTCGACGAGTCGACGAGGAACTTCCGGTTCACCTCGGCGGGGTCGAAGATCGGGGGGATGAATCCGGCGTCGAGCGAGCGAAGGCCGTAGACCAGGTCGCCGAGCTCGGGCTCGGCCGCGATCACCTTGATGTCGGGGTTGTACGCGTGCAGGCCCCGGCCGGTTCCCGTGAGCGTCCCGCCGGTGCCCATCCCCGCCACGAAGTGCGTGATCTCGGGAAGGTCGCGGATGATCTCCTGCGCGGTGCCCTCCTGATGTGCGAGCGGGTTCGCGGGGTTCCCGTACTGGAACGGCATGAAGTACTTGGGGTCGGCGGCGAGCGCGCGGGCCACCTCGATCGAGCCGTTCGTGCCCTTGTCGCCGTCGCTGAACACCACCTCGGCGCCGAAGAGCCGGAGCAGCCCGATCCGCTCCTCGCTCGCGTTGTCGGGGATCACGACCGTGAGGCGGTAGCCCTTGCGGGCGGCCACCATCGCGAGCGCGATCCCGGTGTTGCCCGAGGTGGGCTCGAGGATGATCCGGTCGGGCGTGAGCGACCCGTCGGCCTCGGCGACCTCGATCATCTTCTTGGCGATGCGGTCCTTCGTGGAGCCGGTCGGGTTCGCGCCTTCCAGCTTCGCCCACAGGCGAACGCCGGGCTTGGGGGACATCCGGGGCATGCCGACGAGCGGGGTGTTCCCGATCGCCTCGAGGATGTCGTCGTAGCGCACGCCGGGATTATCCCAGCCGCCGGCACTTCGCCCGATCGGTCAACTCATGACGAAGAACGCGTTGGACGCCCAGTCGGTACCGTCGATCAGCGGACCGCCGATCTG
This sequence comes from Actinomycetes bacterium, assembly GCA_031364965.1. Classification (GTDB taxonomy): domain Bacteria; phylum Actinomycetota; class UBA4738; order UBA4738; family HRBIN12; genus JAOUEA01. The sequence goes on along the minus strand of JANLXF010000164.1, from coordinate 2,410 downwards.
CGTGGCCGAGCCGGTGGGGTGACCCTGTCCGTACGCGCCGCCGTTCCACGCCATCGCATTCAGCGTGCCGTCGGAGAGCGCGAAGTACATCGTGCCACTCGCGATCGTCATGCCGCGCACCTGCGCCCAGTCCACACCGTCGCCCGTGCTCGCCACCAGGAGCGGCGCGCCCAGGATCTGGCTCTGCTGGGTGAAGGCCCGCGCGTACAGCCGCGGGTCGCCCTGCACCGTGTAGTAGATGAAACCCTTGTCGATCGCCATACCGGTGAGGGACGGGATCGTCGTGGCGAGGCCGGGGATCGGGTCGCTCGTGCCGGGGATCAGGTACTGCGGCCCGGGCGCGTTCTCCAGGCCGTAGAGGTTGATCGTGCTCGTGCTGCCCGCGGTGGTCCCGTCGAAGGTACGGACCGTCAAGGTCCCGTTCGACTGGCCCGTGTAGAGTCGCCCGTTCAGCGCGAACGCGCCGTGCACGTCGCTCCAGCCCGTGCCGAGGTCCGTCGCAGGGTTGACGAACGTGGTGCCGTCGAACGAGCGACGCAGCAGCGCGTCGGGCGAGCCCGTCTGCCCGACCGTGTAGAAGTTGCCCGGGAGCGTGTACGGGTTCTCGGGCGCCTGCGTCACGCCTCCCGCGAGCGGCATGAAGGCGAGCTTCTGCCGCGTGAGGCCATGGATCCGGTCGGTGTCGCTGCCGAAGTAGAACCCGGCCGTGGTCGACATCATCGCGAGCACGCCCTTGCCGCGCGGCTGCCGTACGGGGTTCCACGTGAAGGGCATGCCGTTGCGCGGGTCGTGCGCCGAGAAGCCGGTCCGGGCCACGCCGCCCGGGAAGGGGTTGGTGCAGAAGCCGCAGCGGTTCGGGTTGTACGGGTTGTTGACGAACTGCTGGTGGCCCCCGCCGTAGATCGCCGCGCCGGTGACGAGCACGCTGTGGAACGAGTCGCCGCCGGTCTGCGTGACCCACTCGGGCTGCTGGTTCGGGGTGTAGTCGCCCAGGTCGAACCGGGTCATCGAGTCGCACGAGGGGTGCAGCCAGTTCGCACCGGTCGTGACGGCCGCGAAGTACGAGCCGTCGGGCGAGATGTCGACGCCGCGGATGTAGTGCGCGAACGCCGGGATGCACCACGCCGCCTGGAGCGAATTCTGGTCGGCGACGTCCGGGTCGGTCTGGCGGAAGAAGTCGGTGCTCCACGGGGTGACCGCGACGGGGCTCACGCCCAGGTCGAGGATCGCGATCTGCTCGCGCGGCTCGCCGTCGACCCGTCGGAAGTTGCCGGTGGCGACGAGCTTGCTGTTGTCGGGGGTGATGTCGAACTTCCACACACGCAGCACCGGCGTGGCCGGGTCACGTCCGGGGAACGGGGGCGGCGTGTACGGGTCGGTGAACGAGACATGGAACGTTGGGTCGGCGTTCCCGCTCGCCATGTCGAGGCGCGCCATCCCGGATCGGGCGGCGCCGCCGATGTTGAAGAACTCGCCGCCCACGTACAGCTGGCCGTTGCGGACATCGAGGTCGAGGACCTGGTCATCGGGGTTCGCGCGGAACGAGGTGACCGTCGCGCCCGTGGTGCCGTTCAGCCGCACGAGCCGGCGGTAGGGAGCACCCTGGCCGTTCGTTTGGTTGAACTTGCCACCGACGAAGATCGAGCCGTCGGGTCCCGGTGCGATCGCCTCGACGGCGCCGGTCAGGTTCGGCCGGAAGGTCGTGTCGACCGTCCCGTTCGCCGTGTTGAACGCGAAGATGAACCGGCGCGTGATGTCGGTGCTGCTGCCGGGGTTGCGGACCGTGCTGAACGTGCCACCCACGTACACGCGGGTTCCGAGGACCAGCAGCGCGTTCACGCGCCCGTCCCGGATGTTGGGAGTGCCGGCAGCCGGCGTTTCGCTGACGATCGAGGAGTGCCCGATGTTCACGGCGCCCGCGGGCATGATCGCGCCGAGAAGGAGCGCGCCGGCAGCCAGGGACGCGGCCACCAGTCGGGAGCTCGAGGTCCTGAGGTTCGTGCGCATCGGGGGGTTCCTTCCTCCGGGGGTCGGGGGCCCGGAACGATCGACGCAGCGTATCCTCCGCCGCCCGGTAGCGTCGACCGTCGGAACGCCTAGGCCTTCCGACGCCGGTCGGGGGGACCCGCGCGCTCAGGGATAGCGCTGCTCGTGGAGCGCGGTGACGTGGCCGCCCTCCACGGTGACCCAGAACGGATCGTGGCGGATCCGCTCCGCCCAGACCCGGTTCGAGCGCATGAGTCGCTGAAGCTCTTCGAGGGACAGGAAGGAGATCCCCGCGCGCCGGTGCCACCCGCGCACCGTGATGATGGCGTTCGCGTCGAGCGGCACGGTGCGCCAGTCGGGGGTGTCGTCGCGCAGGTACCTGCCGTGGGGCAAGACCTCGCCGGGATCGAGCACGCCGTCGGCG
>JANLXF010000143.1:0-3094 GCA_031364965.1 Actinomycetes bacterium | reverse complement strand
CGGAATCCCGGATCGCCGCGACCTCGACCCCTTCGCGGACGTCGCCCGCGTGCGCGGCCGCGTACCTCGGCCACGTCGTCGCCCAGCCGGGACCGAAGGTAGCGCCGGATGTCGTGGAAATACCGGTCGAAGACCGCCTCGAACTCCTCCGGGCGCTCGAGGGAGGCCACGATGAATTCCGCGTCGCTGCGTCCCATCCGGGGACCACGCTAGCCGGGTCGGGGCGTTCACGGCTTCCAGCGGAGCGAGGAGACCTCGTTCCGCAGCACGCCGTAGCTCAAGCAGTCGGGCGTGCAGGTGAGCACGTCGCCGCCGAAGTTCGCGGCCTTGAACTTCTTGTTCGTGTCGCAGCCCCCGAAGCCGCGCCCGGATTCGAAGTCGTCGTTCCAGAAATTCCCCACGTAGGACACTTCCCAGACCGTGCCGGCCGAGCACGTCTGCGGCGCGAAGTAGCTCCTGGTCGACGACCCGAAGAAAGTGTCCGTGTATTCGCTGCCGATGAGCACGTCGTTCACGCCGGGCTCGGTCGAGACCGCGATGGTCCGTTGGCTCAGCGTTGACGGACGGCTCGTCGCGGGCAGCTGGGTCGCGCCGCCCGTCCCGACCTCGACCGCCTCCGCGAAGGTCGCGTAGCAGCCCAGGTCGACCGGCTGCGTCTCGATCGGCCCGGGATCGGGGCCGACGGCGACGGGCACCAGCACCACGACACAGTTGTCGAGGATCTCCGCGCTCGCCGGAACCCCGGTGAGTCCCACGATCGCCATCGCTGCGACGGCCACCAGGATCGCCACGGTCACGAACGTCGGTCGCGCACACGGCGTCTCCGCGATCTCCATCGGTGCCACCCCCCTCAGGAACGCGGCACCGCCGGGCGGGTGCCGTCTCGGCGGACGCTAGGTCCACGACCGCAACGCGGGAAGCACGTGAGGTGAGCAGTTCGTCATCGAAACGTCGTCGAGGGGTTCCGGGGGTCGCCGACCGCGAACCGAAGGGCTCGCTCATGGCTACCGTCATCGAGATGTCATCGAGCACGGTCTATCTCGTGGGCACCGACGATCTGTCGAGGATCCCCGATTTCCTCGCGCTCGGCGCGATCGTGATCGTGGCGCCGGACCGATCCTCGCTGCGGAGCTGGGAGAGCGAGATGGACGGCGAACCCGCACCGGCGGCTGAGCCCCCGAGCCAGGGCCTGGTCGTCGATCTGGACGCGCGCCGGGCGCGATGGCACGGGGAAGACCTGCGGCTCACCGACCTGGAGTTCCGCCTGCTGGCGCCCATGGCCGCGGCGCCGCGCAAGGCGTTCTCGTTCGCGGAGCTTCGGAGCCTGGGGTGGGGGGATGCGAAGGGGCAGGGCATCGACATCTTCGCGGTGCGCTCGGCGATCCAGCGGCTCCGGCGCCGGCTCGATGCGGCGGGCGCCGAGCTGGTGGTCGAGAGCGTCCGCTCGTTCGGCTTCAGGCTCGAGCCGACGGCGGGACCGTCCCGTGGCTCCGCGCTAGCCGCCGTCCGTTGACGGGGCCGGTTCGATCCGCCAACGACCGATCGCGGCCCGGGTGTCCGGCGAGACCGCCGTCCGGAACCAGGTCGGGGCCGCTCCCGGAGGGAGCTCGAAGTACAGCAGCACGCGCGCGACGCGCCGCAGGGGGCCGGCGGAGCGCTCGGCCGTGCCCGGCACCGGCCGGTACGAGACGCCATCACGGGTCACGCGGGCGAGTTCGACCAACGCGCGGAGGGCCCGGGGGGGAACCCCGGTCCGCGAGGCCACATGGAGCTCGACCGTGATCGGCCACGGCGAATCCGGGGAATCGCGGCCGAGCGTGACCCGCGCCTGCGTTCGGAGCTGTCTGCCCGGGGCGATCTCGAGCTCGACCGTCTCGCTCGCGGCGAGCGTGCTGCCATGCCCGACGCCGATCAGGTGATCCCCGTCGGGGCTCGCGAGGTCGGTCGGCGGCGTCTGCGCGCGCAGGGAGATCGCGAAGGTGACCGCGACAACCACGGCGGCCAGGGTGGATATCGTCGTCGCGATCCGCCGGTACACATCTATGGTGGCCCTGAGCAGGGAAGATGGTTCACGCACGGATCGAAGGAGGACGCGATGGACGACTGGCTGGGACAGCTGGCGATGCGCCTGGATCAGGCGCAGCTGAGCGATGAGGAGCAGGGGCTACTGCTCGACGTCGCGCGCGACGTCGCGCACGGGACCGAACGAAAGGCCACGCCGATCGCGACGTTCCTGCTCGGTATCGAGGTCGCGCGCAGGGTAAGCGCGGGGGAGGACCGGCACGAGGCGCTCGCGGCCGCCGCCGCCGAGCTGCGCGCCTCGATCCCGCCCTCGCCGACCGCCTGAGACGGCCGCCCGAAGTTCCCGCGGCCGTCCGGATGGTGCCCGTCCGCGGTAGGGTCTCGACGACGCGCCGGAGGGCGCCGAGGAAGCGAGGATGTCCGTTCGATGGATGTGGTCGTGTTCGCGAAGTGGGTGCCCTTGGGCACCCCGGAATTGGGTGAGGACCGCCGCCTCGTGCGTGGCCGGGACGACGGGCTCGATGGGGGCGACGAGTTCGGGATCGAGCTCGCGCTGCAGCTCACCGAGCGCGACGGAGGCGAGGTGACGGTCGTGACGATGGGACCCGAGGGAGCGGTCGCCGCCATCCAGCGGGCGCTCGCGATGGGTGCCCACCGCGGGATCTTGGTGACCGACGACGCGCTCGCCGGAGCCGACGCCCTCGCGACGGCTCGGGTGCTGGCAGCGGCCGCGCGCCGGCAACCGTTCGACCTGGTGATCGGCGGCGTCGAGTCCTCGGACGGCTATACGGGCACGGTGCCGTCGACCGTCGCCGAGCTGCTCGACCTTCCGAGCGTCACGTTCGCCCGCCGGGTCGACGTCGCCGACGGCGAAGTCCGTGCGGAGCGACAGACCGCCGTGGGCTACGACGAGGTCACCTGTGCGCTTCCAGCGCTCGTCACGCTCACCGCCGGCGCGACCGAGCCGCGCTACCCGAGCGTGAAGGGCATCATGCAGGCGAAGTCCAAGCCGCTCGACCGCCTGGGTCTCGCCGACCTCGGCCTGGCCGCCGGCGACCTGACGCCGGCGCAG
>JANLXF010000095.1:0-1566 GCA_031364965.1 Actinomycetes bacterium | reverse complement strand
ACTGGAATCATGCTGCCGTCCACCACAGGAGGCAGCCATGGTGTGCCCTCCCTTTCGTGGAGTCGGATAACTGGAATCATGCTGCCGTCCACCACAGGAGGCAGCCATGGGCAGGCGAGGATATCCACCCGAATTTCGTCGACGCGCGCTCGACCTGCTCGCGGCCGGTCGGCGGGCGACCGATCTGGCCCGCGACCTGGGGATCAGCAGCCAGACCCTCTACCTCTGGCGCCACCAGGAGCAGGTCGACCGGGGCCTCGTCTCCGGCCTGACGTCGGCGGAGCGAACCGAGCTGGCAGCCGCCAAGCGGCGGATCCGCGAGCTCGAGGCGGAGCTCGAGATCCATCGCCGGGCGTCCGAGCTGCTGGTGGACCGCAGCGACCCAAAAGACGCTTCGCGGCGATCACGGTGATCGTCGCGGATGGCCGCTCGGTGAAGCTCGCCTGCCGCGTGCCCGCGGTGTCCGAGTCCGGCTTCTACGCTCAGCGTGATCGTCCGCCCTCGGCCCGGGCGATTCGCCACGCGGTCCTGACCGATCTCATCGGGCGGGTCCACCTCGACAGCCGCGGCACGTACGGCGCGCGGCGGGTGCACGCCGAGCTGAGGCTCGGGCATGGCCTCGTCGTGGGCCATAACGCGATCGAGCTGCTCATGCGCCGAGCCGGGCTCGCCGGCGTGTCCGGACGTCCGCGCTTCCGGCGCATCCCGAATGTCGCGACCGCCTCCGACCTCGTCGAACGGCAGTTCGGGCGCGACGAGCCCGACCAGCTGTGGGTCACCGACATCACCGAGCACCCCACCCGGGAGGGCAAGGTGTACTGCGCCGTCGTGCTCGACGTTTGGAGCCGTCGGGTCGTCGGCTGGTCGATCGATGCGTCGCCGACCGCCGCCCTGGTGACGAATGCCCTGGGCATGGCGATCGACCAACGCGGACCGGCCGGAACCGTGATCCACTCCGACCAGGGCACCCAAGTCACCAGCTGGGCGTTCACCCGGCGGGCGCTCGACGCGGGCCTCCTGCCGTCGATGGGCGCCGTCGGGAGCTGCTATGACAACGCGATGATCGAGTCGTTCTGGAGGCGGATGCAGGTCGAGCTCCTCGACCGCCGGATCTGGCGCACGAGGGTCGAGCTGGCCAACGCGATCTTCGAGTACCTCGAGATCTTCCACAACCGCCAGCGCCGCCACTCGGCCCTTGGCATGCTTACGCCGATCGAGTTCGAGACTCGGCACCAGTCAGCGACGGTGGCGTGACGATCCAGAATCTCGACTCCACGGAACCCGGGGCACCCCAGAGTCTCCATGTTTCTCAGTACGGTTCAGCCTGCCCAGCGTCGCGAACCGCGTCGGGCTACTAATGGCCGGCGCCGGTGCAATTGCACCTCTCCCACCTTCGTCGGTCGACTGATTGGTTGTTCTGAACGAGCTACCGCCGCCTCGCGCCCATGAGCCGAACCGCCGGTGAGGCGACTCGATGGCGGGCGACGAGGTCGACGTCGGCGAGCGCCACGTAGCGCTTCACCATGTCGAGTGTCGTGTGGCCGAGGATCCGCTGGAGGCTGAACA
>JANLXF010000001.1:0-1553 GCA_031364965.1 Actinomycetes bacterium | reverse complement strand
GCGCGGCCATCTCCGCTTCCGCAAGCGGTCGCTGCAGCCGTGGCGGCGCGGCAAGCTCGACTGGTTCGCGCGCGTCGACCAGAAGCTCGTGCGGACGATCCCCTGGTACGGGCGCGCGGTCGACAAGCTGCCCTTCCTCCCGCGCCCGGCCACCGACCGCAACTTCGCCGACATCGACTTCGGTTCGACGCGCGCGTACGGCTTCGCCTCGCAGGGCCAGCTCTACCTCGGCGAGCTGACGGGCGCACGCCACCACCGTGCGTACATCGACGCGCTCGCCGCCGAGATCGCGGAGATCCCGCACCCGGAGACGGGTGAGCCGGCGTTCGAGGTGGTGCGCAAGGAGGAGCTCTGGAGCGGCCCGCTCCTCGACAAAGGCCCCGAGCTCGTCCTCCTCCCCTACGACGAGCGGATCAACGTCGACCCCTCGCGCCGCCGCTGGACCGAGGTATTCGAACGGCACGAGAAACTCGATCCCGAGGTCTCGTACGGCTACTCCGGCCATCACGGCGTGACGGGCATCCTCGCCGCAGCCGGGCCGGGGCTCCTGCTCGCCGACGTGCCCGACGGAGCCGAGATCGTCCAGCTCCCCGCGACGATCCTCCGGCTGCACGGCCTCTCGGCAGAGGGCCTCGACGGCGCGCCGCTCGCCGAACTACTCGAAGACCCCGCACCAGCCGCCGGCGTCGAGGCCGCAGCGCCGTCGCACGAAGCGAGCGACGAACCGGTCTACACCGAGGAAGAAGAACGCCAGATGGTCGAGAAGCTCCGCGACCTCGGCTACGAGTGATGCCGGGAGCGGGACTCGAACCCGCATGACCGAAGTCACCCGATTTTAAGTCGGGCGCGTCTGACCAGTTCCGCCATCCCGGCGGTGTGAGGGTAGCGAGGCCGTTCTCACCCAGCTCTTCGACCACGACGGCTAGGCTTCTCGACCGTGCCAAGCGGAAAGAGAGCGAAACAGCAGCGCAAGGCGGCCGCCCCGCCGCCCCCCGTGCGCTCGAAAGGCGGCGCCGGGCCGTTCCCGGTCTCGCAGCGCACGTTGCTGATCGCGGTCGCCGTGCTCGTTATCGCGGGACTCGGCATCGGCCTCGGAGTCGGGCTGAGCGGCGGGAGTGGTGCCCCGCCGCCCGTTGTCGACTTCTCCAAGCTCGCCGGCCTGAAGACCGATGCGCCCCCCTGGAACAACGGCTTGGCCGAGCTGCAGACCAACCTCGTGCTCGTCCACCTCACCCCCCTGGGCGAGGAAGGAACCGCCCTTCACATCCACCAGCACATCGACGTCTACGTGAACGGCAAGCACGTCACCGTTCCGGCCGACATCGGGATCTTCGGCACCGATTTCCTGACCGAGATGCATACGCACGACACGTCCGGGGTCATGCACGTCGAGTCTCCGACCCAGCAGACGTTCGGGCTGGGACAGTTCTTCGGTGAGTGGGGCGTCCGGCTCAGCTCGGACTGCCACGGAAAGTACTGCGGCCACCTCCACTGGTGGGTCGATGGCAAGCCGCAAAAAGCCAACAGCACCAACCCGGTCGATCTTGCGCCGC
>JANLXF010000151.1:0-5484 GCA_031364965.1 Actinomycetes bacterium | reverse complement strand
GTCTCCGGCGGAGCAGGGAGAGCACCGAAGAGTTCCTGCACATGGTCGCGATGTGGTCGGATCGCCGCGACATTCGCCGTCAGCACCGTACCGACGAACAACCCCAGCACCGCCCCCCCGGTGAGCCACGCCGCGATCGCGGCCAGGTCGAAGCCGGTCCCATCGGCGCCGAAGGCACCGCGCAGCATGAGCACGCCGAACGCCATGCCGACCAGGAACGAGGGGTGAAGCAACATACGTCGTGCTTCGATGCGTCCGAGCGCCCAGATGCCGGCGGCTGACGGACGTCCCCGGGCGTGAGGCATAGCCGTGGCACGGGCGTCGGTCAGGACGGTGCGAAACGAGGTCGCCATCATGCAGCCTCAGGCTCGACGAGAGCGCGCTCGCCGACCAACAGGAGGTAACCGTCTTCGAGCGTCGGCGGAACCAGGGTGGCACCAGCGGGTGCATCACCGATGTGACGGTGTGCTCCGTCCGGGGTACGCCAGGAGAGCCGAGCTTCTGGCGATCGCTCCGGGGCCAGCCACACGCGACCGGTCGCGACGTCGGTCAGATCCGTCGGTGTTCCCTCGAACAGCGCCGTTCCGTCGAGCATGACCACGACCCGGGGACACAGCGCAGCGACGTCTTCGGTCTGGTGGGTGGACAGCACGACGGTTCGGTCGCCGGCTCGCTCCGAAACGATCTCGCGGAACCGAAGTCGTTGTTCAGGATCCAGGCCTGCGGTCGGTTCGTCCAGGATCAGAAGATCGGGGTCACCCAGGAGCGCCTGCGCCAATGCCACGCGCCTACGCATCCCACCGGAGAGCGTCTTGATCTTGCGATCCATCACACCCTCGAGCCCGACCAGCGTGAGCACACGTCGAACCTCCTCGTGGCGCCTGGGTCGTTCCGTCATCTCCTTCAGGATCGCGATGTAGTCGACGAACTCGAAGGCGGTGAAGCTGCGGTGGAACCCGGGTTCCTGTGGCATGTAACCCAACCGCCGACGGATCGCGAGGCGTTCATCGGAGATCGACGGGTCCCATCCCAGCAGCCGGATCTGCCCCGAATCGGGCGCCAGCACGGTGGCCGCCATCCGCAGCAAGGTGGTCTTTCCGGCCCCGTTCGGGCCGAGGAGACCGGTGATGCCGGCGGGCGCGTCGAAGCTGAGACCCGCGAGAGCGGCGGTGCGGCCGAAGCGCTTGTGGACGTCGGTAATCTCGACCGTAGGCACGCTCATGCTCATCATGGGATCTCTCCTTCGTAGACGGAGTGTCGCTGGGCAAGGATCAAGAGGCATGCGACGATCGAGACGACGGATGCGAGCTGACCGTTGAGGCGGAACGGTGCCAGCGGATCGGCGCTGGCCACCGACACCGCGGCCGCGAACATCACCCACACCACCCCCACCACGCTGGCGGCGACGATGGGGTGCAGCCATGTCGCCACAGCGAGCGTCGCCAGAGTCAGGCCCAGGGCGGGCAGCAGCCACAAGGTCATCGTCCGGTCCAAGCCCGGCAGTGCGATCGCGGCGAAGGAACCGATGGCGATCGAGGCGACCAGTACGGCCGTTGCACGGATGAACAACAAGCGGTCGGTTCGCATCGGTGAGGCGATGCCGATCTCGTAGGAGGGATCGACGCCCGGCCCGAACGCCGCGGCGACGCCGGCGACCGGCGCGAGGGCGGCCAGGACCAGAAACAGAAACAACGCGGTACCTCCCGCATATGTGCCGGCGGTGTTCTGCGCCGCGAAGGCCGCAGAGGCCAGGGCGAACGCCTCGGCGGCGAACCAGGACAGGCGGAGCGAGGGCGTGGCCGCGAGCAGGCGTGCCACGTGTTCGTGAATTCCGAGTCGCAGGAGCACCTGCTCGACGAACCCTGGTTGTGGCGCGTTCAGCACGGTCTCGATCGCCTGCCAGATGCCCTCGAGTGGAGCGGTCGGCGCCATGGCCGTGAGGGTTTCGCGACAGAGTGCGCACGTTAGGATGTGCGCCTCCAGCGACGACGCGTTGATGTCGTCCAGGTTGTCGCTGACGTATCGCGCGATCAACGCTGGATCGGCGTGCCAGGTGCTATTCATGCCAACGCCTCCCTCAGTTCGCGCCGGGCTCGCGCCGCGCGCGTCTTCACCGTGCCCTGCGGGATATCGAGCAACATTGCGGCCTCCTTCGTGGTCAACCCGTCCAGCACGGTGGCTTGGACCACCGCACGAAGGTCAGGGGAGAGTCGCCCGAGCGCCGCGCCGAGGTCCCCATGCTCGACACCAATCAGGACCTCATCCTCGGCAGAGACCTTCGTAGCGTCCGAGTGTGGACGGACGATCCCCTTCGGTCGCTGGCGGAGCCGCGAAATCAATCGGCGGATCCCGATACCCCAGATCCAGGCCGCAACCTCCCCGGATGCCCGATACCGGTTTGCACCCCGCCACACCGCCACGAACGTGTCCTGCACGACTTCCTCCACGATCCCGTGGTCCGCACATCGGCGCGAGAGTCGGAGCATCAGCCACGGACCGTGGCGCCGGTATAGTTCGGGGAGCGCGTCCCGGTCGCCTCTCGCGACAGCTGCGAGCAGCGCATCGTCGCCTTCAGCACGAACGGTCATCACTCCTCTGTCAGCACGAACGGTCATCACCCCCTCTGTCGCAATCAGGCCCGGGATCGGTTCACGGACGATCTACTAGTTTCGTCTCGCTTTCTACGCGGCCCTCTTGGGTTCTGGCCCAGTCTCGACCCGTCCGGGTTGCCATGCGATGCTGGCGGCCGTGCTGGGAGCAGTCGCCCTCGTCACCGCGCTCGTTGCGCTCTGGTTGAGTGCAGAGGTGGCAGTTCGTCCTATCAGGCCTGGCGACCCGCAGTCTCTTCGGAGATAAGCAGTGGCCGTTCCAGGCGGTGGACACCTCGCAAGGGATGAACTACCTGATGCAGCCCGAGGTCGCCGAATGGTGGGAGACCGCCTGAGGCGTGGTTGCTAGACGAAGGAGTGAAGGGGAGGAGCTCCTCCCCTTGAATCTTGTCGTCGATGGAACCTCGAGCCTGTGCGGGCGAGTCAAGCCAGGAACATGCATCAGTCCCAACGGCGCCGCCCTGCTGCCATCGGACACGGTTGACAGGGGGTTACGCTTCTCCGCTTCGGCCGAGTTAGTCTGCCGCACAGATTGCCAGAGGACCTCATCGAGGGAGAGCCCGTGTCAAACGGCGATAGCCCCACGGTGTGGATCGAGCTCACGAACACCAAGCGCGCTGACCGGCTCGAAGGACCGACCAGGGTGGGCAGCGCGCTGTGGAGTCCAAAGGGAGTCGAGCCGCGCGCGCAGGTACTGCAAGGAGGACTTCGGGTCGTTGTCTGACAACCAAATCTCGCTGGTCAGGATTCGGCGGCCGATCGCCCGATCCAGGTCCTCGAAGAACGGCTTGAGGTGAGGCAGCGCAGATCGCGTCGGATGCTGTCCACGCGAACGGCTGCCGGAGCTCCTCGGCCGGCGCTGCGGGCTCAGCGCGGCAAGCTCGTAGGGTCTCGTCCCGAGCCAGCAGGGTAGCGCTGCGTTACCCCGGAGTTTTTCTTACACGCCTCGGGTCGACCAGGTGCCGCCCGGCCCGACGAAGTTCGGGCCTTCGCTCCAGATCACGAAGTTCATCCCCGAGCCATTCACGTCCAGGTCGAAATAGTCCCCGTACGGGAAGGCGTAGCCATTTGTAGTCTTGTAGGGCGCGCCGCTGCCGAGGTCGGACAGCCTGATCTGCGCGCTCCAGGAGCCACCGCCGTTCGTCGTACGCGTGTACCACGTGTTCCAGGCCGTCGCGCCATTGCGGTTGTCCTGCCACGCCACACGGAAATCTCCCGCGCCGCCGGTCTCGATCACCGGGAAGCCTGCGTCGCCAGTATTCAGCCCGATCTCGGTCCGCGCGCTCCAGGCCAGACCGTCCGTGGACGTTCGCACCCACAGGTCCTTGGGAGCTTGGAACGCCGTGCCTGCGGTGTAGGCCAGCATCAGTTTGCCCGTCGGGTCTACCGCGATGTTGGCCTGCGCAGCGAAGTAGTCCACCGAGCAGGTCGGCACGGTGCACGGCGGCTGCTCTTCGGCGGTGTCGACGAACGTCGTCGTATAGGACGCGCCGCCATCCGTCGAGCGAAGGACCGCGATCTTGGTCTGGCCCGTGCCCGCCTGGAGTTCGGCGCTCTCAGAGAAATACACGTTTCCGTTTGGCGCGACCACACCGCCCTCCGCGAACCAATAGAGGGAGTCGCTGTTCGTCTTGACCCGTGCGCCGAAAGATGCGCCGCCGTTGTGGGAGGCCACGACGTAGCTGTCGCTCGAGTTCCAGGCTATGTACACGTCCTGCCCGCCGGGTGAGATAGCGAGGATCGGTTTGTCACTGAACGAGAGACCTTTGCCTTTCACGCTCAGGGGCACCGACCACGTGAAGCCGTGGTCAGTGGACTTGGAGAAGACCACGCCGGGGTTGTAGTCGTTCAGCCAGGTCGCGAAGACGGTTCCGTCAGTCGCCACCTGAAGCTGCGGGTCGTTCTGGGCCTTGGTGTTTCTGCATGCGCAGATATAGCGATCCGGGCCCCAAGTGATGCCACCGTCGCTCGAGGCGCGGACGATGATCGCGGGGTCGGGGCATTGCGTGCACGCCTTCGGCCCGTGGTAGCGCGTCGTCGCCTGATAGACGTAGCTCGAGTTGGGGGCCGCAGCGGTGGCCGGCTCCCAGTCATCGGCCGTGGCGCTCCAAAGCGCCTCGGACTGCCAGCCGAGCGCCGCCGCGCTCGCCTGGCCAACGGGCCACAAGCCGACGAGCATCCCGATCACGGCACTCACCAGAACGAGACGACGTCGCATCGATGCTCCTTTGCCTCGGAAGCGCGGGGAGTGGCCCGCCGGCTGGGACTGGATGATGTCCCCGCATTGACTGAAAAGTCAAATCAGCGGGTCCTAGACGTCCCCACCAGGCCGAGCGAATAAGTGGGAGAACACAGGAGACGGGCCCGGCACTGGATGACAAACCTGACTCTCGATTCAAGACCCCGCCCAACCTCGTACACCCAACTCGCTTGCCCGAAGGGTGGACCGGCCAATTTCGGTGGGCCCGTCCGGCCGCACGAGCGGATCGATCAACGGTGAGGCCGAGGCTCCTCAGGTTGGCTTTCTGTATCGATGGGCGGTGCGCGCTGGGGCTGCGTGACCCATTAGGATATTTGAAACCATCAAGCCGTGACACGACTGGGTTCGTACCGCAGAGCCACCGCCCCCGACCGGAATTCCTTGCGGCCCACGAGCCTCAGGTCGAGCTGCTCGCTCAGGCCGGCGAACAACGTCGGGCCGTGGCCCGCCAGGATGGGCAGCACGACGAACTCGTACTCATCGATCAATCCCAGATCCGTCAAAGCCAGCGAGAGGGTCAGGCCTCCCACGAACAGGCCGTTGCCTGGCTCCTGCTTCAGCTGCCGAACGACGTCGCCCAGGTCCCCGTGCACGAGCTCCGCGTTCCAATCGACG
>JANLXF010000148.1:0-3669 GCA_031364965.1 Actinomycetes bacterium | reverse complement strand
GTGCCGACCACCCCCGAGGAGATCCATTGACCGTCCCCGCTCGCGAGATGGTGAGCCTGGATGAGGTCAAAGAGACCATCACCGCCCGCGGACGCGAGCGGGGGTTCGTGACCTCCGAGGACCTCCTGGAAGCGGTCCCGGTCGACGATTTCACCCCCGAGCAGGTCGAGGAATTCCTCACCCAGATCCAGGACCATCTGACCGCCGAAGGGATCGAGGTCATCGAGGTCCCGGGCGAGGAGACCGACGCGGCCACCCAGGTGCGCATCGAGGTCGATCTGCTGAAGGCCCCCACGAACGACCCGGTCCGCATGTACCTCAAGGAGATCGGCAAGGTCCCCCTGCTGAACGCCGCGCAGGAGGTCGACCTCGCCCGCCGGATCCAGGCCGGGGAGCTCTCGACCGCGCTGCAGCGCACGATCGCGGACGAGGAGAAGCCCGACCCCAAGGACCTGAAGTTCTGCGTGCAGAAGGTCTGGGAGATCCGCGACCACCAGCTCAACGCCTTCGGCAAGGTCGAGGGCATCGGGCGCGAGAAGATCGCGAAGAGCTACAAGCCCAAGACCGAGGACGAGCTAGGGACCTGGCTGCACCGGGTCGAGCGCGACGGCCAGCTCGCCAAGCGCAAGCTGATCGAGGCGAACCTGCGCCTGGTGGTCTCGATCGCCAAGCGCTACGTGGGACGAGGGATGCTCTTCCTCGACCTGATCCAGGAGGGGAACCTGGGCCTGATCCGCGCGGTCGAGAAGTTCGACTACGACAAGGGCTTCAAGTTCTCGACGTACGCCACCTGGTGGATCCGCCAGGCGATCACCCGGGCGATCGCCGACCAGGCGCGCACGATCCGGATCCCCGTGCACATGGTCGAGACGATCAACAAGCTCGTGCGCGTGCAGCGTCAGCTGCTGCAGGACCTGGGACGCGAGCCGACGCCGGACGAGATCGGCAAGGTCATGGGCATCAGCGCCGAGAAGGTTCGCGAGATCCAGAAGGTCTCGCAGGAGCCCGTCTCGCTCGAGACCCCGATCGGGGAGGAAGAAGACTCGCACCTCGGCGACTTCATCGAGGACGCCGAGGCCGTGGTCCCCGTCGACGCGGCCAGCTTCATCCTGCTGCAGGAGCAGCTCGAGAGCGTGCTGCACACGCTCAGCGAGCGCGAGAAGAAGGTGATCCAACTCCGTTTCGGCCTCGTCGACGGCCACCCTCGCACGTTGGAGGAAGTGGGCCGCGAGTTCGGTGTCACGCGCGAGCGGATCCGCCAGATCGAGTCGAAGACGCTCTCGAAGCTGCGGCATCCGAGCCGCTCGCAGAAGCTCCGCGACTATCTCGAGTGACGCCCGGAGGCGCTCGCATCAGTTCCAGGCCGCGTCGTCCGCCTCGCCATCGCCGAGCCGCGACTGGATCGCGACCCTCGTGCGCCGGATCGCATCGAGGCTGAGGACGCCCGCCTGATCCACGATACGCTGCGCCTGGCCGGTGACGATCCGGAGCGGGGCCGAGCCCGACTTCTCCCGCTGTGGTC
Organism: Actinomycetes bacterium; assembly: GCA_031364965.1. Taxonomy (GTDB): domain Bacteria; phylum Actinomycetota; class UBA4738; order UBA4738; family HRBIN12; genus JAOUEA01. Next base: position 2,147 of record JANLXF010000148.1, on the reverse strand, counting down.
CCGAGACGACGTACGGGTCGTCCTCGCGCATCCGTTGGGCGAGCTTGTAGCCGAGGGCGACGCCTCCGGCGAGCAGGAGCAGATTGCGGACCTTCATCGGACGACCTTTCGTGTCGAAGAACTGAAGCGAACGTGTGGCGCACAGCCTACCGTCCGAGGCCGAGGAAAGGCCGCTGGTAGACTGCGCGGCGCATCACGTTCCGGGGTAGCTCAACCGGCAGAGCGGCGGACTGTTAATCCGTAGGTTGTGGGTTCGAGTCCCACCCCCGGAGCTTGGCCAGGCGCTCGCGAGATCGCAACGTTGCCCCGGGTCAAAGCCTAGGTTCTCTCTTATCACGAGTCGGCCAGCCCGCTCCGCCTCCTGTTGCGGCTGCGAGTCGTTCGGTGACGGTTGAAGACCCTACGGACCCGTTTTCGTCCGGCCTCTTTTGGGGAAAGCTTTAGTGTGGCCGTGAATTCTCCCCTCCGACGCGTGGACGGGTTCCAGCGAACCCACCCGTGGGCGGGGTTCCCGTATGCCGTCGTCAAGCGCTTCGGTGAAAGCGGGGCAGGGTCGCTCGCGGCCTCGATCTCTTATTACGGATTCTTCTCGCTGTTCCCGTTGCTGATGGTGTTCACGTCGCTCGCAGGCATAGTCCTACGCGACCGGCCCGACCTCCAGGCGAAGCTCCTCGACTCGGCCCTGGCCCAGTTCCCAGTGATCGGTGCCCAGATCCGCAGCAACATGGGCGAGATCGACGGCTCGGGTCTGACGCTGGCCATCGGCATCCTGCTGGCACTGTGGGCTGGTCTCGGCGCCGTGCGCGCAGCGGAGGGGGCGATGGATGCCGTATGGGACGTCCCTCGGAAACATCGGCGCGGCACGCCGGCCTCGATCGCGATGGCACTCCTCATGCTCGGGGTGCTTGGGATCTTCGTCCTCGGTGGGGCTGCGCTCGCCGGGCTGGCAGCCGGTGCGAGCGGCCCCCCGGGGTATCTCGGGGCGCTTGCGGGCTCGGCGATCCTCAACGTGGTGCTGTTCGCCGTTGCCTATCGTGTCCTGACGGTCGCCGACCTCAACTGGAGTCAGGTGCTGCCGGGGGCCGGCGTGGCAGGGACCGGATGGACCATCCTCCTCGGCGCCGGTGGATGGATCGTCGCTGATCGCGTCTCGTCCGCTTCGGACGTGTACGGAACCTTCGCGCTTGTAGTCGGCTTGCTCGCGTGGATCTACCTCGGAGCGCAACTGATGTTGTACGGCGCCGAGATGAACACGGTGAAGGTCCATCGGCTATGGCCCCGCTCACTGCAGGGCGAACTGACCAAGGCCGATAGGCGAGCCCTGCGGAGATTGGCGGGGCAGGAAGAACGCAAGGACGACGAGATCGTGGACGTGACCTTCGCCTCGGGCCGCTGAGCCTGAGCGTTAAGCGTCTGGTAGGCGCCTGAAGGGCCGCCATCGAGGCGCTCCGGGATGTCGTCGATCAAGGCTGGCTCACCGACCGATCCTCAGTGCCGACGGCTCGCCTTGCGGCGCATGCCGAGTGCAGGGTTACGTGACGCAGAACTCGTTCGCCTCGGGATCGCCCATCACGACCCAACGCTCACCCCGCTCCTCGACGACGCGGAGGACGGTCCCGCCCTCGGACCGGAGGCGTTCCGCCTCCGCGTCGACGCGGCCCTGTCGCTCGGGCGCCGCGGTCTCCGGGCCCCCGCCGACACGGATGTCGAGGTGCACCCGATTCTTGGACCGCTTCGGTTCGGGGACCTGCTGGAAGAAGACCCGTGGACCGGCACCGCTCGGGTCGACGACCGCGCTCGCCTTGTTCCACTCCGACTCGGGCACTCCCCAGGAGGCCAGGGCCGCCTGCCAGCTGTCGAACCCCTCGGGAGGAGGTTGCAGTTCGTAGTGCAAGGCGCTCGCCCAGAATGTCGCCAGCCGCGCGGGATCCGCGCAGTCGATCACGATCTGGACCTCCCTGGCCACGTCGCCACCTCCGTTCCTCACCCCGTCGTGGGACCGACGATGCTACGACGTCGGTCCGGCACCGGTGACGCACGTCACATGTCCGGGTGACCTGCGTCACCGCGCCCCGTGTGACGGGAAGCACCGCACTTCCGTGACCGTGAACACCGACATCGCGCCCGACCCGTGCGAGCATCTGGTC
>JANLXF010000188.1:0-3040 GCA_031364965.1 Actinomycetes bacterium | reverse complement strand
CGGACACGGCCTCGATGAGCTTGTCGCGATACTCCTTGGTCTGCGCCTTCATGGCCGCGGGGACCTCCATCGTGACGGGCTTCATGCCGAGCGGGTCGGCCGGATTTTCCTCGAAAGTATAGGCGACGTTTTGGACGAGATCGACGAGGCCGGAAAAATTCTCCTCGGCACCAATCGGCAGATAGATGGCGTGGGCATTCGCCTTCAGCTTATTGCGAATGTCGTCGATGCAATGGAAGAAATTCGCGCCGACCCGGTCCATCTTGTTGATGAAAGCGATGCGCGGCACCTTGTATTTGTTGGCCTGGCGCCAGACGGTCTCGGACTGGGGCTGCACGCCGGCGACGGCATCGAAGACGGCGACCGCGCCGTCGAGCACGCGCAGGCTCCGCTCGACCTCGACCGTGAAGTCGACGTGGCCGGGCGTGTCGATGATGTTGATCCAGTGGCCTTTCCACTGACACGTGGTGGCCGCCGAGGTGATCGTGATGCCGCGCTCTCGCTCCTGCGCCATCCAGTCCATCTGGGCCGTGCCCTCGTGGACCTCACCGATCTTGTACGCCTTGCCGGTGTAGTAGAGGATGCGCTCGGTCGTGGTCGTCTTCCCGGCATCGATGTGGGCCATGATGCCGATGTTGCGCGTGCGCGCCAGAGGGTACTGGCGGATCTCCAGCGCCTTCCCCTTCTTGACGTCCTGTTCGGCCTGTCCCACGTGCATCTTCTCCGCGGGGCTCGCCACTAGGCTCGCCCCCTCTCAACGGAAACCCGGCCCTGGGGCCGGGTCCACATCTGCTCTTGCACCATCACCAGCGGTAGTGCGCGAAAGCCTTGTTGGCCTCCGCCATCTTGTGCATGTCCTCGCGTCGCTTCACCGAGGTTCCGGTGCCGTTCGCGGCGTCCATGATCTCGGCGACCAGGCGTTCGGCCATCGAGTTCTCGCGGCGCGCGCGGCTGTAGTTCACGAGCCAGCGGAGCGCGAGCGTCGTGCCGCGCTGGGGCCTGACCTCGATCGGCACCTGGTACGAGGCACCACCGACCCGGCGCGACTTCACCTCGAGCATCGGGCGAACGTTCTCGACCGCCTTCTTCAACGTGATCACGGGATCGTTCGCGGTCTTCTGACTGATCGACTCGAGCGCTTCGTAGACCGTGCGCTCGGCGACGGTCTTCTTGCCGTCGAGCAGCACCTTGTTGATCAGCTGGGTGACCAGCGGGTTCTGATAGACCGGGTCGGGTGCGACCTCGCGATGAACGGCTGGACCCTTGCGCGGCATGCTACTCGCCGCCCTTCTTGGCGCCGTAGCGCGACCGTGCCTGGCGGCGGTCCTTCACACCGGCGGTGTCGAGCGTGCCGCGGATGATCTTGTAGCGCACGCCCGGCAGGTCCTTCACGCGGCCGCCTCGAACGAGCACGATCGAGTGCTCCTGGAGGTTGTGGCCCTCGCCCGGGATGTAGCAGGTGACCTCGATCTGGGAGGTCAGCCGCACCCGGGCGACCTTGCGCAGCGCCGAGTTCGGCTTCTTGGGTGTCATGGTGTAGACACGCGTGCAGACGCCACGCCGCTGGGGAGACCCCTTCAGCGCAGGGGCCTTCGTCTTCACCTTGCGGACCGTGCGGCCCTTGCGTACCAGTTGTTCGATCGTAGGCATAGGTCTCTCGTCTGCACTTTGTCGTTGTCAAACACCAGGGAGCGACACACCAGGCGTCCCCCCCGCAGGCCGTCAGAACCGTCGGAGCGCAGCAGTAACGCCACCGCTCCTCGGATCTCCACTCCGGAACCGGAGTCGAACGCGCCGGTGGCCCGCCGAGCCGGGGCGCGACCGCCAAAGCTACAGGTCGCACACACGGAGTGTCAACTCGCCTGGGTGCCTCCGGCGTGAGGAGCCGGCCCACGAGTGACGCCCTGTTAGGGTACCCGCCCGATGGCCCCCGTGACCGCCTTTTCCGAGCTCGCGCGCAGCGCCGCGCTGCACGGCGGCGAGATCGTCCGCGAGGCCGGGGCGGGTGTCTCGGCCCAGGCGAAAGGGCTCCCCGGCGACTGGGTAACCGACGTCGACCTGGCGAGCGAACGCGCGATCCGGGAACTCCTCCACGAAGCCACGCCCGACATCCCGATGCAGGGCGAGGAATCAGGCGGCGCCACCGGCGACCGCTACTGGGTGGTCGACCCCCTCGACGGCACCACGAACTTCGTCCACGGCTTCCCCGCCGTCGGCGTGTCGGTGGCGCTGGTCGAAGACGGCCGCCCCGTCGCCGGCTGCGTGCACGCGCCCTTCCTGGGCGACATCTACGTCGCTACCCGTGGCGAGGGCGCCTGGCTCGAGCGCGACGGCGAGTCGCCGATCCGGATCTCCGTCAGCGACCGCACCCCCGACCACGCGGTCGTCGGCACGGGATTCCCCTTCCGCCGCAAGGCCTCGCTTCACCGCTACCTGGCCGCCTTCGGCGTCGCCCTCGAGACCTTCGAGGACCTTCGCCGCCCGGGTGCCGCCTGCCTCGACCTGGCCTGGGTCGCCGCCGGCGTCTTCGACGGCTTCTTCGAGCTCCACCTCGCCCCCTGGGACGTCGCCGCCGGCGGCCTCCTGATCGAAGAAGCCGGCGGCGTCGTCACCGACTGGACCGGCGGTCCCGACTGGCTCGAAGGCGACATCCTCGCCGGGCCGCCCGCGATCCACGCGGAACTCCTGAGGATCGCCACCTCGTAACCAAGGAGCATCGGCCCAGGGAGTCGCTCAACCCGAGTATGCCGCGCGCGCGATCACGGGGCACCTGCCGCTGCGCGGGCCTACCTCACCACCCGACGGGCCCGTGGCCGGTTTCCACGGTGATGACCCTCCGGCAGCGCGCCGGAGAAGACGCCTCGTTCCCGAGCCCACGGCCGTGGGAGCGACGGTGCCGTGCCCGAGAGGTCCGCAGAGGCGAACATCTGGACCGAGCGAAGCGCGCCCGCCCGGGCGCGCGCGAGCGAGGGAAGCGTTCGCCGCCGCCGCGGATCACCCGGGACCCCGCGACACGTCAGCCTCCACAACGCAGTGGGCC
>JANLXF010000179.1:0-5721 GCA_031364965.1 Actinomycetes bacterium | reverse complement strand
GAGCGATCGCGACCTCGCGCGGATCCTGGAGGCGGGCGTGCATCTGAACGTCGACCTGCTGACCCAGCTGGACCGCGTGGGGCGGTTCGCGCCCGGCACGTCGCACGGGCTCCGTGTGAATCCGCGGATCGGCGCGAGCCGCGAGGGCGGCGGCGAGACGCTCTACACCGGGCCGCGCCCCACGAAGTTCGGGATCTTCGCCGAACAGCTTCCCGATGCGCTCGAGATCGCGGCACGCCACGGGCTCACGCTGGACACCGTGCACTTCCACGTGGGTGACGGCTACCTCGACGACGGGCTGCCCGACTTCGAGGAGACCGTGCGGCGGGGCGCCGAGATGGTGGCGTTCCTGCAGGGCGAAGGATGCCCGATCGTCGAGGTGAACACCGGCGGCGGGCTCGGGGTGCCGCAGGGCGCGGGCGACCGCCCGCTCGATCTCGCGGCGTGGGCCGGCATCCTGGAACGCCACCTGGCGCCGCTCGGCGTGGTCGTGGCCACGGAGCCCGGCGACTTCCTGGTGAAGGAATCGGGGATCCACCTGGCCGAGGTCGTCACGGTCGAGACCCGCGAGGGTCACACGTTCGTCGGGCTCGACACCGGCTGGAACGTGATGTGCGAGTACTTCATCTACGGGTCGCTGCTGGACCTCCTGCTTTGCCGTGCGGCCGATGCCGAACCGGTGCACGAGGTCACGATCACGGGACACATCAACGAGGGCGACGACCTGTTCGCGGTCGACCTGCCGTTCCCCGAGGTGGTCGAGGGCGACATCGTGGCGGCGATCGGGGTGGGGAGCTACAACGCGTCGATGACGAGCGAGCACTGCCTGCGTGAGCCGGCCGCCGCGGTCTGCTTCGAGGCGCGCGTGTGACCGGCGAGCTGCCGGTCGCGGACGCGTGGTTCCGGGCCGAGGAGGTCGCCGACGGTCTGACGCTGCTCGTCGAGCCGTACATCGACCCGCTCCTCGTCTCGAACGTATGGCACGTGCGCGGCCGTGACGCCGACCTCGTGGTCGACGCGGGCAACGGCGTGGGCTCGCTGTTGCCATTCGTGGCGCCGTTGACCCAGGGCCGCCCGATCGTCGCGGTGGCCACGCACGGGCACTTCGACCACACGGGCGGCCTGCGCGAGTTCGTCGACCGCCGGTGCCATGCCGACGACGCCGACGACGTGCGCGTGCCCTTCCCGCTCCGGCTCCTGCGCGAGCGGTTCGCCGAAGGAACCGCCGAAATCTTCGCGCACTACGGCTACCCGGTGCCCGACGTGGCGGTCAGCGCCGTCCCGTCGGAGGGGTTCGACCTCGAGGCGTGGGTCACGCCGGGCGCTGAGCCCACGGCGTTCCTCGGTGAGGGAGACGTCGTGGACCTGGGCGACCGCCGGTTCGACGTGCTCCACGTCCCGGGACACACGGTCGGGTCGATCGCGCTGTGGGAGCCGGCCACCGGGACGCTGTTCACGGGCGACGCCGCGTACGTCGACGACCTGATGTCGTGGGACGACGAGGCGGCCTTCCGTACGTCGCTGACGCGTCTCGCCGACGTGCCGGCGTCGCGGGTCTGCGGCGGCCACGGCCGCGTGTTCGACGGCCACGAGCTGCGTGCCCTCGCGGCGTCGTCGACCCCCCCGTAACGGACTATCCTCCGGCGATGGAGACGTCGCGCACCATCGTGAAGGCCGGGCGGCTCGTGGACGTCGTGGGGGAGCGGATGCTGACCGACCTCACGCTCACGATCGAGGGCGACCGGGTCGTGTCCGTCGAGTCCGACGACGGCTCGCCCCCACGGGAGGGCGACCGGGTGATCGACCTCAGCGGCTATACGGTCGTGCCCGGACTGATGGACATGCACGCGCACATGATCGGCGACGTCGACGGGAACGAGACGTATGCGGCGCTCGTGGTGCGGAGCCCCGCCCAAGAAGCGATGGCGGGTGTCCGCAACGCGCGCGACACGCTGATGGCCGGCTTCACGACGGTCCGCGACGTGGGGACCTTCCGCGCGTTCGTCGACATCGCGCTCCGCGACGCGATCGACGCCGGCTGGACGCCCGGTCCGCGCATGTTCTGCGCCGGTGCCTACGTCACGTCGTCGACCGGCGGCGGCGACATCCCCGGCCTGGCAGTCGACGTCGACGAACGGCTACCGCGCGACCTGCGGTTCGGCGTGGCGAACTCACCCGACGAGGTCCGCAAGGTGGTGCGCGAGATCCTCCATCGTGGGGCGGCGCAGATCAAGGTGATCGCGACCGGGGCGATCCTGACCGAGGGCACGAACCCGGGCGCGCCGGAGTTCAGCGAGGACGAGATCCGTGCCGCGGTCGAGGAGGCCGCGCTCTACGACACGTACGTGGCCGCGCACGCGCATGGCGCGGAGGGGATCAAACGCGCGGTGCGCGCGGGGGTCGGCTCGATCGAGCACGGCTCGCTGATGGATGACGAGTGCATCGCGCTGATGGCCGAGCACGGCACCTACCTCGTGGCCGACATCTACTGCGGCGACTGGATCGAGGAGGAGGGGACCCGGGCGGGTTGGTCACCGAACTCCCTGCGGAAGAACCGCGAGACGACCGACGCGCAGCGCGAGGGCTTCGCGAAGGCGGTGAAGGCCGGCGTGAAGATCGCCTACGGCACCGACAGCGGCGTGTACCCGCACCGAGACGTGGCCCGGCAGTTCGCTTACATGGTCCGGCACGGCATGACGCCGATGCAGGCGATCCGCAGCGCGACGACCGTGAGCGCCGAGCTGCTCAGGGCATCCGACGACCTCGGCTCGATCGAGCCCGGGAAGTTCGCGGACCTCGTGGCGGTGGCGGGCGACCCGCTCGAGGACATCTCGACGCTCGAGCACGTCGCCTTCGTGATGAAGGGCGGCCAGGTCGTGAAGGACCTGACCGGGGACTGAGCCCGGAGGACCGAACCTCCCTGCCTGACCGCCTGGCCTACGTGCCCGGGATGTAGACCAGCAGCAGCTGCCCGCGCTGGCCGACGGCGGAGTCGACCCGCAGGTCGATCCCCTGTTGGCGAACCTTGGTCTTGTGCGCCTGCACGTCCAGCAGCCAGTAGCCAGCCCCGAAGAAGTCGCTCACGTCGACCGCACCGCTGGACTCCCAGACGCCGGGGCCGCCACCGCGGGCGATCGCGACATCGGACGGGTCGAGCTGCGCCACGGCCGTCAGGGACTCCGTCGCGAGGTCGTACACCTGGATCCTCGCGTAGCCCGAGGAGGTGTCGTTGCGATCCTCCTGGATCACGAGGGCCTGGTCGCTGATCCCCAGATTGTCCGGGTTCACGATGTCGTCGCCGTTGTCGCCATCGAGGACGACTTCGAGCGATGCCCGCCGCGGGTGCACCGGGTCGTAGGTGAGCCGGTAGACGCGACCGTGCTTCGTGTCGGCCTTGTTCGCACCGGTGTCGGAGAGGTAGACGACGCCGGGGTTCGTGGGGTCGGGCGCGGCGTCCTCGATCCGCACGAAGTTGAACGATCCCATCGATTCGGCCACCTCGTTGAGCTGCAGCCCGTCGAACCGCTCGACGTGGGGGATCGTCACGAACCGACCGTCGAGGACCTCGCCCTTGTCGATGTCGTTCGCCGACGGGTCGCCATCTCCTTGGTCGTTGGGCACCCAGACCGCGAAGGCCCCCTTGCCCCGCAGGGCGTGCGTGAAGGTGTCGGAGAAGTAGCTGTAGGCCTGCGAACGAACCCGGAACGAGTCCTCCGACAGGTACATCACGGCCTGGCTGAGCCCCTTGACCGGCGCGACGTTCTCGTGGTTCAGCGCGCCGAACTGCGGCGTCTCGATCACCTGGCCCGTCACCGCGTTGATGGCGATCGACATCCCACCCTTGGGCGAGGCGATCCACTCCTCGCCGGCGAAGTACCAGGGGACGCCGGCGATCGTGTCCATCGTGGCGGAGCAGAAGTACTCGTAACCCTCGGTGCCGTCGACCGCATAGCTCGCGGCCACGACCTGGCCCTGCAGGTTGAGCGACAGGTGCGACACGCGGGACCACGCGGGGTCGCCGTAGCGGTACGAGAGCTCGTGGTTCACGAAGACCTCGAGCCGGCTCGCCGAGCTCTGATACGCGCCGATCCCGTCGGGGACGCCGGTGAACTGGAAGCCGCCGAGCCTGCCGCCGATCAACTCTCCGGCGTTCATGATCGGGGTGATATCGACTCCGGGCTGGAGCGCCACGATCATCGGCGGCTCGGAGGTGATGAAGGGCGCGTCGGGGTGCACGGGCCGGGCGCCCGACGTTCCCGGCAGCATGGCTGCGAGCGCGAAGACGGTGGCGATCGATGCGGTGCGTCGTTTCATCTCGTCCCTCCACAGGCGCGGTTCGCGAAGCGTAGGCCCGTTCGATGCCGGCGAGCAAATCGACCGGGTCCGCGTGCCCATCTGGGAATATCGAGGGGTCGACGTCGAGCCATCGAAAGGCGCATCGCCATGACCGAACGCACGCCGCTCACAGCCCAGGAGATCACCGACCTCTCGAAGCGTTACACCCTGTACGACTGGCAGGCGCAGGCGAAGGTGATGCCGCTGCCGGTGGAGCGCGCCGAGGGCGTGTACTTCTACACGACCGACGGCACCCGCTACCTGGACTTCAACTCGCAGCTGATGGGGGTGAACATCGGTCACGGCGACAAGCGTGTGATCGACGCGATCGCGAAGCAGGGCGAGACGCTCCCGTACATCTCGCCGTTCATGGCGTTCGAGACGCGAGCTCGGCTGGGCGAGAAGCTCGCCTCGCTGTGGCCCGGCGACCTCGAGAAATCGTTCTTCACCCTGGGCGGCGCCGAGGCGAACGAGAACGCGATCCGCATCGCCAAGGCGTTCACGGGCCGCACGAAGATCCTGACGCGCTACCGGAGTTACCACGGCGCCACGTACGCGACGATCAACCTCACCGGTGACCCGCGCCGCTGGGCGAACGAGAACCCGCCGATGCCGGGTGTGGTGCGCGTGCTCGACCCCTACCACGGCACCGTGCGAGGGACCGAGGACGCGGAGGCCTCGCTCGCGGCGCTCCGCGAGACGATCGAGCTCGAAGGGCCCGAGACGATCGCGGCGTTCATCCTGGAGACCGTCACCGGCACGAACGGGATCTTGATCCCGCCCGACGGGTACCTGCGGGGCGTGCGCGACCTGTGCACCGAGTTCGGGATCGTCATGATCGCCGACGAGGTGATGTGCGGGTTCGGGCGTACCGGCGAATGGTTCGCCGTCGACCACTGGGACGTCGTGCCCGATCTGATGTCGACGGCGAAGGGGCTCACGTCGTCGTACCTGCCGCTCGGCGCACTCGCGATCAGCCCGGCGATCGCGTCGTTCTTCGACGAGCACGTCTTCTGGGGCGGACTCACCTACAACTTGCACCCGCTGAGCTGCGCCGCGGCGCTCGCCGCGATCGAGGTCATGGAGCAGGACGACCTGGTGGGGAACGCGAAGCGGATGGGCGAGGTGATGGCGCGCCACCACGTCGAGCTCGCCGGCAAGCACCCGAGCGTCGGCCGGGTCCGCAACCTCGGCCTGTTCGGCGTGCTCGAGCTGGTGAAGGACCGCGAGACGATGGAGCCGCTTTCACCGTTCAACGTCTTGAACGAGACGATGCAGAAGGTGAACCGCGCGCTGCTGGACCGTGGCCTCTTCACGATGGTGCGGTTCAACCATGTGATGACGAACCCACCTCTGTGCATCACGGAGGAACAGCTCGGCGAGGGC
>JANLXF010000058.1:0-4266 GCA_031364965.1 Actinomycetes bacterium | reverse complement strand
GGTACACCGCCGGCCGTGGGGGTCGCCCGCCTGGGTGGTCGGGGTTCGCCGCGCGCGGCTCGCGGACACGATCTGGCTGCGGACGGGCGCCTGGACACCTTCTATCGCTTCGCTCGTCGACGCGCGCGGCGAACCCCTCCGTTGGTGCGCGACCGCCCGTGCCGCGTGCGTCTGCGGCCCTCCTTAGGTCTTGCTGGCTTCGATCCAGGCTTCGAGTTTTGCGTGGGCGGCGCCGGAGTCGATGCTGGCCGCGGCCTGCGCGAGGCCGTCGGCCAGGGTGGAGGCGTGGTCGGCGGCTTCGAGGGCGGCGGCGGCGTTGAGGAGGACGACGTCGCGTGTGGGGCCGGTCTCCCCGGCGAGGATCGAGCGGGCGATCGCTGCCGAGGCCGCGGCATCGCCGCCTTGCAGATCGTCGAGGGTGGCACGAGAAAGGCCGAGGTCGGCGGGGTCCAGGTGGGTCTCGCGGACCTGGCCGTCGCGCACGTCGTAGACGGTCGACAGGCCGGTGGTGGTGAGCTCGTCGAGGCCGTCTTCGCCGCGGAAGAGCGTCGCCCGGGTGCCCCGGCGGGCGAGGACCTCGGCCATCAACGGGAGCATCCGGGCGTCGCTGCACCCCACGGCCTGGGCGAACGGGCGCGCGGGGTTCGTGAGCGGGCCGAGGAAGTTGAAGGCGGTGGGGACCCGGAGCTCGCGGCGGACCGGACCTGCGTGTGCCATCGACGGGTGGAACGCCGGCGCGAACAGGAACGCGATGCCGACCTCGGTGAGGCAGCGTTCGACGCCGGGTGCGTCGAGGTCGATCTTCACGCCCAGCGCCTCGAGGACGTCGGCCGAACCGCAATGGCTGGAGGCGGCGCGGTTCCCGTGCTTGGCGACCGGGACGCCGGCGCCCGCCACCACGATCGCGGCGACCGTCGAGATGTTGAACGTGCCGCTGCGATCGCCGCCGGTGCCCACGACGTCGGCGACCGACACGGGGCTCCTGACCGGGGTCGCGAACTCGAGCATCGTGGTCGCAAGGCCCTCGAGCTCGTCGGCGGTCTCACCCTTCGTGCGGAGCGCCATCAGGAAGCCGCCGATCTGCCCCGGCGAGGCCTCCCCGGCCATGATCGCGCGCATCACGGACGCGCTCTCATCGGCGGTCAGGGACTCGTGCGCGGCGAGGCGGGAGAGCGTGTGCGGCCACAGGTCGGGGTCCGGCTGGCTCATGGCGGGGAACGCTAGCAGGTCGCTACACTGTGAAGCCCGACGGCCCCGGCGGTCGGGGAGTGCGGGTGTGGTTCAATGGTAGAACGCAAGCTTCCCAAGCTTGAAACGGGGGTTCGATTCCCCTCACCCGCTCTTTCTCAGGCGCCCGATCGGGCGCCTGACCTGCGTCCGGGGGCCGTTCCGAGGTAGCGCGGCGCCGTGGGGCAGAGATCCTTCAGCGGGCACTCGCGGCACCGGGGCGTGGGGGCCTTGCAGATCTCGCGGCCCAGCCGGATGAACGCGACGTGCAGCGAGGTGCGCATACCGTCGGGCACCAGGTCGTGCAGGATCCGGTCCGCGCGTTCTGCGCTCGCCTTCGGCGGTATCAAGCCGAGGCGCTTCGTCACGCGGTGCACGTGCGTGTCGACCGGGAGCGTGTCGCGCCCGAGGGCGAAGCTCAACACGACCGCCGCGGTCTTGGGTCCGATGCCGGGGAGCGAGATCAGGTAGTCGCGGGCCTCGGCATCGGAGAGCCCGCGCAGCCGCGACAGATCGAAACCGCCCTCGCGCTCATGCACCTCGCGCAGGATCGCCCGGATCCGCGGCGCCTTCGAGTTCGCGAGGCCGCCGCTGCGGATCGCGTCGGCGACCTCGACCGTCGGCGCATCGACTACCGCCGGCCACCCCCCGGGGAACGCCGCACGCAGGTCACCGAACGCCCGCTCGGCGTTCAGATCGCTCGTGTGCTGTGAGAGAACCGTCAGGATCAGCTCGTCGAGCGCGTCGACCCGGCGGGGGGGCTCGAGCGCGCCGAAGCGCTTCGCGAGGCGGTCGTGGATCGTGCGGAACCGGCGGCGGGTCGGGGGCGCCCAGGGGGCGGGCGCCGGGATCACTGCGGGCCGGTGTCGCGCGCGGCGTTGCGGAACTGCGTGAGGTCGGGCAGGAACGTCAGCGGGATCGTGTCGGTGGGCCCGTTCCTGTGCTTGGCCACGATCAGGTCGGCGAGGTTCTTCTTCGCCGGGTCGGTATCGTCGCGGTGGATGAACATCACGACGTCGGCGTCCTGCTCGATCGCGCCGGACTCGCGGAGGTCGGAGAGCTGCGGGCGCTTGTCCTGGCGGCGCTCGGGGTCGCGGTTCAGCTGGCTGATCGCGATCACGGGGATGTCGAGCTCCTTCGCGAGCATCTTCAGCGACCGGCTGATCTCGGCGATCTCCTGCTGGCGCGAGTCGGGGCGGCGCCCGCCCATGCTCGGGTGGCTCATCAGCTGGAGGTAGTCGACGATGATCAGCGAGAGGCCCTTGCGGCCGGTGCGCATGCGGCGCGCCTTCGCCCGGATGTCGACGATGTTGATGCTGCCGGAGTCCACGATCGACAGGGGCGCGTCGTGGAGCGTCTCGGCGGCCTGCACGACGCGGGTCCAGTCGTCGGGGCCCACCCGCTTGTTGCGGATGCGGTCCCACGGCACGCGCGCCTCGGCGCAGAGCAGCCGCATGCCGATCTCCCAGCGCGACATCTCGAGCGAGAAGATCGAGACCGGGTCGCCATTGACCGCGATGTTGCGCGCCAGGTTCGTGGCGAACGAGGACTTGCCGACGCCGGGACGGGCCGCGATCACGATCAGGTTCCCGGGCTGGAGACCGGAGGTGAGGGTGTCGAGATCTCGGAACCCGGTAGGCAGACCGGTGAACGCGGAGTCGCGGTTCTGGATCGACTCGAGGTCGAACATGGCCTTGTCGACGAGTTCCCGGAGGATCGCCACCTCGTCACGGTCGTCACGTCGCGCCACGTCGTAGATCCGCTGCTCGGCGTCGTCCGCCACGGTTTCGGCGTCGTCGGTGGCCCCGTACGCCATCTCCATGATGTCGGCGGCCGCGCCGATCAGACGGCGGCGAAGCGCGGACTTCGAGACGATCGCGGCGTAGTGCGCGGCCGAGGCCGGCGTGGGCACCTGGTCGACGAGGTCGCGCAGGTAGATCTGGCCGCCGACGTCCTCGAGGATGCCTTCCCGCCTGAGCGCCTCGATCGCCGTGATGATGTCCACCGGCTCGCCGCGCGCGTAGAGACCACGCATCGTGGCGTAGATACGCCCGTTCGCCGAGCGGTAGAAGTCGTCGGGCTCGAGGATCTCGACGACGTCGGCCATGGCCTCGGAGGAGAGCATCATCGAGCCCAGCACCGATTCCTCGGCGTCCAGATTCTGGGGGGGGACCCGGGGATCGGCGCGGGTCGGTCGCCTGACGTCCTCGATCGCGCGCGCCAAGCTAGCCCCTTCCCCGCGGATGGATCCCTGTCGCAGGCACCCTACGTTCCTCCGCCGAAGGACGGCAGTTGATAACTCCGGTGGATTGCATCACCGCAGGTCGTGCGGAGAGATTCCTTGTCACACCGGCCCTGACCAGCGTTTCCACCATGTGGAGAACCATGTGGACAAGTGTGCACATCGGCACTGACACGCAAACCACATCGGTGTGATTCCGCGGGCGGGCGACGGGTCAGCGAGACGCGGAGTCGAGGACCCGGTCGAGCGCGGGGTTCCCGTAGCTGTGGCCGACCGAGCGAGGTGTGTGACCGGCGCGGTCGGGGTGCTGGGGGTCCGCTCCGAAACGGCGCAGCAGATCGAGGAGCTCGCACCGGCCGCGGGAGTTGTGCACCGCGAGCAGGAGCGCCGACGCACCCTGGGAGGTCTCGGCCTCGACGCTCGCGGCGGCCCCGAGCAAGATCTCGGCGGCCTCGACGTTCCAGCCCTGTACCGCGACGTGCAGGGCCGTGTAGCCCATCTTGTCGCGGGACTCGAGGTTGACGTCGCCGGAGGCCACCAGCTCGCGGAGCCGTCCGACGTTGTTCGAGGCTGCCGCCCAATGCAAGGGCGTCCGAGCTCCCAGGCCTCCCACCATGGTCATACCTAGCCCATCGGCGCGAAGACACCCGAAACTGTGTACCGCAAACGCGGTAAACCTGCCGGGAGCTCCCGAGGATGGGGGGGCACAGGGGGGCTCGGGGTGTGCCGCGCGCTGCTCGCGGACAAGACTCGGCGGAGGGCGGGCGCCTGAACTCCTGCGATGGCTTCGCTCGTCG
>JANLXF010000026.1:0-14983 GCA_031364965.1 Actinomycetes bacterium | reverse complement strand
CGACGAGCTGCGCCGCCATCGAGCCGGTTCCTTCGCTGAACGAGGAATGCACGTGCATGGCCATGCACACCGGGTGAGGGACCTCTTGTGCCCAGGACACCTGGGTGAGGGCTTCCCACCCCAAGGCGCCGATCGCACCCGCCGCGCCGACGCCGGCAACGCCGCGCAGGAACGATCGTCTCGAGATCTGGTCGACCAACCCCCGTACCCCCTCCGCGCGGGCGAAGCCGTTGAGCTTCGGGGCATTCCATCACGACGCCCCCGTCCGCGCAAACGGCCTAGGCCGAAGGTCCGAGGGCCTGCGGGTCGGTACGCTGGTCGGATGGAGTCGTTCGCGCGAAGGGTCGGGTCCGGGGCGCCGATCGTCCTCGACGGGGGCTTCGCGACCGAGCTCGAACGCCGTGGCGCCGACCTCCGGGACGATCTGTGGTCCGCCAGGGTCTTGCTCGAGGACCCCGACCTGATCCGCGCGACACATCTGGCGTACCTGGGGGCGGGCGCCGACGTCGTGATCACGGCGAGCTACCAGGCCAGCTTCCAGGGGTTCTCAGCGCGCGGGCTCGACGAACACGCCGCCGCGGGGTTGATGCGGAGAAGCGTCGATCTCGCGCGCGAGGCGTGCGACGTACACGGGCGGGGGGCCGTGGCCGCCTCGGTCGGACCGTACGGAGCGGTGCTCGGCAACGGGGCGGAGTACACCGGCGACTACCCGCTGGGAGGGCGAGAGCTCGGGATCTTCCACGCCAGGCGCCTCGAGGTGCTCGATGCCGCCGGCGCCGACGTGCTCGCGGTCGAGACGATCCCCTCGATCGTGGAGGCCGCCGCGCTCGTCCGGCTGCTCGAGCGGTGCGCCACGCCGGCCTGGATCTCGTTCACGTGTCGAGACGGCGAGTCCCTACGCGACGGAACGCCGTTCTCCGAGGCGGTGTCGATGGCATCGGCGTGCGACCGAGTGATCGCGATCGGCGTGAACTGCACGGCACCTCAGCACCTCGGTCCGCTGATCGAGGTGGCACGCTCGGTGGGCGGCAAGCCCGTCGTCGTTTACCCGAACCGGGGGGCTGCCTGGGATGCCCAGACGAAGACGTGGTCCGAGCCGGTCGCCGCGCACGATCTGGCAGTGATGGCGCGCATGTGGCGCGACGGGGGCGCCGGGCTCATCGGCGGGTGCTGCGGGACCGGACCGAGCGATGTCGCCGCGATCGCCCGAGTGATGGGCGAGGACGCGTAGACTGCCGCCGATGCCGATCTACGAGTACGAGTGCCTGGGGTGCGGGTCGCGGTTCGACCGTCGCGTCGCGATGCGGGACCCCGACCCTTCCTGCGCGAGCTGTGGCGCCACGAGGGTTCGCCGGCTGATCTCGATGTTCGCCGCATCCGCGGGTACCGTTCGCGACCCGCAGCCGGCCGCGGCGCCCGCCGGCGGCGGCTGCGGTGGCACATGCGCCTGCGGATCGTAGCGGCCGATGTAGAAGTAGCCCTCAAGAACTAGTCACCCTCCCGCCGATACCCCCGGCATGACGCACACACGGCGGTTCCTCACGGTGATCCTGTCGGTCTTCTCCCTCCTCCTCGTGGCCTCTGCCGGATTCGCGGCCTCGCGCCCTGACGCCGCGGTCCACCGGGACACCGCCGAGAGCTCCACCCAGCCCGGCGACGAGGATGCGCAGGGCGAGGACGACCAGGGCGACACCGAGGACCCGGCCGAGGGCGGCCAGGGCGACACCGAGGACCCGGCCGACGACGGCACGACCGGTGGCGACACGACCGACGGCACCCCGGTCGACACCGTGCGAGCGGACGCGTGCAACACCGCGGCCGGCATCGAGCCCACGACCGACGGCACGACCGACGGCACGACCGACGAGCCCGTCAAGCTGACCGGCCTGGACAACGCCATCGCGCACGTGCTCGCGAACTGCATGAAGAACCCCGACGCGCCCGGGCTCCTGAACGCCCTCGAGCACCTGGTCGCGAATCAGGCGAAACACGACGCGCACGATGCCGCGAAGGCCGAGCGCAAGGCCGCGCACGATGCCGCGAAGGCCGAGCGCAAGGCCGCGCACGACACCGCGAAGGCCGAGCACGGCCACGGCAACGACGCGGCACACGGGAACCCGCACGCTGAGGGTGGGCACGGTGGGGGCAACGGGCACGGCAACGGGCATCACTGACGCGCCTTCCTGACCTGCCCCGGCCGGGCTGATCCCGCGCCGCGCAGCACCTGCCGCTTCCCTTCGGCACCTGGGAGGATTCGCGCCAGGTATGGACGCGAACGAGATCGACGAGACCCCGAGCGCCGCGCACAGCGAGGCCGTGGCCGAGGAAGAAGCCGTCCTGGGCCGGCGGCGCCGGCGTCCGAGCGGCACCCCACCTCCCCTCGCCACGTCGATCGGCGGCAGCGGCAAGGCCTGGCTGGCGGCCGTGGTCCTCGTGTCGGTCATCGGATCGCTCTGGCTCAGGATCGAGCCGGCGTTCATCGATCGGATCGATTCGGCGGTCCTCGCGTGGCTCGCCGGGTTCCGCACGCCCGGGCTCACGTCGATCGCGCGATGGATCAACACGATCAGTTCGAACTGGGGGCTCGCGTCCGTCGGACTGGGGGCCGTTGCGCTGGTGATCGCGTTCCGGCGGTTCCGCCACCTGATCGTGTACCTGATCGCGCTCGCGCTCGTCGAGATCTCGGTCCAACTGCTGACCGTCGCGATCGAACGCACGCGGCCGTACGGGGTCACCGCGATCGTCGGGTGGGAGGGGTACGCCGCTCCGTCGCTGCCGGTGGCCGCCCTCACCGTCGTGCTGGTGGGGATCGGGTACACGCTGGTCGTGCCGGGTACGCCGAGGTTCCGGGCGAAGATCGCCATCGCGGGGCTCGTGTCCTGCCTGGGGCTGGCTCGGATGTACCTGGGCGTGGACCACCCCAGCGACGTGCTGGGCGGCGCGATCCTCGGGGTGGCGATCCCGGTCGCGCTGTTCCGGGCGTTCACACCCAACCTCGTCTTCCCCGTGTCGTACGGCGAACGGGGGAAGGCGGCGCACCTCGACGTCACCGGGCGCCGGGGGAAGGCGATCCGCGAGGCGGTGCAGGATCAGCTGGGGTTCCAGGTGCTCGAGGTCACGCCCGTGGGGCTCGAGAGCTCAGGGGGCTCGACCCCATTGCAGCTCCGTGTCCTCGACGAGAACGGCGTCGAACGCTCGATCTTCGCCAAGCTGTACGCGCGGAGCCACGTGCGGGCGGATCGCTGGTACAAGCTCGGCCGCACGATCCTTTACGGCGGCCTCGAGGACGAGACGCCGTTCCAGACCGTGCGTCGATTCGTTGAGTATGAGGACTACGCGCTCCGGTTGCTCGGCGACGAGGGGTTCCCGACCCCCACGGCGTACGGCATCGCCGAGATCACTCCCGAGCGCGAGTACCTGATCGCGATGGAGTTCTTCGAGGGCGCGGTCGAGATCGGCGAGGCCGAGGTCGACGACGCCGTGATCGACCAGGCGCTCGAGATGCTGCGTCGGATGTGGGACCTCGGCCTCGCGCATCGCGATATCAAGCCGGGGAACCTCATGGTGCGCGACGGCGAGCTCAAGCTGATCGACGTGTTCTTCGTGCAGGTCCGGCCCTCCCCGTGGCGCCAGGCGGTGGACCTGGCGAACATGATGCTGGTCCTGGCTCTGCGCTCGGACGCCGATCGCGTCTACGAGCACGCGCTCAGGTACTTCTCCCCCGACGAGCTCGCCGAGGCGTTCGCCGCGGCGCGTGGCATCGCGAGCCCCACGCAGCTCCAGCAATCGGTGAAGGAAGACGGGCGCGATCTCCTGGCGCGGTTCCGGACGCTCGCCCCCGAACGAACCCCGATCGGGATCCAGCGCTGGACGCTGCGCCGCGTGTGGCTGATCGCGGCCACGCTCTTCGTCGTGGTGCTGACGACGGGCATCAGCGCGGGGATGTTCTTCCCCAATAAGGACGGCGTCCTCACCCCGGACTGCGCCACCGACCGCACGATGATCCTGTTCGCCCAGGCCGTGCCGGGAGCATCCAAGGTCCCGTGCGTCGACCACCTGCCCCTTGGGTGGATGGTGGCCGACGCGACCGTGCACGACGGGTACGCGTCGTTCGGGCTCGCGACCGGACTCAGCGGGAACCCGCAGGTGTTCGTCACGCTCACCCGCCGGTGCGGCGAGAGCCCCGGTCTCGCGGTGGACCTCGGAGGCGGATGCGTGACCTACCACTCGACGCTGCCGGCGGGCACGGTCGGCGAGCCGACCCTCGGCGACGGCATCTCCTTCGTGTCGAGGTCTGAGCTGGTCGACTTCGTCGAGTCCCAGGACGACCAGAAGCTCTGCGGGGTGGGTGTCGAGTGTCCGTAGGCGATCGATGACGAGGCCGCTCCGCGTCGGGGTGCAGTTGCCTGAGGTCGAGCGGGAGGTCCGCTGGCCGGAGCTCCGCTCGCTGGCCCGCCTCGCCGAGGCCGTGGGCTTCGACTCGGTCTGGGTGGGCGATCATTACCTGTATCGCGACGACGGCCGGCCCGAGCGCGGTCCGTGGGAGGCCTGGGCCACGCTCGCCGGCCTCGCGGCCGTCACCGATCACGTCCGGCTCGGGCCGCTCGTCGCCTGCCTGGGATTCCACCCGCCGGCGGTGCTCGCGAAGACCGCCGTCACCGTCGACGAGATCGCCGGGGGACGCCTCACGCTCGGGATCGGGGCGGGGTGGAACCGGGCGGAGTTCGACGCGTTCGGCCTCCCCTTCGACCGGCGCGCCGCCCGGTTCGAAGAAGCGTTCACGGTGGTCCGTGGGCTCCTCGCGGGGACCCGCGTCTCGTTCGACGGGGCCTTCGTCCAGGTGAGGGACGCGGTGTTGCTGCCCACGCCGGCGCGCAGCGTGCCCCTGATGGTGGGGAGCACGGGTGAACGCGTGCTGCGCGCCACCTTGCCGCACGTGGGGTCGTGGAACACCTGGTTCGACGCGTACGGGAACTCCGTGGAGGGGTTCCGCGACCTCAACCGCTGGGTGAGCGAGCTCGCTGTGGACCTCGCCCGCGACCCGGGCCACGTCGAACGGAGCGCCTGCGCCTTGATCGCGATCGAGGGCGGGCGCGGCGAACGCCCTGCGGACCCCTCGGCACCGCACGTCACCGGCTCACCGGCCGAGATCGCGGCGCATCTGACCGGCTTGGCGGAGGCCGGCGCCGACGAGGCCATCGTCGTCGCCGACCCCATCACCGAGTCCTCGATCGAGTGGCTCGGCGACGTGCTCGCCGTTCTCGACGCGTAAGCCGCTCAGCGCCCCCGGCGGCGGCGGCCGGACCCGGCCGGCTGCGGCCGGCGCGGCGCACCCCCGTTGGGACGGTTCGGGCGTCCGGAGGACGGCGCTCCCGAGCGGATCCCCGCGTCGGCGAACTCGACGTCCAGGCTGAGCTCCTTCGCCATCTTGCGCACGTCGGCGCCCTGCTCCGGTGTGACGAACGTGATCCCGGTGCCCGAGCGGCCCGCGCGCGCGGTGCGCCCGACGCGGTGGACGTACGCCTTGTCGTCGGCGGGCGGGTCGTAGTTGATCACGTGGCTGATGTGCTCCAGGTCGAGCCCGCGGGCCGCCACGTCGGTGGCGATCAGCACGTCGTTGCGCCCGGCCGCGAAATGACCGAGGGCGCGCTCGCGCTGCGGCTGCGTCATGTCGCCGTGCAGGGCACCGGCCTTGAAGCCCTCGGTCTTCAGGTTCCGCGCGATGCGGTCCGCTCCTCGCTTCGTACGCACGAACACGAGGGTGAGGCCACGGTCGGCCGCGAGCTCGCGCACCAACGCACGGAACTTCGCCGCGTTGTCGACGGCCAGGAACCGATGGGTGGCCTCGGAGACCACGGGACGATCGTCGGTGATCTCGTGCCGCACGGCATCGTGGGTATGTGCGGCCGCCAGCCGGCCGATGTCACCGTCGAGCGTGGCCGAGAACAGCATCGTCTGACGGTCGGGGCGAAGGAGCTCCAGGATCCGGCGGACGTCGGGCAGGAACCCCATGTCGAGCATGCGGTCGGCTTCGTCGAGCACGACCGCGCGCACGCGGTCGAGCCGCAGCAGCTTGCGGGCCACCAGGTCGAGGAGCCGCCCCGGGGTGGCGATCACGATGTCGGAGTGACGGGCGATCTTGGCCTGCGGCCCGATGCCCACGCCGCCATAGACCGCGGCCACCTTCAGGCGCCGGACGTCGGCGATCGCGCGGAACTCCTCGGTGACCTGGCTCGCGAGCTCACGCGTGGGGGCGAGGATCAGCGCGGTGGGCGCACGATCGGACGGCGTGAGGGTCTCGACGAGCGGGATCGCGAACGCCAGGGTCTTGCCCGAGCCCGTGCGCGACTTCGCGAGGATGTCGCGGCCCGCGAGCGCGTCGGGCATCACGAGGGCCTGGATCGGGAATGCCTCGGCGATGCCGCGTTTGGCGAGGGCGTCGATGACCCGAGGGGAGACCCCGAGATCGGCGAAGCTGGTGGTGAGGGGTTCGGTGTCGCGCGTCTGGGCGCGTGGCACCACATAGGTGTCGGTCATGTCATCTGCCTTCTGCTCTGTGAGCGTCAAGGGTCGACGCGCACCGCGAGGAAGGCGGAAAGCGTCGCGGACGGGCGCGTGATGCGGGGCCGCCGTGCCCGGGTTCGGGCGCGGTCAGACGGTCTCGTCGGGCTCCATCGCGATGTCCGGTTCGGGCTCTGCCAGCTCGGGACCCGGGGCGATCAGGCCGTTGGCCCGATCCTCACGCCGCTGGTTCCGGGCGAGGCGGCGGACCTCACGAGCGTCGGCCTTCTTGGCCTTCGCTTCGCGAACCGCGCGCTTCCCCATGCTGTCAGGCACCACTCCAGGGTACGAGAATCCGCCACCGACGGGCCGGGAGGCCGCGCCGGGCGATCGCGTGGCGCGGCGATCCGCGGCCGCTTCATCTGCCCGTCCACTCCGGATCGCGGCCTTCGGCGAACGCGCGGGGGCCCTCGCGCGCGTCGTCGGAGCCGATCGCTCGGTCGTAGGCCGGGATCGAGCCGTCGCGCAGGGCGCGGTAGCCCTGCTCGACCGATCGACCTTGCGTGGCAGTCACGATGGCCTTGACGGCCCGCGTGGCAAGGGGCGCGGCCCGCGCGACCTGTGCGGCGAGCGATCGCGCCTCGTCGAGCAGACCTCCGGGCTCGGTCACTCGATTCACCACGCCCCAGGTGGCCGCCTCGTCGGCGGCCATCGCGCGGCCGGTCAGGAGCAGTTCCATCGCGATCGCGCGCGGCATCCGAGAGGGCAGTCGCAGCACGCCCCCCGCATCGGGCACGAACCCCAGGTTCACCTCCGGCAGGAAGAACGTCGCCGTCCGGGCCGCGACGATCAGGTCGCAGGCGAGCGCGAGCTCGAACCCCCCGCCCACCGCGTACCCGTTCACGGCGGCGATCACCGGCTTGTCGAGGTCGACGCATTCGGTGAGTCCCGCGAACCCTCCCTCGCCCCAGTCCTCCGGCTCGCCGGCGGCGGCGGCCTTCAGGTCCCAGCCGGCGGAGAAGAACCGGTCGCCGGCGCCGGTGACCACCGCGACATGCAGACCGGGGTCGTCTCGGAACGCCGCGAACGCCGCGCCCAGCTCGCGGCTGGTCGCCGCGTCGATCGCGTTGACGGGCGGCCGATCGATCGTGAGCTCGAGGATCGCGCCGTCGGTCGCCCACCGGATCACGTCGGAGCGCCCGGTCACGTGACCGCACCCCTCACGGTCCAGGGCGGCGGCGATCGCAGTAGGCGTTCGGCGGAGGGCGATCCATCCATGGAGATGCATGCTCGCATACGAGAGCGTGAAGGTAGGCTCCCCGCGATGGACGGCTCGATCGATACGCCGGCGACGCGAGCGCTCGAGGGCTCCGGACTCGCCTTCGACCCGATCCGCACCGAGCGGCCCACGAGCGCCGAGGACAGCGCCGCCCTCCAGGGGATCGAGCTCCGCCAGCTGCTGCGCTCGATCGTGGTGCGGCGAGGTGCCGGCGACTACGTCTTCGTCCTGGTCCCGGGCGGGCGGCAGATCGACTGGCCGAAGCTGCGCGCCCATCTGGGGGTCAGCCGGATCTCGCTCCCCGACGCCGAGGAGGCGAGGGCTGCCACGGGCTACGAGCGCGGCACGATCACGCCGTTCGGAGCAGCCACGGCATGGCCGGTGGTCGCGGACGCAACCGTCGCGGAGACCGAGCGCGTGGCGATCGGCGGTGGTGCGCACGGCGTGAACCTGCACGTGGCGTCAACCGAGCTGCTGGCGTTCCTCGGCGCCGACGTCGTGGACGTCACGCGGCCGGCAGCGTCCGACTAGCTCCCCGATCCGCGGGCCATCTCCCGGGCGATCACGAGCCGCTGGATCTGGTTCGTGCCCTCGTAGATCTGGGTGATCTTCGCGTCGCGCATCATGCGCTCCACCGGGTACTCCTTGATGTAGCCGTACCCGCCCATGATCTGCACCGCGTCGGTCGTGACGGCCATCGCGGTGTCGGAGCAGAAGAGCTTCGCCATGGCGGCCGCCTTCGTGAGCGCCGGGCCATCGACATCGGCGTCGAGCATGCGACCCACGTCGTACAGGAGCCCGCGCCCTGCCTGGGTCCTCGTCTCCATGTCGGCGAGCATCCCGGCGACGAGCTGGTGTTTGACGATCGCTTGGCCGAACGCCTCGCGGTCCTTGGCATAGGCGAGCGCATGGTCGATGGCCCCTTGTGCGAGGCCGAGGGCCTGCGCGGCGATCCCCGGGCGCGATCGATCGAGCACGCGCATCGCCAGAGCGAACCCCTCCCCTTCGCCGGCCACCCGGTTCTCGACTGGCACCCGCACGCCGTCGAAGACGATCTCACCGGTCGTCGAGCCCTTGATCCCCATCTTCGGCTCGAGCCGGGCGACCGCGAACCCGGGTGTATCGGCCTCGACCATGAAGCACGAGATCCCCGCGTGACCCGCGCCGGGGTCCGTCGAGGCGAACACCGTGTACAGCTGCGCGACGCCGGCGTTCGTGATGAACCGCTTCGAGCCGTCGAGCACGTACGCGTCGCCGTCGCGTCGCGCGGTCGTGCGCATCGCGGCCGCGTCGGATCCGGCGTCGGACTCGGTGAGCGCGTACGCGGGGATCCACTCCCCGCTCGCGAGCTTCGGAAGGTACCGGTCGCGCTGTTCGTCGGTGCCGGCCAGCTGGAGCGCGAAACTTCCCAATCCCTGGAGGGCCAGGATCAGCCCGCTCGTCGCACACGCGCGCGAGATCTCCTCGATCGCGACGAGGGTCATCAGGTGCCCCGCCCCGGTTCCGCCGTACCGCTCCGGGAAGGGCAGCCCCATGAGGCCCGCCGACCGGAAGGCCTCCACCACGTCCCAAGGGAACTCACCGGTCGCGTCGATCTCGGCGGCGCGAGGCGCCACGGCCCGCTGCACGACCTCGCGGACGAGCTCGCGGAGCTGAAGCTGATCGGGCGTGAGCACGTCCTGCACGATGCCTCCTGGTCGGGTCAGATACGGATCGTCTCGGGGTGAGAACCGAAGACGACGCGCATCGCCTCCACCATCTCACCCTCGGTGCACGAGGCCCGCGCGCACTCGAGCAGCGCCGGCATCACGTTCTCGTCGGTGCCGGCGACCCGCGTCAGCTCGGCGATCGCGGACCCGACGCGCGCCCGATCCCGCGCGCCGCGCACCTCGGACAGCCCGGCCACCTTCGCGCGCTCGGTTTCGATCGGGATCTCGAGCATGTCGAGCGGGGTCTCCTCGTCGGAGCGGTAGGCGTTCACGCCGACCCTGATCAGGTCGGCGGCATCGAAGCGCTGCTGCTCGCGGAAGGCAGCGTCGGCGATCTCCGCCATGAAGTAGCCCGAGTCGATGCCCTGCAGCACGCCCTCGTACAGCGAACCGTCGCCCATCTCCTCGATCGCGGTCAGGTAGGTCTCGGCCTCGGCTTCGACCTGGTCGGTGAGCGCCTCGACGAAGTACGAGCCGCCCAACGGGTCGATCACGTTCGCCACGCCGGTCTCCTCGGCGATGATCTGCTGCGTACGCAGCGCGATCGTGACCGCACGGTCCGTCGGGAGCGCGAACACCTCGTCCAGCGAGTTCGTGTGCAGAGATTGGGTCCCCCCCATCACCGCGGCGAGCGCCTCGACCGCGGTGCGCACGATGTTGTTCTCCGGCTGCTCGGCGGTGAGCGAACACCCCGCCGTCTGCGTGTGGAAACGGAGCCGCAGGGACCGCTCGTCGGTCGCGCCGTAGCGGTCCCGGAGCCGCCGCGCCCAGATCCGGCGGGCGGCTCTGAACTTCGCGATCTCTTCGAACAGGTCGATGTGCGCGTTGAAGAAGAACGAGAGCCTCGGCGCGAAGGCGTCCACCGCCATGCCGCGCTGCATCCCGAGCTCGACGTAGGCGAGCCCGTCGGCGAGCGTGAACGCGAGCTCTTGCACCGCGGTCGAGCCCGCCTCCCTGATGTGGTATCCGGAGATGCTGATCGGGTGGAACCGCGGGACCTCGCGCGCGCAGAACTCGATCAGGTCGCCGATCAACCGGAGGTGCGGACGCGGTGGATAGAGCCACTCCCGCTGGGCGATGTACTCCTTGAAGATGTCGGTCTGCAGCGTGCCCCCGAGCGCCGTCCACGGCACCCCCTGTCGCTCGGCCGCTGCCAGGAACATCGCGAACACGATCACGGCCGGGCCGTTGATCGTCATCGAGGTCGTCACGTCGCCCAAGGGGATGCCGCCGAACAGCGTGTCCATGTCGGCGATCGAGTCGACCGCCACGCCGCACCGCCCGACCTCGCCTTTGGCGAAGGGATCGTCGGAGTCGCGGCCCATCAGCGTGGGCAGGTCGAACGCGACCGAGAGGCCGGTCTGCCCGTGCCCGAGCAGGTACCGGAAGCGCGCGTTCGTCTCCTCGGGGCTCCCGAACCCGGCGAACTGCCGCATCGTCCAGCGCCGACCCAGATACATGCTCGGATAGATGCCGCGCGTGGTCGGCGGCTCGCCGGGGTAGCCGAGGTCGCGGTTGTAGTCCAGGCCGGCCACGTCCTCGGGCGTGTAGATCGAGCGGAGCGGTAACCCGGAGAACGTGCGGGCGGACGCAGGGTCGCCCGCGGCCCGGTACGCCTCCTCCCAGCGCGCGCGCGCGTCATCAGCCATCGGCGACCGACTCCCCGCGCGAGATCTCGAGGCGGGCGGTGAGCCATCCGACGATGTCGGGCAGCGGGGTCCCCGGCGGGAAGCACCGCTCGATCCCGATCGCGGCCAGCTTGGGCACGTCGCCCGGCGCGATGATCCCCCCGGCGAACAGGGGTACGTCGGAGATGCCTCGCACCCGCAGCTCCTCGACCACGTCGGGGAAGAGCGTCATGTGCGCGCCCGAGTGACACGAGAGTCCGAGCGCGTCCGCGTCTTCCTGCAACACGATCTCGGCGATCGAGGCCGGGGTCTGCCACAGCCCCGTATAGATCACCTCGAACCCGGCGTCGCGGAGCGCGCGCGCGACGACCTTCGCGCCGCGGTCGTGCCCGTCGAGCCCCGGCTTCGCGACCACCACGCGGAACGGCGCCGGGCGGACCGTCACGCGCCCGGGCCTCCGTCGAGCGTCGCTTCCGCCAGGAGCGTCGCGACGTCGGCCACGCGAGGTCCGCCCTCGCCCTGTTTCGACGCGTCGTCGAGCATCACCAGGCAGAAGGGACAGGCGGTGGCCACCGTGTCGGCGCCGGTCGCGGCGGCCTCGGCGAACCGCGCGTCGTTGATGCGCTCCCCCGTTTCCTCCATCCAGAACCGGGCCCCGCCGGCGCCGCAGCAGAACGAACGCTCCCCGTGGCGCGGCATCTCGACCGTCGACGCGGCTGCTGCCCCGAGCATCTCGCGCGGCGCGTCGAACTTCCCGTTGTGTCTGCCGAGGTAGCAGGGATCGTGCAGGGTCGCGGTCACCGAGGCGGCGCCGTGCGGATTCAGCCGGCCTTCCCTAATCAGCTGCGAGAGCAACTCGGTGTGGTGCACGACCTCGAAGCGTCCGCCCAGGTCGGGGTACTCGTTCGCCAGCGTGTTGAAGCAGTGCGCGCAGCTCGCCACGATCTTCGTGATGCCGGCCTCGCCCAGCGTCGCGACGTTCTGCTGGGCGAGCATCGTGAAGAGGTACTCGTGCCCCATCCGCCGGGCGGGGTCGCCCGTGCACCGCTCGCGCGGACCGAGCACGGCGAAGTCGGTTCCCGTGGCGGCCAGCAACCGGGCGATCGAGCGAGTGGCCTCGCGCGCCCGCTCGTCGAACGCACCCGCGCAGCCCACCCAGAACAGGTACTCGGGGGCGGCGTCGCCGGGCTGCAACACGCGGATCCCCTCCAACCCTTGCGCCCAGTCCATCCGCGCCGACTGCGGCTGGCCCCACGGGTTCTCGCCGGGCCCCTCGACCCCTCGGAGCAAGGCGCCCGCTTCCTGCGGGAACCGGGACTCGGCCATGACCAGGTGACGCCGCAGATCGACGATCGTGTCGACGTGCTCGATGTCGACGGGGCACTCGCGCACGCACGCCCCGCAGGTCACGCAGTCCCACACGATCTCGTCGGCGACGGCCGCGGGGACGAGCGGCTGCAGCTCGACCACGCCCGTGCCGTCGCTGCGCGCGGCGAGCACCGCCCCGGCGTTGGCGGACACGTGGTCACGGAGCGCCATGATCAGGAGCTTGGGACTGAGGGGCTTGCCGGTCGCCCAGGCGGGGCAGACCTCCTGGCACCGGCCGCACTCCGTGCAGCTGAACAGATCGAGCACCTGCTTGCGGGAGAGGTCGGCCGCGGTCGCCGCGCCGAACCGCAGATCCTCCTCGGGCCCCTCCAGGTCGAGCTCGAGCGGTTCCAGTCGCCCGGAGGGCCCTGTCTTCGCGAGCCACACGTTCGGGGCGGCCGTCACGATGTGCAGGTGCTTGGAGCCCGGGAGGTAGGCCAGGAACCCGAGGACGATCAGGAGGTGGGCCCAGACCAGGATCCGCTCCGCGAGCTCGGTCTTCGGCCCCCCGCCGAAGATGCCGCTCAGCAGGTGCGAGATCGGCATCGCGTTCGGGTGGGGCGCGTCGCCGAGTGCGATCCGGGTGGCGCTCCACAGAAGCAGCGAGGTCACGATCGCGAGGATCGTCAGGAGGATGCGATCGGCCTCCCCCAGATGGCTGCCGTCGAACCGGGACGGCCGTTGGATCTTCCGGATCCAAAAGGCGGTTGCCACGCCCAACGCCACGAGTGTCGCGAACACGTCCACGAGCAGCGCGAACCACGCGGAGCTTCCGAGGATGGGGAGCTCCCATGTCCGGTTCACGATCGCGATCGACGCCTCCGCGATCGTGGGCACCAAGATCACGAAGCCCCAGAAGATCGAGGCGTGCATCAGCCCGGGAAGGGCCTTCTGGAAGAGCTTGCGCTGGCCAAGCACCTGCACGAGCTCGCGGCGGGCGCGTGCCCCGGTCTCGCCCGCGCGCCCGGTCGGACGCGCACCCCGCACGAGCTCGGCACGGGGGCGCGCGCGGTGCACGAACAGCCAGACCGCCGTTCCCCAGACGACGACGAGCGCCGCGGCAGCTACGAGCCGGCCCGTCGCCGGATCTCCTCCGTGAGCGCGGGCACCACGGTGGCGACGTCACCGATCACACCCAGGTCGGCCATCTTCATCAGGGGCGCCTCCGGATCCTTGTTGATCGCGATGATCCGCTTGGACTTCTTCATGCCGACGATGTGCTGGAGCGCGCCGCTCACGCCCGCTGCCAGGTACACCTCGGGCGTCACCGTCTTGCCGGTCTGGCCGATCTGGTACGCGTAGGGCACCCAGCCCGCGTCGACCGCGGCACGCGTCGCGCCCACCGCCGCCCCGCCGATCGCGGCCGCCAGCTCGTCGAGCATCGCGAACGCCTCGGGCCCGCCCAGGCCCCGGCCGCCCGAGATCACCATCGGCGCCGTGTCGAGCGAGGGTCCCGCGTGGGTCTCCTCGTGGCGGGCGACGACGGTGGCGTCGCGGAGGCCGGCCGGGAGCTCGGGCACGATCCGCTCGACCTCGGCGGCGCCGCCTCCCGAGGACGCCGCCTCGATCGAGCGGGGCTTGACCAGCACGAGGTGCGGCGCCGGCCCCGCGAGCGCGACGTCGACCACCTGCGTGCCGCCGAGGATCTCGGTGCGGGCGGCATCGGATGCGATCACGTCCATCGCGTTGCCCATCAACGTCGAACCGGTGAGCGCCTGGAGCCGCCCGGCGACGTCCCGGCCCTCGTAGCTCGCCGGAAACAGGATCGTATCGGGGGCGTGCGTCGTCGCGAGCGCGGCGAGCGCGGCCGCCTGTGCGCGTGGCGCGCCCACGATCGTGTCGTCGCCGATCGCGAACAGGCGGGTTGCCCCGTGCGCGCCGACCGCGTCCGCGAGAGATTCACCTCCGAAACCGAACGCGACCACCGAGAGGGATCCGGCGATCTGCCGAGCCGCCGTCAGCAGCTCGAGCGTGGCGCCGGACACCTCGCTGCCGTCGAACTCGGCCACCACCCAGACGGTCGCCACTCAGATCACCTTCGCCTCGGCCAGGAGGTCGGCGATGCGTCGGATCGCGTCCTCGCTCGCCTCCACGATCTCGCCCCCGGGCTTCTCGGGAGCGGGCTCCACGGCCTGCACCGACTGCGCCGGCGTCAGGTCGCCGGCGGCCAGGCCGAGGTCGGCGAGACCCAGGCGGTCGAGCGGCTTGGACTTCGCCTGCATGATGCCCTTCACGCTCGGGTAACGCGGCGCGGTCGCGCCGGCGGTAAGCGTGACGAGCGCCGGAAGCGCACAGGTGACCTCGTCGTACCCCACGGCCGTCTGTCGCTCCGCGCGGACTTCGCCGTCGGCGACGTCGACCCGGCGGGCGAACGTGACACTCGGAAGGTCGAGCAGCTCGGCGACGGTCGACGGCACCGTGCCCGTATAGCCGTCCGAGGACTCGACGCCGCCGATCACCAGGTCGAACGGTTGCCGGCGCGCGGCCGCTGCCAGCAC
>JANLXF010000024.1:0-2057 GCA_031364965.1 Actinomycetes bacterium | reverse complement strand
GCGCCCTTGAGGATCTTGTCGACGTAGACGGCGATCTTGCGATTTGCCTCTCTCACGCTCGGCCCGTAGGACATCAACGCCCCATCGTCGTGGTACTCCTTATAAGGAAATATCGCCGGTACCTTCGCCTTGCGCGCGGCTTGAGTAATTTTGGCTTTGTTCGCCAGAAAGAGGAGGTCATTGCTGACGAGGAGTCCGTCGGCTGTGCTCGGATGCATGAGGTGAAGGGCCACGCCGAGCTCATCCGCGTCGCGGGCGCCCGACGTTACCAGTTCTACGCTAAGTGTTCGAGCGGCTTTCTGTGCCTCTTCCAGCATCCGCGCATCCAGCGGATTGGCGGAATTCATCAGAAAAACGATGCGCCGGATCCCCGGTGCGACTTGTTTGAGCAACTCCATGCGCTTGCCGGTCAACTCGCGGTTGAGCATCGATACTCCGGTGCCTTGGCCGCCGGGGCGCGCCAGGCTCGTAGCGAGTCCAGTGCCCACAGGATCACCCGATATGAACACGACCGGAACCTTTGTCGCCTGCAATGCGGCGCGGGCAGTAGGTGTGCTGAACGCGACGATCAGATCAACTTTCAAGCGCGCCCAGTCAGCCACAAGCGAGCGCAGATCTTCATCCGTTTGAGCGGATAGTCCTCGCGACTCGATGAGGATATTCTTGCCCTCGATGTAGCCCAGCTCGCGAAGCCCGTCACGCAGGTAATCTTCTGGGAACGAGGTCGCTCCGGAAGTGAGGACACCGACCCGGGGGATTGCCAGCGACTGGTCCGCATGCGCGGGCGCGCATAGCGGCGTCGCGCCGAGCGCAACACTCGCGATTAAGGAGCGAATCGTCGAAGACACCATACTCATCAGATTAGCTCATTGGCGCGTAGCAGGCCTACACGAACCACCCGACGCCGGCTCCTCCGTGACGCCCAACGTGACGCGCGTAACCGGCTCGCATGTAGCAAGCAAAGCGCCGCTGCGTGCGAGTCCGTGTTCACGCGCTGGTTGGGTGTCATTGCTGGATCGCCGCGTCAGGACAGCAGTGCGTCATTGGATCACCTCATCCGCACGTAACAGGATCGACCGCGGAATCGTCATTCCAAGGGTTTTTGCGGTCTTCAGATTCACCACGAGTTCGAACTTGGTGGGCTGCTCGATCGGCAGGTCCGCGGGCTTGGCGCCTTTGAGAATTTTGTCGACGTACTCCGCTGCACGCCGAAACATCGCGGCGTGGTCAACCGCATAGGAAAGCAGCACCCCTTTTCTGGCAAGGGGCTTATGGGCATAGACGATCGGCAACCGGGCCTTAAATCCCATTTGCAGAATCTCGTCCCCAAGCGCGGCCATAGAGGCGTCGTCGACAATCAGCACTGCGTCCACGTTCTTGCGGCTTAACCCCGCGAACGCTGAGCGAAGTTCCTCCACCGTGCGTACGCTGAAGATTTTCAATCGGACACCTAACCCAGGTGCCGCCTCCTTTAGACGACTTATCACTATGCGATTAGGCGGCGATTCCGGATTGAAGATAACGACCACGCGTCTGGCATCAGGAATCGCCTCTTTAAGCAGCTGCAATCGCTTGGGCGCGAGCTCGACGGTCTGATTGGTCAGCCCCGTGACGTTGCTGCCAGGGTGCGCAAGGTTCGCGACCAGGCCCGATCCGACAGGATCGCTGACCAGTGCCATGACAATGGGAATTGTACTTGTCGCGCCCTTTATTGCGAGCGCTGCCGTCGTGCTTTCCACGACAATCACATCGGGTTTGCTTTGGACCGCGTCGGCAGCCGCCTCTGACACGCGGTCGTAGCGACCGCCCCCGAACCACCATTCGATGAGGATGTCCCGCCCTTCAACATAACCGGCGTCACGCAACTCTTGGCGGAATGCCTTTGCCTGTTCGCTCTGCTCGCTGACGCTGACCGCCACGACCTGGATGCGCCGGGGACTTTTGGGCTGCTGTGCGTGAATTTCCTCGACAAGATTGGTCGACGTCAGGAAAGCGGCTAGCGCGATCAGAAAGATTCGGGCAGTACGACTCACCGGATCACCTCGTCGGCGCGCAGC
>JANLXF010000284.1:0-9357 GCA_031364965.1 Actinomycetes bacterium | reverse complement strand
GGGACCCGATGGACAAGGAGGTGTGAGGGTGCCCACCGCTCGCGTGAACGGCATCGAGATCAACCACCGGCTCGAGGGTGACGGGGACGAGACGATCGTGCTGATCAACGGGCAGCGGGATCGCCTCGAGCAGCGCCCGGGTGTAGGGGTGCTGCGGATCGCGGAACACCGACGCCGTCGGCCCCGTCTCGACGATCCTGCCCAGGTACATCACCGCGATCCGGTGACTGATGTGCTCGACGACCGCCAGGTCGTGGGCGACGAACACGATCGCGAGATCGAGGTCGCGCTGCAGCTCCGCGAGCAGGTTCAGGACCTGCGCCTGCACCGACACGTCGAGCGCGGAGACCGGCTCGTCGGCCACGATCAGCCGCGGGCTCGGCGCGAGGGCCGCCGCGATCCCGACCCGCTGACGCTGGCCGCCCGAGAGCTGATGGGGTCGTCGGTCGGCGAACGCGGGATCGAGCCCCACGCGGTCGAGGAGATCGATCACCCGCGCGTCGCGTTCCTCGGGCGAGCCGATCCCGTACGCGTCGAGCGCTTCGCGGACGCTCCGCCCCACGCGCCACCGTGGGTCGAGCGAGCTGAACGGGTCCTGGAAGACCGGCTGCACCTGCTGGCGGAACGCGGCGAGGCGGCGGCCCGTCGCGCGCGTCACGTCCTCTCCGGCGAAGCGCACCGATCCCGCCGTGGGATCGATCAATCGCAGCACGCACCGGGCAAGCGTGCTCTTGCCCGAGCCCGACTCCCCCACGACGGCCACGACCTCGCCCGCGCGCACGTCGAGGTCGACCCCATCCACCGCCCGAAGCGCCGCGCCCGGCCGCAAGAGCCCGTGCGCGACAGGGAAGTGCTTGACCAGCCCCCGGACCTCCAGGAGTGAGTCCGTCGCCGGGAGGGGCGCGGGGTTCCCCGCGAGCACGGATCCACGCGCACTCACGACGTGCCTCCTGACGCGATCCCGACATGCCCGGCCGCCCGCTGCGTCGCCTCCGAGAGCCAGCACGCGACCGCATGCGCCGGGTCTTCGTCGGCGAGCGGCGGCGTCGTGGCGCACACCTCCATCGCGTGCGGGCATCGGGTCGCGAACCGGCAGCCCGGCGGCGGATCGGTGAGGTCGGGGACGCGCCCGGCTATCACGCGGAGGTCGCCGCGCTCGTGGTGGACCGTCGGCAGCGCCTCGAGCAGCGCCTGGGTGTAGGGATGCCTTGGCCGGGCGAACAGCTCTCCGACGGAGGCCACCTCCACCAGCTGGCCGGCGTACATCACGCCCACGCGGTCGCACACCTGCGCGATCACGCCGAGGTCGTGGGTGATCAACACGATGGTCGTGCGGTGGCGCTCGCGCAGGCTCGCGAGCAGCGACAGCACCTGCGCCTGGATCGTGACGTCGAGCGCGGTCGTCGGCTCGTCGGCCAGGATCAGCGCCGGCTCGTTCGCGAGGGCCGTCGCGATCACGACCCGCTGGCGCATCCCGCCGGAGAGCCGGTGCGGCGGATCGCCGTACCGGCGCCCCGCGTCGGGGATCCCCACGTCGACGAGCAGGTCGAGCGCGCGGGCCTTGGCCTCGCGCCGGCCGATGTCCCGGTGCGCGAGGATCGTCTCGGCGACCTGGTCCCCGATCGCGAAGGCGGGATCCAAGGAGGTCATCGGGTCCTGGAAGATCATGCTGATCCGGTCGCCGCGCAGACGCCGGAGCGCCTCGCGATCGAGCCCGACGAGATCCTGTCCCTGGAATCGGATCGCCCCGCTGACGTCCGAGGTGGACGGCAGCAGCCCCATCGTGGCCATAGCGAGGGTGGTCTTCCCGCATCCCGACTCGCCCACCAACCCGAAGATCTCTCCCTCGCGGACGTCGAGTGAGACGTCGGTGACCGCCGAGACACGGCCCTGCGACGTGGGGAATCCGACGCCGACGCCCTCGAGACAGAGGATCGGCGCGGTCATCTCGTCACCCCGCGGGGGTCGAGCTGGCGGCGCAGGCCGTCGCCGAAGAGGTTGAAGGCCAAGACGGTGATCGCGATCGCGACCCCGGGGAAGATCTCGACCCACGGAGCCTGGCTGAGCACGTCGCGACCGTCGGCGAGCATCACGCCAAGCGAGGACGTGGGCGGCTGCGCGCCCAGCCCGAGGAACGACAGGGCGGCCTCGATCTGAAGGGCGAACCCCATCAGGATCGTGGCCTGCACGATCACGGGTCCGACGGCGTTCGGCAAGACGTGGCGCGTCAGGATCCGCCACGGGCCGGCGCCACGCGCCCGCGCCCCTTCGACGTAGGTCTGCGACGACACGACGAGCGTGGACGCGCGCGCCACGCGCGCGAGGATCGGGGTGTAGATCACCGCGATCGCCAGCAGCGCGATCGCGCTGCCCGGCCCCAGGATCGCGATCAACGCCACCGCCAGGAGGAGGGCCGGCAGGGCGAGCAGCATGTCGATCGGCCGCATGATCGTGGCGTCGACCCAGCCACCGCGGTACCCCGCCAGAAGGCCGAGCGGCGTGCCGATCGCGAACGCCAGCAGGGTCGACCCCACGGCGACGGCGAGCGAGACGCGGAAGGCGAAGATCACGCGCGAAAGGACGTCGCGCCCGAGCGCGTCGGACCCGAACGGGTGCGCGAGGGTGGGGCCCGCCAGGACGCGGCTGCCGTCGATCGCGTCGGGGGGGTGCGGTGCGATCCACGTCGCGAGCACGGCCACCGCGACCAAGAAGGCGAGCACGGCGAACCCGACCATCCCCTTGCGGGTCGCCAGGAACCCCGGACGCAGGCGGCGGCCGCGCGCCGCCGCGGGCGTGGCGATCGCGGCGCTCACGAGCCCTGCCCTTCCCCGATGCGGGGGTCGAGCCAGCCCACCGCGATATCGGTGAGCAGCGTCACCAGGATGAAGAGCCCGGCCACGACCATCACCCCGCCCTGCACGACGGTGTAGTTGCGCTGCTGGATCGAGGTCACGATCAGCCTCCCGACGCCAGGCAGGGCGAACAGCGTCTCGATCACGATCGCGCCGCCCAGCAGCACGCCGAACTGGATGCCGACCACGGTCGCGATCGTCGGCGACGCGTTGCGCAGCGCATGGCGGTACACGATCCGACGCTCGCTCACGCCCTTCGCGCGAAGGAACAGGACGTACTGGGTCCCCAGAACCTCGTCCATCGCGCCCCGCGTCGTCCGCAAGATGTAGGCGGCCTCGCCGAACGCGAGCGTGATCACGGGGAGCGCCAGGTAGCGGAGGTTCCTGAGCGGGTCCTCGGTCAGGCGCACGAACCCGGACGGCGGCAGCAGGTGCCACGTGCCGGCGAAGACCAGGACCAGCATGATCCCGAGCCAGAAGTCCGCGATCGAGATGCCGGCGACCACGAAGCCCTCGCTCGCGGTCCTGAGCGGTCCGGCGCGCGCGGCCGAGCTCACCCCGAGCGGCACCCCCACCAGCACGGCCAGCGTCATCGCGAGGATCGTCAGCTCCACGGTGACCGGCAACCGCTGGGCCAACAGCGTGGCGACCGGGGCACGGCTCACGTAGTCCTGCCCGAGGTCCCCGTGGAAGACCCCGCCGACGTAGTCGACGTACTGGCTCACGAGGGAGCGGTCGAGCCCGAGGTCGGACCGGACCTGGGCGACGTTCTCGGGGGTGGCCCGGAAACCCAGCATCGTCTGGACGGGGTCCCCGGGGACCAGCCGGATCATCAAGAAGACGAACACGCTCATCACCGCGAGCACGGGGACCGCGAACAGCAGGCGGCGGACGACGAAGCTTCCCCGCGGGCTCATCGGCCGGCCTCGGATCCCGGGCGCACGCGTTCGCGGAGCTCGCGCACGGTTTCCTCGGTGAGCCGGAAGTGGGCCGCCGCGATCCGGGCGGCCGTCGGGGCGCGGCCCGCGATCACTGCCTCGGCGAGCTTCGCGTGGTCGGTGACCGCCTTGGCGCGGATCGTGCGGCTGTACGGTTCGGCCCCGAACCCCAGGCTGATCTCACGCCGGATCTGCTCGCTCAGGTTCCGCAGGTGCGCGTTGTGGGTCGCCGTGGCCACCGACGCGTGGAGATCGCCGTCGGCCACCCGGGATGCCTCCCGGTCGTCGCCCGCGCCGCGGTATCGCTCGAGCGCCTCGCGGATCCTCGCGATGTCGTCGTCGTCACGGCGCTCGGCCGCGGTGCGGGCGATCAGCCCCTCCAGGAGATGGCGGAGGTCGAACAGCAGCTCGAGGCCCTCCCAGCCCGGAAGGAGCGTGCGACGGATCATCTCGTTGGCCTCGGGGCCCATGCCGTCCCGCACGAAGGCGCCGCCCGCCCGGCCGCGGCGCACCTCCACGTAATCGAGCGCCGACAACCGGTGGATCGCCTCACGGATCGTCGTCCGGCTCACGCCGAGCATGCCCGCGAGGTCACGCTCGGTGGGAAGCCGCTGACCGGGCACGAACTCCCCGAGCGCGATCGCCGTCACGAGGCGGTCCGCGACGTGCTCGCCGGCGTTGCGCAGGCGGATCGGCTCCAAGAACGACGTGCCCGTTTCGCGATCGATCCATGCCGGGGTCGGACCCGCCGTCACGGCCGTGGCTCCGGGTTCGCGTACCAGTCGGCGACGAATCGGGCGAGCGTCTTGGCGCCGTCCACGATCGAGTCCAGCTCGACGCTCTCGTTGATCCCATGGATGTCGTGCGCGACCGGGCCGTAGCACACGGCCGGCACGTCGAACCCCCGCAGGAAGATCCGCGCGTCGGTCGTGCTGCCCATGGCGACCGATGCCGGACGATCCCGGTGTGCGTCTTCGTGCGCGTCGGCCAGGCGGCGGACGAGCGGGTGATCGGGATCGATCGAGTAGCCCTGCGCCCGGAACCCCACACGGTCGATGTCGGGCGGGTGACGCCGCATCCACGGGTCGGCGGCCGCGGCGGTGGCGATCGCCTCGCTGAAGCGGTTCTCGGCCTCCTCGGCGGTCCATGCGGTGGGATGGCCTATCCGGACGCGGACGCGGGCGCGGGCCGGCATGCTCGAGCCCCAATCCCCTGCACTGATCTGCCCGAGGTTCACGTTGTAGGGGTGGGTGACGCCCGCCATCGAGGGCTCGATGCGCTCGTTCATCGCCCCCTCGAACGAACGGATCGCGGGGAGCAACCCCAGCGTGGCGTCCACCGGGTTCACCGAGCGGTCGGCCGATTCGGCGTGCGCCGCACGCCCGTGCACCGTCAGGTCGAGCCAGAGGATCCCCACGCCGGCGAGCAGCAGTTGGAGATCGGTGGGCTCGGGCAGGATGACCGCGTCGGCCGTCACGCCCGCGCGGGCGGCCGCGAGCGTCCCGTTGCCGGTGCACTCCTCCTCGATCGCCGAGAGGAAGGTCAGAGGGCCGTCGATCGACCCGGGCGCCTCGGCCATCAACGCTTCGAGCGCCAGCGTGGCCATCGCGAAGCCGCCCTTCATGTCGCCGGCGCCGCGCCCGTACAGCCGGCCCTTGCGACGTCGCGGCACGAACGGCGGGGTGGACCACAGATCGGGCTCGCCCGCCGGCACGACGTCGATATGCCCATCGATCAGCAGCGACGCGCCTCCGACGGGTCCGACACGCCCGACCACGTCGTACCGCCCGTCGTAGGGGGCCAGGGGCACCCCCGCGAGCGGGTCGTCGGCGATCGCGTCGGGGATCGGGAGACGCTCGATCTCGAAGCCGAGCCTGGTGAGCTCGGCGACGACGACCTCCTGGGCCCCACCCTCGTTCCCCACGGTGCTCGGTGCGGCGACGAGTCGCTTCAGGAACCCGAAGGCGGTAGGCGCGAGGGCCTCGATCGCGCCGTCGACGGCGCGGACAGAGGGCCTGGATGCGGTTCGGCTCAAAGGTCGAATCCTTGGTCCAAATGAGGGCTGAGTGCGCACCATACACGGGTGTGGTTCGGCGCGCCACTCGGCGGCGGGGACCTCGCCGAGCCCTGCGCGAGTTCAGCTGGACCCGCTACCGGCCGGCGCGCACCTTCAGCTCGGCGTAGCGCTCGGCGTCTGTGGTGTCGCAGCCCATGCGGTAGCCGTACCGCTCACCGTGGCAGTCGCTCGCGCCGGTGGCGATCAGGCCGAGCCGCGCCGCGAGCGCCCCGTAGTACGCGCGCTGCTCCTCGTCGTGATCGGGGTGGTCGACCTCCAGGCCGACCATGCCCGCCGCGGCCATATCCTCGATCAGGACGTCGGGGACCGAGCCCTGGCCCTTCCACATGCCGGGGTGGGCCAGCACGCAGACGCCGCCCGCGCCCTCGATCAGCGAGACCGAGGCCACCGGGTCCAGCGCGTGCTTGGGCACGTACGCGATGCCGTCGTCGCTGATGTAGCGGTCGAAGGCCTCCTTCTCGGTGGGCACGATCCCGGTCTCCACCATCGCCTTCGCGACGTGGGGGCGTGCGATCAGGCCGCCGCCGGCGATCTCCTGCACGCGCTCGAACGAGATATCGTAGCCGAGCTCCTGGAGCTTGCCGACCATCATCTCGCCGCGCCGGAACCGGGTGTCGGTCAGGCGCTGCAGCTCGGCCTGGAGCTCGGGGTTCGCAGGGTCGATCCAGTACGCGAGCACGTGCAGGCTCGCGCCCTGGTACTCGGCCGAGAACTCGATGCCGGGGACGATCTCGAGGCCGGTGCCCTCGGCGGCCGCGTAGGCCTCATCGAACCCTTGCGTCGTGTCGTGGTCGGTGATGGCGAGGCCGGTGAGCTCGCGCTCGAGCGCGAGTTTCACGTTCTCGGTGATCGGGTTCGTGCCGTCGGAACAGGTGCTGTGGGTGTGGAGGTCGTAGCCGCTCATGGCTGCAAGGGTGTCAGACGGCCGGCACTTGCATGCGTCAGCGCTCGCACGGCGAGGCCCATGAAGGCGAAACGTTCCGGGCGGTGGACCGCGGTGCTCGAGATGATCGCGTGCCGCTAGGGGACGGTGACCGAGCGGACCGGCGACCACGCGTCTTCGCAGATACGCGTGGTCCCGTAGGTTCCGCCCATAACACCCTGGGCGAAGGTCTGCACGGTGTGCGTGCCCGTAGGCCGATTATTCCCGGTCTTTGTAGAGTACGCGCCCGAGGTCGTGGTGAGCACATCCCATCCGCTGTCCGTAAGGCTGTCGACGTACAGGCGTATCGTCTTGCCGACCGCGGAGCCACACTTGGACGTGTCGACGGGGTTGTAGGTGCCCTGCGCGACGATCGCCTTTTTCGTACTCACGGAGGCGGTCAAGGTGAGCGTCGGCTGGATCGACGCGAGCGCCACCCCGCCCAACGTCAGCACGAGCACCGCAGCCGTCGCCACTTCCGAACGCTTCGTCATCTTGCTCACGGGGGAACCTCCCTTTCGCGTAGGCCGGCCCGCATCGGCCGAACGGCCTACCGAACTCCGTCGTATCCTACCCGCAGAACCCCGGGAGGCGCAAGTCGCAGTCGATCTTTTGCGGGAACGCTCGCCGGTTGTGTACGTTCACGCACGTGACCACCCCCCCAACGGGCCGCCGATGGCCCAGATGGACGCTCCTGGCGGTGGCGATCGTGGTGCTCCTGCTGCTGGCAGATGCCGCGTTCGTGGCCATCTCGGCCAAGCGCAACCTCACGGCCGCCCGGGACGAGCTGCAGCGGGGCGCCGACTCCCTCTTGGCCGGGCAGGTCCCCGATGCGACCGCCGCCTTCGACGGCGCACGCGAGGCGGCGGACGCTGCGTCGTCGCTCACCGCACATCCGGGCGCCGTGGTAGCTGGGTGGCTGCCCGCGATCGGCGACGACGTGCAGGCGGTGGGAGCCCTGGCCGACGCGGCCGTCCTGACCGCCGACGCGGGGCAGACGCTCGCCGGCGCGGCTCGGCGCGTCGGGTGGTCGGGCACCGGGGTGCCCGGGGTCTCCTCCGCGGGGTCGATCCCCTCGGCGCAGCTCCTTCAAGCGGCCCCCGAGCTGCAGCGGGCGGGCGACAGCCTCGGCGATGCGAGCACCGTGCTGAACGACGTCTCGATCGACGGCCTGACCGGCCCCGTGCGCGATGCGGTCGTCCAAGCGCGCGGCGAGCTGGCGGGCCGGTCCGAGCTGGTCGGCTCGGCTGCTGACGTCGCCGAGCTGATGCCGGGACTCCTCACCGAGGGCCGTCGCTACCTGCTCGTGATCCAGAACCCGGGCGAGCCTCGCGGCACCGGCGGCTTCATGGGCTACTACGGCACCCTGGAGTCCGACGGCTCGCAGCTGCAGCTCACCGAGCTGAAGCCCGCGGGAGAGGAGCAGGTGCCGCCCGTCGACGCCTCCCCCGACTACGTGGCGCGGTGGGCTCGGTTCGACGGGCTCATCGACCTGCGCCAGGCGAACTTCACGCCCGATGTGCCCACCGCGGCCGGCGTGATCACGCAGATGACTGACGCGCTCGGGTGGGGTCGCAACGACGGCATCTTCTTCGTGGACCCGATCTGGATGTCGTACATGCTCGAGGCCACTGGACCCGTCACCGCGACCGGCTGGGACGGCGAGATCACTGCCGATAACGTCGTGGACGTGCTGGGCCGCCAGATCCCCTCGATGCCCGACACCGACGCGACCGATGCCCTTCAGGGCCAGATCGGCCAGGCGGTCTGGGATGCGATCCAGACGCGCGATATGTCCCCCACGGCCCTGGGCACCGCGATCTCGCGGAGCGTGCAGGAGCGTCACCTGCAGATCTGGTCGCGCCACCCGGCAGAGGAATCGCTGCTCGACCGTCTGGGCGCCGCCGGGCGTGCCGACCTGGGCCGGAACCCGCTGTACGTCGTCTGGTCGGGGTTGGGGGCATCGAAGATGGCCTTCTTCGCGGATCGAACAGTCTCGACCGAGGTGACCCTCGCCGACGACGCCAGCGCCTCGGTCACCACCACCCTCACGCTGTACAACACCGCGAACCCGGCCGACCTTTTCCCGTCTGCGCTGTACGGAGGCGGCGACGACTTCCCGGTCGGCACCTTCGCCGCCCACGTCAGCGTGTATCAGCCCGAGGGCGTGACCGGCGTGCCCTTCTATCAGGCGAGCGGCCCCACCGCGACGGCGCAGGAGCACGAGTTCGGCCATCCGGTCTCAGCGGGGTTCATCTCGGCGGGTGCCGGCAAGACGATGACGTGGTCGGTGACCTACCAGGTGCCCGACGCCGCCACGACGGCGTCCGACGGGTCGACCGAGTATCGCCTGGACTACCTGCCCCAGCCGGGGTTCGCGCCCATCCCCATCGACGTCACGATCCATCTGCCCGACGGGTCCACGGTCGACTCGTCCTCGCCGGGCGTCAGCGTCGACGGGACGAGGGCCACCTTCAAGGACGCCCCAGCCACGCCTCAGTCGATCTGGGTGCGCTACTAGCTCCTAGCCCGCGGCCAGGTCCGACCGGACGAGCGCCGGGATCTCGA
>JANLXF010000269.1:0-2942 GCA_031364965.1 Actinomycetes bacterium | reverse complement strand
AGATGTCGGGTGGTCAGGCGCAGCGCGTCGCCGTGGCGAGGGCGCTCGTGACGGACCCCCGGGTGGTGTTCGCCGACGAGCCCACCGGCTCACTGGATTCGTTGAACGGCGAGCTGGTGATGGATCTGATGGTGGGCGCCGCCCGCGACCAGGGCACGACCGTGGTGCTGGTGACCCACGAGGCGCGCGTGGCCGCGTACGCCGACCGCGAGATCGTGGTCCGCGACGGCTCGCTCGTCGCGACCCCGGGATCATGATGCGATCGATCCGGCTCGCCGGCCTCGGCGTGAGGATGGCCCTCGCGGGCGGTCGAAGCAGTCTGGTGCGAATGGCCCTGATGGCCTTCAGCCTCGCGATCGGCGTCGCACTCCTGTTGGGGGCGCTCAGCGTGGGGCCGGCGACGGGGGCCCGTCGAGCTCGGGACGTGGCCCGCGGGGGCCAGGTGGCGCAACCGTCGGCGCCGATGCGCGACATCACGTTCCGATGGGGAGGAGCGACCACTCGGTTCGAGGGCGCCGCGATCCCGATCCTCATGCTTCGGGGGGTGGGGAACGCGCCCGTGCCGCCCGGGATCCCCGCGCTCCCGCGGCCGGGAGAGGCGTACGTGTCGCCGACCCTGGCCGCGCTGCTCGAGGGCCCCGACGGCGCGTTGCTACGGCCTCGGATCCCCGGGAACGTAGTCGGCACGATCGGGGACGAGGGACTCCTGTTCGACGGCGAGCTGTACGGGTACCTGGGCGCGCTCACGTCGTTCCCCATGGAGCGCCTGGCGATACCCGAGGTGTCCTTCGCCGCCGTCGAGGGCCCGACCTCCGACCTCACCTTCACCGCCCTCCTGATCCTGTGCGTGTTCGTGCTCGGCCTGCTGCTGCCGGTTGGGCTCCTGATCGTCACCACCACGCGGCTCTCGGCCGCCACCCGCGAGGCACGTCTGGCCGCCGTGCGTCTCGCGGGCGCGACACAGACGCAGGTGCGGGTGCTGGCGGCGACCGAGAGCGCCCTGGCCTCCGTCGTCGGAAGCGTCGTTGCCTGGCCGCTCTTCCTGCTCGGCCGCATCGTGGTATCGAGGTTCACGATCTTCGGCTATCGATGGTTCCCGGGAGACTTCGCGCCGCCGACGGTCGGGATCGTCGTCTTGGTACTGGGTCTGCCGCTGTTCACCCTCCTGGCGACGATGCTGGGGATGCGACGCCTCATCGTGTCGCCGGTCGGCGTCGCCCGCCGCACGCGCCGGCACCGTCTGGTGCCGCTGTGGCCGGCGCTCCTCGTGATCGGGTTGCTCGGGCTCGCGGGGTCATCGGCCTTCCCTGACTCGGTTCTGCAACTGCCGCGCCCCCTGCCGGGTGCGCTTCTGGCCGGATCGCTCACGCTGGTGCTCGCGGGTATTGCGGGGACCGTGCCCGCGCTCGGCCGAGCCGGCGCGAACGCCTTGGCGCGGTGGGGGCCGACGCCCTCGGTCCTCCTCGGGGCCCGCCGGCTCGAATCCGAACCCACCTCGGCGGGCCGCGTGGTCGCGGGCGTCACGGTCCTGCTGGCGCTCGTCGGGATGGCGCAGGCGCTCGCTCTCTCCGCGCTCGGCGGGTCCTCGTCGGTCGAGGTGCGGCCGTGGGCGGCGGCGCTGCCGGCGGCGACGGTCTTCGTCTCGTCCAACGGCGGTCACGACCGGTCGGATGCGTTCCAAGCCCTCCGCACCGTGCCGGGAGTGCGTTCCGTGTCCGTGCGGGACCGTACTCCCACCGGTGGACCTGTGCGTGCGGGCAGCCGGGCCGAAGTGCTGACCGACGGTGATCCCGCGACCGAGGAACGGATCCGCAACGAACTGGCCTGGGTCGCGAACGCGGAGACGCTCGATGAGCTCCGCTCCTCCTACGGGGGTTCGAAGGAGGCGCTCCGCACGTCACGGATGATGAACTTCGTCACGGTGCTGGTGTTGCTTGTGACGGCGGCCAGTCTCCTGGTCTCGACGGTGGACGGCATGATGGAGCGGCGCCGTCCGATGGCCGCCCTGTCGGCGATCGGGGTGCCGGTGTCGGTGATGCGCCGCTCCGTCTTCGTGCAGATCGCGATCCCCTTTGCCGTGGCGCTCGCACTCGGTCTGGCGTCGTCGCTCGTCGTCATCGCCCTGCTGTTCCGCGCGAACGGGGAGACCGCGGTGTACCCGTTCGGCCCGCTGGCGCTCACGGCCGCCGCGGTCTCGGCGATGGTCGTGCTGGTCACGGCGATCGCGATGCCGTGGGCGCGCGTTGCACGCCGGCCGGAGCTGCTGCGGAACGAGTGACCGAGCCGGTCCCGTCCGACGCCGCATGGGTGTAGCGTCCGCCTCGAAGGCATCCCATCTGGACCCCGTGGCCGGACCCGACAGGTGGTCGCTCGGATCGCGCGGGGCAGGACCGAGGAGATCCGACATGGTCATGACCGAGCAGACGGCGCCCGTTCTGCCACATCTCGCCCTGATCGGGGGGCGATGGGTGGAAGGGACCGGCGGCACGTTCGAGGTGCGTTCGCCGTACTCGGGCGAGCTGGTGAACGAGATCACACGGTGCGCCCCGGCCGACGTCGACCGAGCCGTCGCCGCCGCGGCCGCCGCCCAGCCGGGCTGGGCCGCGACGCCGGTGATCGACCGGGTCAAGGTGCTCCGGCGTATCAACGCGCTCTTCGTCGAGCGGGCCGAGCCGATCGCGCGGGTGCTCGTGCAGGAGATCGGCAAGACGATCACCGAATC
Organism: Actinomycetes bacterium; assembly: GCA_031364965.1. Lineage (GTDB taxonomy): Bacteria > Actinomycetota > UBA4738 > UBA4738 > HRBIN12 > JAOUEA01. The sequence goes on along the minus strand of JANLXF010000269.1, from coordinate 220 downwards.
GCGTGAAGAGGTACACGAGTACGCGGCTCCTTCCTGGCACAAGGCGGGGGAAGAGGTGCTCCGGCACCGAGGGCTCTCGTTCCCGTCGACCCAGGAGCAGACGACCAACAAGCGGCTCGTGCTCACCCATCGGCCGCTCGGCGTGGTCGGGGCGATCACCCCGTACAACTTCCCGACCGACATCGCCTCGATCGCGCTGGCTCACATCGTGGCGGCCGGG
>JANLXF010000185.1:0-9760 GCA_031364965.1 Actinomycetes bacterium | reverse complement strand
GGGACCTACTACCCGAAGGAGCCGGCGCACGGGATGCCCTCCTTCCGTCAGGTGCTCTCGGGCGTGTCGGAGGCCTGGGCGGAACGGCGCGACGAGCTCGTGGCGCAGGCGGGGCGCGTGACCGAGGCCATCGCGCGCACGGGGCTGCTCACCGAGTCGCGCGAGCCCCTCTCGGCCGATGTGGCGACGCTCGCGACAACGTCGCTCCGCCGGGCGTTCGATCCGCGGTGGGGTGGCTTCGGCGGTGCGCCGAAGTTCCCGCAGCCGATGACGCTCGAGTTCCTGCTGCGGCAAGGGCTGCGTGGCGAGCCCGACGCGCTCGAGATGGTGGTGGTCACCCTCGACCGGATGCGCGAGGGCGGGATGTACGACCACCTGGGCGGCGGCTTCGCGCGGTACGCCACCGACGCGACCTGGCATGTGCCCCACTTCGAGAAGATGCTCTACGACAACGCCCAGCTCCTGCAGCTCTATGCGCGCGCCTGGCAGGTGACGCGGAACGACGACCACCGTCGCGTGGCGATCGAGACGGCCGAATACCTGCTCCGCGAGCTGCAGCACCCGGAGGGCGGCTTCTGGTCGTCGCAGGACGCCGACAGCGAAGGGGTCGAGGGCCGGTTCTTCGTGTGGCCGTGGGACGAGCTCGTGGGGCTGGTCGGTGAAGCGGTGGCGGCGTGCTTCGGCGCCACCCCCGAGGGCAACTGGGAGGGCACGAACGTGCTCTGGCGGCCGGTGTCGGTCTCGAGCGTCGCGTCCGAGTCCGGCGTCGATCCCGCCGAGCTCGCCGCCGAGGTCGAGGACGCGCGACTCGTCTTGTTCGAGGCCCGGGAGGGGCGGGTCAAGCCCGCCACCGACGACAAGATCCTGGCCGCGTGGAACGGCATGACGATCCGCGCGCTGGCCGAGGCGGGGCGGGCGCTCGCAGAGCCGGCGTACCTGGAGGCCGCCGTCCGGTGTGCGACCTTCGTGCTCGCGCACCTGCGCGACGACCGGGGTCGGCTCCTTCGCTCCTGGCGGGGCGGGGTCGCCGGGTCGCCCGGGTTCGCCGACGACTACGCGCTGCTGTCGGCCGGGTGCCTCACGCTCTATGAGACGACCTGGGACGTCCGCTGGTTCGTCGAGGCCCGCGCGCTCGCCGACGAGATGATCCGGCTCTTCTTCGACGAGGAACGCGGCGGGTTCTTCCAGACGGGATCCGACGCCGAGACGCTCGTCGTGCGGCCTAAGGAGCTGTACGACAACGCCGTGCCCAGCGGGAATTCGGTGGCCGCTGAGACCCTGCTGCGACTCGCGATGTTCACCGGCGAGGCCGAGTACGAGCGGCTCGCCGCGTCAGCGCTCAGGCTCGTTCGCGACGCGATGGGCCAGGCGCCCACCGGGTTCGGCCACGCGCTCTCCGCGCTCGACCTCTATCTCGGGCCGGGGCAGGAGATCGCGATCGTCGGCGACCCCGACCACGAGGGCACGCGGGCGCTCGCCGACGAGGTCGCCGGCGCGTTCCGGCCCAACGTGGTGCTCGCGGTGGGCGCGCCGGGAGGCGAAGCCTCGACGGTGGTTCCGCTGCTTGCCGAGCGCGAGCTGCGCGACGGAGCGCCCACTGCCTACGTCTGCCGGCGCTTCATCTGCCAGCTTCCGGTCACCGATGCCGGAGCGCTGAACGCCCTGCTCTCGGCAGGCTAGGCAGCACCCGCCGGCGGCAACCCCACGCTCCACCTCGCCACCGAAGCGCCGACGTCGAGCCGGCGGCGCACGAACACGTCGGCGGCACCGTTTCCGTCGCCGGGGACGATGTCCGAAGCGAGCGAGGTGAACCCGATCGTGCCGCCTCCTCCCGCGATCCTGGCGTCGTAGCTCGCGTCGTTGGGCCAGCCGCCCTCGACGTTGACGGAGATCCGCGATGTCACCTTCGTGGCGACCCCATACTCGAACAGATCGGATGCCGCCCCGTTGGTGTCCTCACCGTCGCCGAGGTTCGTGGCCCAGCTCTGGAACACGATCGTTCCGCCGTCGGCCGAGATCGAGGAGCCGAAGCTCTCCCCGTTCGGCTCGGTGGAGCCGTATCGGGAAACCCGGATCGTGGTGGAGGCGAGCCGGTCGCGGAGGAACACGTCGCCACGGTTGTTCGTGTCGCTCTTGATCAGGTTCGGCGCGGATGAGTAGAAGACCACCTGCTTGCCGTTCGCCGACACGTCGTCGACCGACGAGCTGCCGGCTGCCTGGGTGCCGTCGCTTCGGATCGACACTCGGATCGTCTTCGCCGTCGACAGGTTCTTCAGAAAGACGTCGCGGGCGCCGTTCGTGTCGCCGCTCACGAGGTTCGTCGCGAGCGACGAGAAGGCGACCCAGCCCCCATCGGGGGAGATCACCGGGTCGAACGTGACGTTCTTGGCCTGCGAGCCGGAGCTCGAGGTCGAGACTCTCGTGGTGGTGGCCGTGTCGAGCGCCCTGATGAACACGTCGGCCTTCAGATTCGTGTCATTGCCGACGAGGTTCGTGGCGTCGGAGGCGAACGCGACCTTGCGACCGTCCGCGGAGATCGACGGCGCGAAGCTGTCCGCGTTCCCCTGAGCGCCCGTCGCTCCTCGCCGGGACACGAGCTCGAGACTCCCGTCCAGCACGTCATAGACGAACACGTCGCTCACAGCGCCGTTCGCGTCCTCGGCCATCAGGTTCGTCGCCGTGGACTCGAACGCGACGTAGCGGCCGTCGGCCGATAGATCGACGGCCGATGACGGACCGTTGGCGGGCCCGCCTCCGACGCCGCACGAGATCAGTCGGATCGTTCCCTCCAGCGTGTCGACCCAGAAGACGTCGGCGACGCCGTTCGGATCGGCGCTCGGATCCCCGTTGATCAGGTCCGCCGCCTCGGACACGAACGACAGGTAGCGCCCGTCGTCGGACAGCGCCGGGCCCCAGCTCGCCCCCTCGGACTCGATCACCGCCGCCACAGTGGACACCGGTGCAGCCGATGCCACCTCGGACGCGACGATGAGGCTCCCCGCGAGCACGCAGACAACAGCGAACGGTTCGAGACGCATGCGCATCTCAGTCCCCCCCTTGACGTTCGGGCCGACTCCCCCTCAGGACCGGCTGTCACACGCATCGGTTCCCCGAGGCTCAGAACTTGAGAAGGGGGGGCCGGATCATCGGCCATCCGCACGCTCGATCGGTGCTCAGGGCACCGCAGGCGCTCCGGTAGACTCGCGGTTCACCCGACCGCACGGAAGGATCGCCGCCATGCCTACGGCCACATTCGTCACGAACCAGGGATCGTTCACCGTCACGTTGATGCCCGACCACGCCCCGAAGACCGTCCAGAACTTCGTGGACCTGGCCACGGGCGGTCGCGAGTGGAAGGACCCGCGCGACGGGCAGACGAAGACGGAGGCTCTCTACCCGGGCACGATCTTTCACCGCGTGATCGGCGGCTTCATGATCCAGGGCGGCGACCCAGCCGGCACGGGCATGGGCGGGCCCGGATACACGTTCGAGGACGAATGCCCGGCCGACGGCCCCACGTTCAATCAGGTCGGGCGCCTCGCGATGGCGAACGCCGGCCCCGGTACGAACGGCTCGCAGTTCTTCGTGACCGTCGGCGAGACCCCCCACCTGAACGGCCGCCACACGATCTTCGGCCAGGTCACCGACGGCTACGACGTCGTCGAGCAGATCGCGGCTGTGCGCACGGGCGCGCAGGACCGCCCCGTGGAGGACGTCGTGATCGAACGGATCGACGTCAGCGAGTGAGCCGCGCTGTCCTCTGTTACGGCGACTCGAATACCTGGGGGTACGCAGGCTCGACGCAGACGCGACTGGGCCGGTGGGAGCGGTGGCCTGGCGTGCTCCAGGGGGCGCTCGGGGACGATGTCCACGTTCTCGAGGAAGGCCTGAACGGACGAACCACCGTGTTCGACGTTCCCTACGAGCCGGGTCGCAACGGCCTCACCCATCTGTCCGTCTGCCTCCAGACCCACGCGCCTCTCGACGTCGTCGTGATCTTGCTGGGCACGAACGACCTGTTCGTCCCCGGTGTGAACGCGTTCCACGCCGCACACGGAGCGATGAAACTCGCGGAGGTCGCGCTGGGGAGCGGATGCGGCCCGAACGACGGTGCACCGAAGATGCTCGTGCTCGTGCCCCCGCCGTTCCTGCCGCTCGGGATCTGGGAGCCGGACGCGCCGGATGCCGTGGACGAGTCGCGGCGATTCGCCGAGCACTTCGCGACGATGGCGGCGGAGTACGGCGGCGTGCCGCTGCTCGACCTGGGCGCGCACATCGCGTCGAGCCCCGTGGACGGGATCCACTTCGAGGCCGCCGACCACCGCGTGATCGGTGAGGCCGTGGCCGAGCGGCTGCGCCCGATGCTCGGGCCCTGACTCAGTCGGGGCGGTCGAGCCGGTACACGAGGTGGCCCCAGTCTGCCCGGATAGTCCCCCGCCAGATCTCGAACCCGAGCTTCTCGGCGACGCGCCACGACGCGACGTTCTCGGGCCGGATCAAAGAGATGAGGAAGGGAGCGCGCGCGATCGAGAAGGCCCAGTCGCGGCACGCCGCGCCGGCCTCGGTCGCGATCCCCTGGCCTTGGCGGTCGCGCCGGACGTGCCAGCCCAGCTCGAGGAACCGTTCACCGTCGACGTCCTGGAACATCGGACCGCAGTCGCCCAGCACCTCGCCGGTCGCGCGGTCCTCGATCGCGAGCAGCCCGATCCCGTCGACCTCGTACCGCTCGAGCTGACGCTTGACCCACCGGTCGGTGGCGTCACGGTCGAAGGGTGCTGGATACCAGCGCATCGAGACGGGGTCGCCCAGGATGCGCGCGAGCGCGTCAACATCCGACCGGTCGGAGGCGAACGGACGCAACCGCACACGTTCCGTCTCGAGGGTCGGCGGGGTGAGGGTCGGCACGGCCCGCGATGCTCTCACATGAGCTGCCGAGATGTGTGTGGTTACCACCCCGTGTGCTCGCCGGGGCATACTGGCTCGCTTCGCCCGTCGGCTCCGGAGGAGTACGAACATGAGCGACAGACCGAACGTGCTGGTGACCCGACCGATCATGGACGCGCCGCTCGCGCGTCTGCGCGAACGATGCGACGTCGAGATCCACCGCAACGAGTTCGGCATCCCGCGTGACGAGCTGCTCGAGGTGGTGAAGGACCGCGACGCGATCGTCACGATGCTGACCGAGAAGGTGGACGCCGGATTCCTCGCCGCCGCGGGCCCCCAGTTGAAGATCGTCGCGAACCATGCCGTCGGCTTCGACAACATCGACGTCGCGTCGTGCACGGTTGTCGGTGTGCTCGCCACGAACACGCCTGACGTGCTCACTGACACCACCGCCGACACTGCGTTCGCCCTGCTGATGGCGGCGGCGCGGCGCGTGGGCGAAGGCGAGCGGTTCCTCCGCTCGAAGACCCCGTGGATCTGGGGCCCGCTGATGATGCTCGGCCAGGACGTCCACCATAAGACGATCGGCATCGTCGGCTTCGGACGGATCGGGCAGGCCGTCGCGCGGCGGGCGAAGGGTTTCGGCATGCGGGTGATCTACGCCGACGCGTTCCCGCTGCCGCCTGAGGTCGAGGCCGAGACAGGCGCCGAACGCCGGGAGCTCACCGAGCTGCTCGCCGAGTCGGACTTCATCTCGCTCCACACGAACCTCACGCCGGAGACCAGGCACCTGTTCGGCGTCGACGCGTTCCGCGCCATGAAGCCTACGGCCGTACTCGTGAACACCTCACGCGGACCCGTCGTCGACGAGGTGGCGCTCGCCGACGCGCTGGAGAACGGCGAGATCTTCGCTGCAGGGCTCGACGTGTTCGAACGCGAGCCCGAGGTCGAGGCGCGCCTGCTGAACCTCGAGAATGTGGTCGTGATCCCCCACCTGGGAAGCGCCACGGTCGACACGCGAAACGCGATGGGGGAGGTCGTCGTCGACAACGTGTTCGCCGCCCTCGATGGCACGCGGCCGCCCACGCTGCTCAACCCCGACGCGTTCCCCGGGTGAGCCTGACGCGGCCGCGGCGTCCGGCGGAGTACGGTACCGACGTGACGTCCGATAGAGCGCTGCTGATCCTCGAGCCGGTCGCCGACGCGCCCGAGGTGGGCCGCTGGCTGTCCGCGCTGGACGACGGGCGTCGCGACACGATCCGTGAGCTCGAGGACGTTACCGACCAGATGCTCGAGCTGGCGCCCCACGGCGCTCCGAACCGGATCGGGACGCTCCTCTATCACGTGGCATTGATCGAGCTGGACTGGCTTCTCGTGGACATCCTGGGTCCCGGATCCGGCGTTGCGTGGCCGACCGACCTCGCGCCGCTCGAGGATCGCGACGCCGACGGCGTGCTCACCGTGGTCGAAGGCGAGACGCTCGGCCAGCACCTCGCGCGGCTCGAACGCGTGCGAGCGCTCCTTCATGAGCATCTTCGGTCGATGGCCGTCGAGGAATTCCACGCACCGCGGCCGCGCGAGCGATACGACGTCTCCCCTGCCTGGGTCCTTCATCATCTCCTGCAGCACGAGGCCGAGCACCGGGCGCACATCGCGTGGGTGCGCGACGCGATCCTCGGCAGGTTCGACCGTCCGAGCTGACGCCCTCCTCCTGCGGGGTCCTGACCGTGCGTGTGGCCGCCCACTATCGCCGCCCCTGACCTGCGTGCCATACTCGGATGCGTTTTGAACGGTCGTTCAAGCGCCTGTCAGCGCTCGCGCGACTGGTCCGCTCGAGGGCCGCGTACGGATGAGAAGGGACCACCATGACCACGACGATCCCGCCACTCGACCCGGGCCAGCGGCTGCTCTGCGGCCCCGGCCCCTCGAACGTGCATCCCACGGTGCTCGACGCGATGCGGCTGCCGATGAACGGTCACCTCGATCCCGACTTCTGGGACATCCTCGTCGACCTGGTCACCGGCCTGCGGGCGCTCTGGCGGCGTGGCGATCACGGCCTCACGATCGCGTTGTCGTCCTCCGGTACCTCCGCGATGGAAGCCGGCTTCATGAACCTGGTCGAGCCCGGCGACACCGTGATCAGCTGCCACTGGGGCTTCTTCGGCTCCCGCCTGAACGACTTCGCCCACCGCGTCGGCGCGAACGTCGTGGAGCTCACCGCCGACTTCGGCCAGGTCGTCCCCGTCGAGCGGATCATGGAGACGCTCGCCGCGCATCCGCAGACCAAGATCGTGAGCGTCGTGCACGCGGAGACCTCGACCGGAGCCGAGTTCCCGCTGCCGGAGCTGGCCGAGGCGTTGCGCGCCGCCGGCTCCGAGGCGCTCCTGTACGCCGACTGCGTCACGTCGCTCGGTGGCCAGCAGGTCGAAGCCGACGCCTGGGGACTCGACTACGGCTATTCCTGCTCCCAGAAGGCGCTGGGCTGCCCGCCGGGGCTGGCCCCGGTGACGATCAGCGACCGCGCGATCGCCGCGATGCAGGGCCATCAGGGACCGGTCCCCTACTACTACGACTTCGAGGAGTTGGCGAAGTATTGGATCGACCGGCCGATCACGTACCACCACACGATGCCGATCCTGCAGTTCTACGCCCTCTACACCGGGGTCCGGCTCGCGTTGGAGGAGGGTCTCGAGGCGCGCTGGGCGCGCAACGCCGACGCCGGCCGGTACTTCCAGGAGGAGATCAGGGCGCGCGGCTACGACCTGCTCGCCGATCCGGACCACCAGTTGGTGGAGCTCACCGCGGTGAAGGTACCCGAGGGGATCGACGGCAAGGAGATCCAGACGCGGATCCTGCGTGAGCACGGCATCGAGGTGGGTGGCGGGCTCGGCCCCAAGGCCCCGCCGATCTGGCGCGTTGGACTGATGGGCGTGAACGCGAACCGGGAGGCCGCCGATCGGGTCCTTGCCGCGTTCGACGCCGTGCTGCCACGGTAGTCGGCCTATGGCTGCCAAGGACCGACTACATCGGAGCGAACTCGCCGTGCCCGGTACCAACGTCCGGGCGATGGAGAAGGCCCCCACGCTCGGGGCCGATCTCGTGTTCCTCGACCTCGAGGACGCCGTCGCGCCCGACGACAAGGAGCAGGCACGCGCGAACGTGATCGAGGCGCTCCGCGCGCAGGACTGGCGGGCGGGTGCCGTGAGCGTTCGCGTCAACGGGCTCGACACGCACTGGTGCTACCGCGACGTCGTCGACGTCGTCGAGGCCTGCGGCGACGTGCTCGACACCGTGCTCGTGCCCAAGGTCGGCTCGCCCTCCGACGTCGAGTTCGTCGGGACCCTTCTCGACCAGATCGAACAGCGGAACGGATGGATGCCCGGACGGATCGGGATCCACATCCTGATCGAGACCGCCGCCGGCATGGCGAACGTCGAGGCGATCAGCCGCGCACGCCCCGACCGCCTCGAGGCGATGGTGTTCGGCGTTGCCGACTACGCGGCGAGTGTGCGGGCACGCACGACGAACATCGGCGGCGCCAACCCCGACTACGCGGTGCTCACCGATCCCGAACCACAGACCGGCGCGCGCGAGATCCACTGGGGGGATCAGTGGCACTTCGGGATCAGCCGGATGGTGGCGGCGTGCCGCGCCCAGGGCCTGCGCCCGATCGACGGGCCGTTCGGCGACTACCACGACGCCGAGGGCTATCGCAGCGCCGCGCGGCGCGCCGCCGCGCTCGGCTGCGAGGGCAAGTGGGCGATCCACCCCGACCAGGTGGCGCTCGCCAACGAGGTCTTCTCCCCGTCCGACGCCGAGGTCGATCGAGCCCGGCGGATCCTCCAGGCCATGGAGGACGGGGCGAAGGAAGGCAAGGGCGCCGTCTCGCTCGACGGACGCCTGATCGACGCCGCGTCGATCCGGATGGCGGAGAACCTGATCCACCAGGTCGAACAGATCGACGCCCGGTAGCGCCGGGCATTGACCGACGCCCGGTGAACGCCGGGACGCGCGTCCGCCTTCGGGCGCGCACGAGTTGCGGGACCCGCCGACGGGCCCGCGGAGGTGCACGGATGAATATCCACGAGTACCAAGCCAAGGAGCTGCTGCGCTCCTATCGGGTGCCGACCCCCCGCGGCGAGGTGGTCTACACCTCGAAGGCAGCGTCGCGGGTCGCCGAGGAGCTGGGGGGCAGCCGCTGGGTCGTCAAGGCCCAGATCCACGCCGGAGGCCGCGGGAAGGCGGGGGGCGTGAAGATCGCCAACACCCCGCAGAAGACCGCGGAGGTCGCCGACCAGATGCTCGGGTCCGTCTTGGTGACCGCTCAGACAGGGCCCCAGGGCCAGGTCGTGAGCCGGCTCCTCGTCGAGCGCGCCTCGAGGATCGAGCGGGAGTTCTACCTGTCGCTGTTCGTCGATCGAGATTCGCAACGGATCGTCGTGATCGCGAGCGCCGAGGGCGGCGTCGACATCGAAGACGTCGCGGCGTCGAACCCCGACGCGATCCACCGGGAGTACATCGATCCCGGCGTAGGGCTCTTGGACTTCCAATGCCGCAAGGTCGCGACGGCGATCGGGCTCGGGACCCGCACGACGTCGTTCACGCGCCTGCTGAAGCGGATCTACCGGCTGTTCCGCGACAAGGACTGCCTGATGCTCGAGATCAACCCGTTCATCGAAACCGAGGACGGCGAACTGGTCGCGCTCGACTGCAAGATGAGCTTCGACGACAACGCGCTCTTCCGCCAGGGCAAGGTGGTCGAGCTCCGTGACTTCGACGAGGAAGACTCGAAGGAGGTCGAGGCGACGGGCCACGGCCTCAACTACATCGCGCTCGACGGGTCCGTGGGCTGCATCGTGAACGGCGCCGGACTCGC
>JANLXF010000172.1:0-4342 GCA_031364965.1 Actinomycetes bacterium | reverse complement strand
GTCGTCGACCCCGGCGTGCTGATCGCCGGGCTGATCACGCCCGGCGGCGTGCCCGCGGCCGTCATCCGGGCGTGGACGCGAGGAGCCTTCGAGCTCGTCGTCTCGCCGCTGTTGCTCGACGAGCTCACGGCGGCGCTCCTGCGGCCGAAGTTCCGGCGGTGGGCGAGCGAGAGCGATGTCGTTGCGTTCGTCGAGGTGCTGCGGCTCGCCGCCGTGATGGTCGAGGATCCCTCGGTGGTCGAACCAGTCTCCCGCGACGCGAACGACGACTACCTCGTCGCGCTCGCCCGCGAGGCCCGCGCGCACGTGCTCGTCTCGAGCGACGGCGACCTGACGTCGATCGAAGGCAACGACCCGCCGATCGTGACGCCGCGCCGGTTCCTCACGACGATCGAGCTCAGTGGTCGCTGAGGCGGGTGTCGGCTGGCCGAGAGCGGGCGAGGCCGATTCATATCATTATGCGTCCCAGGACAACCCCGATGACCCCATCGGGGGCAGGAAGGTCGTCGAGGAAGCTCACGGACCTCTCCGGAGGCGCCGTTAAGATTCCTCGGAAGCGAAGCACCGACCGATCCGGCGCCGATCCCGAGGACGACACCGAGGGACAGAGCCGGTTCCGCCCCCCGTGGACTGACTATCAAGGGGTTGCGCACACGAGCATTCAGGCAATAGGCTTCCTCTCATCCGCTGCCCGCGGGAAGGAGTCCCCCGATGCGGCGACTCATGATCGGCTTCATCGCGACGGCTGCCGTCGTCGCGTTCGTACTGCCGGCCTCCGCGGCCAAGCCCCAGATCACCGCAGGCGCACCCTTCGAAGTCGAGATCCCGTTCCCCGACGTGTGTTCGTTCGCGATGACCGCGGTCGTTCGTGGGCGTACGCACTCGATCACGTTCGTCGACGCGAACGGCAACACCATCCGGGGATTCAGCGGCGGGCAGCTGTTCGTGACGTGGACCCGCGACGACAACCAGTTCTCGCGCACGTTCTCGATCGCGGGGCCGACCTTCTACGACTCGAGCGGCACCGCGGTCCAGGGAACGGGCCGGTGGACGACCCCGCTCGCTGGCACCGGCTGGGTCCTCGCGAACGGGAACCTCACGTTCGACGGGTTCCAGGATGGGTTCTCGCTGATCGCGTCGTACAGAGGAAACGTGACCTCGATCTGCGATCTGATGTCGTAGCGACCGGATGCAGCTCGCCGTTCGCGGGGCGGCCTGATCGGCCGCGAGGCTCAGTGGTCGCTGACGCCCGAGAAGTTGAACGCCTCGACCTTGAGCGCCGGCACCCGTGACGCGCTGAAGAAGAACTCGCTCGCGAGCTCCGCCTCGCGCCCGATCATCGACACGTGCGAGAGCGCCTCCACGATCGACTGCGTGAAGCGGAAGTTGCGCACCGGCCCCACGACCTCGCCGCCCTCGATCAGGAAGGTGCCGTCGCGCGTCATCCCCGTGATCGAGGACTCCATCGGGTTCACCACGTTCGAGTAGTGGAACCGCGTGACGAGCACGCCGCGTTCGGTGGCGGCCACCATGTCGTCGAGGCTCGCGTCGCCCGTGGCCATGAACAGGTTCAGCGGGAACGGCCCCTCCGGATTCGGTGAAGGCAGGCCGTGGCCCGTCGACGTCGTGCCCGCCTGCTTGGCCGTGCGCAGGTCATACACCGCGTCGCGGAACACCCCGCCCTCGATCAGGCTCGCCCGCTGCTTCGGCACGCCCTCGAAGTCGAACGGGGCGCCGAGCGTCGAGGGGTCGCCCCCGTCGTCCCAGATGTCGATGTTCGTGCCCACGACGGTCTCGCCCGCCTTGCCGCTGAAGCACGACCGGTCCTCCACGTACGCACGCCCCGCGAAGCCGACGTAGGACAGGAACGCCACCAGGGTGGCCGTCGCGGCGGGCTCGAGCACCACCGGGTACACGCCGGCCTCGAGCGCCCGCGGCCGCTGGGACCGCTCGGCCTTGTCGGCGGCGCGCCGCCCGATCGCCTCGGGGTCGATCGCGCCCAGGCCCGCCCCGAACACCTCGGCGAACCCGCTCCCGCTCTCGCCGCCGCTGATCACCGTGGTGAGCGACGCCTGCGTCGAGGGCGCCCAGCAGAACTGGCCGCGGGAGTTCGCCACGCCGATCTCGATCGCCTGGGTCTCGAACGCGCCCGCGGCGGTGAACCCCGACGGGCACATGCCGATCAGCGTGGCGACCGCGTCCGCGCGCGCCTCGGGCGAGGAATCCGCGGTGGTCTCGTCGTAGCGTCCGGGCACCTCGGGCACGTCGGCGACCGGGGCGAGCCCGGGCCACATCGCGTCGGGGCCTACGACCTCGGCCATCTCCTTCGCGCTCCGGGCGGCCTTCAACGCGCCCTCGGGCGTGGCGACGTTGGCCGCCGCCACGCCCACGCGGTCGCCGGTTACCACCCGCACCCGGATCCCCGTGTCCTCGCGGAAGATGCTCTGGTGGATCTCGCTCTTCGCGAACCGGGTGAGGCCGCCCCAGTCGTGCATGAAGAGCACCTCGACCCCGTCGACGCCCGACAGTTCGAGCGCGCCCGCGGCCACCTCGCGGAAGCGGTCGGGGCCGATGAGACCCGGCATCAGCGCACCCCAACCTGGACGTTCCGGAACCGGGCGGGCGAGGCGCCGTGGCCCACGCGGCCGACCTGGCCGGGCTGGCCCTTCCCGCAGTTCGGGGTGCCCCACACGACCCACTCCTCGCGCCCGGCCACCGCGTCGCACGAGCCCCAGAACTCCGGCGTGATCCCCGTGTAGTTCGGGTTCTTGTACATCGTCGTGAGTTTCCCGTGCTCGATCTTCCAGGCGGCTTCGCACCCGAACTGGAAGTTGATGCGCTTGTCGTCGATCGACCACGACGAGTTCGTGGTCATGAAGATGCCGTCGTCGGTGTCGGCGATGATCTCCGAGAGCGATCCCTGCCGCGGCTCGATCGAGATGTTCGTCATGCGGATCAGCGGCAGGTGACTCCACCCGTCGGCGCGGCTCGTGGCGTTCGAGGTCTGGCCCACGACGTGGGCGGTCTCGCGGCTCGTCAGGAAGTTCTGGAAGATCCCGTCGACGATGATCGGCGTCGACTGCGCCGGCACGCCCTCGTCGTCGTAGCCGAAGGTGCCGCGGCCGCCCGGAAGCGTCGCGTCGGCCGTGATCGAGACGAGGTCGCTGGCGTAGCGCACCGTGCCGCGGTCGCCGGGGGAGAGCCACGACGAGCCCGCGTAGGCCTCCTCCATCCCGAGGACACGGTCGAGCTCGATCGGGTGGCCGATCGACTCGTGGATCTGCAGCTCCATCTGGCCCGAGTCCAGGATCAGCGTCGTCACCTCGCTCGGGCACTCGGGCGCGGCAAGCAGGTCGACGGCCTCGTGGCCGATCCGGTCGGCCTCCTCGATCAGCCCGAGCGTGCGGATGTGCTCGTAGCCACCGCCTTGATGTGGCCGCGGAACGAGTTGGGGTACGAGCGCCGCTGCATGTCGCCGTCGCCGATCGCGGTCGCCTCCAGGCCACCGCCGCTCTGCGTCACGACCTGGTCGATCGCGGCGCCGTCGGAGGACGCGAACCACGTGGAGCGCCGGAAGAAATCGAGCCCGCCTTCGGCGAACGAGACCCCGGGGACGCCCTGCATCCGGTTCGTGGCCTCCATCAGGAGCGCGACCTTCTCCTCGAGCGGCACGATGAAGGGGTCCTCGGCCGCGGGGCTCCGCCACGAGTCGACCGCGGGCTCCACGGGGGAGAGCTGCACGGGGTCGCCCGGGAGCCGCTGCGCGGCCTTGGCGATCTGCACCGCCAGCTCGGCGGTGCGCGCGACCTCGCCCTCGTCCAGACGCGAGGTAGCCGCGAACCCCCAGCGACCACCCACCAGCACACGGATGCCCACCCCCGAGGAGGTGTCGCGCTCGATGCCCTCCATCTCCTGGTTGCGGACGGTGAGCGACTCGGTCTCGTCGATGCCGGCGCGCGCGTCGGCGAAGTCGGCCCCGGCCTTACGGGCGGCCTCGACCGCCATCTTCGCGACGTCGTGCACCCGCGCCCTCCTCGCGACCTCACGGGGTCGGGCGGGCCACAGGACCCGCTCGGTCCGGGGCATGGTACCCGCCTCGGCGCAACCCTGCCCGACGTACATTGGCGGTCCGACGACGAGCGGGAGGTTCTCGACATGACGGTGGACGGCGTACGGCTCGGGTTCGCGATGGAGCAAGCGACGGCGGTGGCGGCCGAGCTGGGGATCGACTTCGACGTGACCCCGTTCGACGCGGAGCAGTTCCGCAAGGGCATGGAGGTCGAGCTCGAGCACGGACGGCGCGACCCGATCACCGACGTCACGCACGACGACCCGATCGTCA
>JANLXF010000112.1:0-11862 GCA_031364965.1 Actinomycetes bacterium | reverse complement strand
GCACGAGGCCGTCGTCGGTGAGCTCGTCGGCGATCGCGAGCACGGTCGCGCGGATCCGGGGATCGTCGGGGGGCAGGAACCGCATCAGCGGCGCCAGGAGGAGGGAGGCGTCGAGCGCCGTCGAACCGTAGGCCTGGGTGAACACGCCGCGCCCGTCGAGGCCGTGCGCGAGCACGTCGGCCTTGATCGTCTCGGCCTCGGCGCGCCAGCGCTCGGCGAGCTCCGGCCGGTCCATCACGTCGGCCAGGTGGGCGCCGCGGTCACACGCCACCCAGCACATGATCTTCGACATCGTGAAGTGCTGGGGCTCGCCGCGGACCTCCCAGATGCCGCGGTCGGGTTCGCGCCATCGTTCGATCGCGCGCTCGACCTGGCGCTCGAGGCCCGACCACGTCACGCCCGAGAGGAACTCGCCCGAGCGCATGTGAAGGTAGACCGAGTCGAGCAGCGCGCCCCACACGTCGTGCTGGTCCTGCGACCACGCGGCGTTGCCGATCCTCACGGGCTGCGCGTGGTCGTAGCCGGTGAGGTGGTCCAGCGTGGATTCCTCGAGCTCGGTCTCGCCGCCCACGCCGTACATCACGTGCAACGGCGAGCCGTCGCGGATCTGGTCGGCGATGAAGTAGAAGAAGCTGTTGGCCTCGAAGTCGAACCCCAGCGAGTAGAGGCCCCAGAGCGCGAACGTCGCGTCGCGCACCCAGCTGTAGCGGTAGTCCCAGTTCCGCTCGCCGCCCGCCGACTCGGGGAGCGAGGTCGTCGGGGCCGCGATCAGGGCGCCGGTGGGGGCGTACGTCAGCCCTTTCAAGGTCAGCGCCGCACGCTGGAGGTGGCTCCGCCAGGGATGGTCGGGGAACTCGCCTTTGTTCAACCAGCCGCGCCAGAAGTCCGAGGTCGCGTGGATCATCTGCCACGCTTCCTCGGCGTCGGCCGGCGGCGGGTTCACGTCGCCGTCCCACGACAGGGCCGCGAACGCGGCGTCGTTGTCGTTCAGCCGGGTGATCGCGACCGCCGCCCGCCCCTCGAGTCCCAGGCGCATGTCGGTCGTGAGCCGCAGGTGGGGGTCGCCGCCACTGCCGGTGGCGATGGCCTCGCTCCAGCCGGGCCCCGTGTACTCCCAGCGGGCGTCGTCGCGGCCGTAGTCGAACACCGGCTCGCAGTTCAGCACGAGATCGACCTGACCCTGGACGCAGCGCACGGCGCGCAGCAGCATGTGCGAGGCGCGATAGTCGCCAGGGGGACGCGTGTAGTCTTCGGGTCGTTCCTCGTCCTGCCACGGGCCCAGCACGAGGGCGTCGCGGACGAGCAGCCATCCGGTCCGGGTCTGCCAGGTGGTCTCGAGCACGTTCGTGCCGGGAAGGTACCGGCGCCCCGCCGGCACGAGGAGCTCCGCGGGCCCCAGCCGGAACGCGCCCGCCGACCGGTCCAAGATCGCCCCGAAGACGCTCGGGCTGTCGGGCCTGGGCAGGCAGAGCCATTCGACGCTGCCGCTGGGGCCGATCAGCGCGGAGACCTCGCGATCGGACAGGAACCCATACTCCGCGATGGGAGTGAACGGGCCGTGCCGGCTCTGCAGAGGGGACACCTCGCCGCCGGGAGGCGGCTCAGCTGCGCCGGGGAAGGGGACGATGGACGCGCTGCTCACGGGCACCCACTCTATCGGTGGTCTCGCCGCCTACTAGGATTTGGCGGAGATCGCCACCCGACCGCCACGACAGGAGCATCGATGGAGTCGCTCAGGCCTCGCGCCCTCGAGGCGTTCGCCGCCGTCGAGGGCCGCGCCGGGATCCTCGTGGACTTCGACGGGAGTCTCAGCCCGATCGTCGCCCGCCCCGAGCTCGCGCAGATCCGTGAGGGCGCCCGCGAGGCGCTCGCCCGCCTCGCCGAGCGCTTCGCGGTGGTCGCCGTCGTCTCGGGGCGGACCCGACGCGAGCTCGAAGACCTGATCGGCGTCCCCGGGGTCCGGCTCGCCGCCCTGTACGGGATCGAGGACGAGGCGATGCTCCCCGAGGGGCTCGAGCAGCGGGTGCGCGAGATCGCCTCGGAGATCTCGGGCGTTCGGGTCGAGCCCAAGGGGGGTTCGATCGCGGCGCACTACCGGGCCACGAGCGACCCGGCCGGGGCCGAGGCCCGGCTCGCCGAGCTGCTCGCCCCGGTCGCGGCCGGGGCCGGCATGGAGTTGATCGCCGGCAAGAAGGTGCTCGAGCTCGTGCCCGCGGGTCGCCCCCTCAAGGGAGGCGCGGTTGCGGCGATCGTGGCCGAGTCGGAGCTGGACGCGGTGCTCTACGCGGGCGACGACTTCGCCGACCTCCGGGCGTTCGAGACCCTTGACCAGCTCGCCGAGAAGGGGATCGTGACGGTGAAGGTCGCCGTGCACGGTCCGGAAACGCCGCTCGCGCTCACGGCCGCGGCCGACGTCGTGGTCGACGGGCCCGCCGGGTTGGTCGGGCTGCTCCGCCGGCTCTAGGGAGTCAGCGGCCTCGGCCGGGGGGCCGCACCTGGTCGACCGCCTCGAGTTGGCTCGCGAGCCAGCTCGCGGGCGTGTGCGCCTGCACCGTGCGCGCCAGTCCGCGCGCCCGTCGTGCCCGCTCTTCAGGGGCCAGCGTCAGGGCCTCGTTGAGCGCCTCGGCGGTCTCGGCCAGGTCGAAGGGGTTCACGCCGATCACGTGCCGCCCGAGCCGGGTATAGGCGCCGGCGTTCCGCGACAGGAGCACGACGCCGTCATGGCGGTTGACGAGCGGTCCCTCCATCGCGACCAGGTTCATGCCGTCGTAGGTGGGGTTCACGAACAGCACGTCGTAGAGGTCGTACGCGGCGACCGCGTAGGCGTAGTCCTCCTGGACCTTGACCTCGATCGGGGTCCAGCCCTTCGTGCCGAACTCCCGGTTCACGCGCTCGGCCTCGGCCAGGCACTCCTCGCCGTAGGTCTGGTACTCGGGCACCTCTTCGCGCGAGGGGCTGAACAGGCACAGGAACTGCACGCGTCCACGCCACTCGGGGAACCGGCGAAGGAACAGCCCGAACGCGAGGAAGCCTCGCAGGATGTTCTTCGAGGGCTCGAGCCGGTCCACTCGAAGGACCACGGCGCGGTCGCCCGCCCACGCCCGGAGCTCCTCCCGCACGGACTCGGCTGCGGGTTGGGCGGCGCTCTCGCGGATCGGCTCGGCGCTCACGGCCACCGGGAAGGACCGCACGGCCGCGATCCGCCCGTCCACGTCGAGCCGACCGCCCCGCAGCACCCGGATCCCCTGGAGGCTCCGCGCCGACAAGAGATAGTTCTCCGCCCACTGTTTCGACTGGAACCCGAGGACGTCCGCGCCGGCCATCCCCCGGATCACCGCCGTGCGCATCTCGACCGGGAGGATCCGCAGGTAGGTCGCCCCCGCGAACGGGGTGTGCGAGAAGTGCGCGATCTTCGCGTCCGGCTGGAGCTCCCGGAGCATCGCGGGCACCAGACACAGCTGGTAGTCCTGGATCAGGTACACGGGATCGTCGGGCGCCTCGTCGGCCAGGGCGAGGGCGAACGCGCGGTTCGCCTCGACGTAGTGGTGCCAGGCCTCCTGGGTGGCGTCGTCGAACATCGGGCTGCGCGGCGTGTCCCACAGGCTGTGGTGGACGAACCACAGGATCCGGTTGGCGATCTCGTTGTAGTAGGCGTCGTAGCGCTCGGGGGGGATCACCACGTAGCGCATGCGCTGGTTGGAATCTGAGGTGACCGTGCGGCCCTTCAGGGCCACCGCGCGGTCGCCGTCGGTCATGGCCGCCGAGATCCACGAGGTGTCGTCCCGGTAGAACACCCCGGACAGCGCCGTGACGAGCCCGCCAGCGCCGCGCCGAGCCACCAGCCTGCCTCGCTGATCCTTGTCGAAGCTCACCGGCCCGCGGTTGGACGCGACGACGACCTTGGCCTCCATGGCGGAGGTGGAGCGGGACCCTCTCGGCGATGCCATCGGGGCGGAGTCTAGTTGGGCACGCATGCGAGCGAATCGCTACCCGCCGCCCGCGGCGCCGAAACCCTGCGAGGCAGCCTATGTCCGCGATGCCCGCGCGTGCCGCACGATCCGCCGCACGTCCCCGGGACCCAGCGGCCGCGCCCCGGCCTCCTCGAGCCAGGCGAAGATCTCGGATCGCATCCCGAGCGCGGTGACGCCCACGACGTCGCCGCGGCGGCTCTCGTGGAGCATGCCCCGCAGCGCGTGCAGCTCGTCTTCGTACTCGGGCACGTCGTCGACGCCCGCCTCCCGCGCGCCGGCGCGGAGATGCGCGACGATGTCATCCCGGTCGCGTCCACGCAGATACCGCAGGAGGTCGGCCACCGCGAGGTGATCGGATCCGAGCGCGGCGCGGAGCGCGAAGGCGTGCAGGATCTCGTCGGTGCGATCTCCCGCGGTGCAGATCGCGAGCCAGACGGCGTGCCCGAGGCCGTGCAGCCCGTCCATGACCTCGGTGAGCCCCTGCATGCCCGCCTCGTTGTGGGCGTAGTCGATCACCACGATCCTGCCGTCGAGCCGGAACAGGTTCGTGCGCCCAGGATTGCGCTCGGGGTCCAGGACGAAGGTCCGCAGGCCCCGGACGACGGCGCGCTCGGGGAGCCCGACGGCCAGCGCCGCGGCCGCGGCCGCGAGCGCGTTCTGGGTGTTGGTGCGGGAGATCCCCGCGAGGGTGACGGGAACGTCCTCGACGGGCAGGAGACGATGGGCGACGTGATGCTCGAACCACGTGAGCGACCCGTCGAGGACGGTCATCGCCCTCCCTCCCTCCTGCTGGACCTCGTGGAGCGCCGGCTGATCGGGGAAGGGCGAGCAGAGCCACAGTCGTCCCGTCGCCCGCCGCCGCATCGCGAGCACCCGCGGATCGTCGGCGTTCAGCACGCACCACCCGTCGGGCCGGGTGGTCTTCGTGATGATCGCCTTCACCTCGGCGAGCTGGTCGACGGTGTCCACGCCGTGGAGCCCCAGGTGGTCGGCGCTCACGTTGGTCACGACCGCGACGTCGTTGTGCAGCACCCCGCTGCCTCGCAGCAGGAGGCCCCCGCGCGCGGTCTCGAGCACCGCGACGTCTGGGTCCTGGGCGAGCGCGATCCCCGCACCTCCGAAGCCGCTGTAGTCCCCGGCCTCGACCATCACGCCGTCGTCGCGATAGACCCCGTCGGTCGTCGAGTAGGCCACCGTTCGGCCCGCCACGCGGACGAGGTGCGCGAGCAGGCGCACCGACGTGGTCTTCCCGTTCGTCCCGGTGACCTGGATCACCGGGACCGATGGATCGGGCACCACCGGCTCGGCGCCGGCATCGGCGACGGCGAGCCGGCGGCCGGACGAGGCGACCCATCGGTCGGGGGAGCGGCGGAGGATCGCCTCCATGCCGCGAGCGGTCTCCCTCGCGAGGGCCTCGGCCGCGCCGCGCCGCCGCCAGGGGAACGCGATCACGATCTCGTCGGGCCCGCTGCCCGGGGACGCCTTGACCGCCAGACGGCGAGCGCCCGACGCGATCGCCTGGCGCCGCGTCAGCTGGGCCGCGATCCGCGCGGCGAACCGACGCCGGTGCTGGGACCCGGGCGGGCCGGGGGTCGCCGCGCCCTCGAGCCCAAGTCGCCCGGCCACCTCCGAGACGCGCGCTTCGGATGCGCGCATCCAGCCGGGCACCGCGAGGGTGAGCTTGATCGCCGGACGCGGGAAGTAGAGGTTCGGCCCGTCGAGCACGCGGAGCTCGACGCCCTGGACGGCCCCGGTCACGGCCCTGACCGCGCCGAGACGCCCTCGGCGGTCGTCGTGCCGACAGCGTCCGCGGCGGTCGTCGTCATCATCGCGCGAAGCCTACTCACGGCTCGCCGAGCGTGCGAGGTGCATCGATGCCGGGGCGGTAGGCGCGGAGTTGGGGATACGCGATCGCCACCAGTCCCGCGCCGGCGATGCAGGCGAGCCCACCGCTCACCACCGAGACGGTCGGCGAGAACAGCGCGGCGACGACGCCCGCCTCGAAGTCACCGAGCCGCGGACCGCCCGTCACCACCAGGATGAAGATGGCCGAGAGCCGGCCACGCAACCGGTCGGGCGTGTTCACCTGGGTGATCGTGGATCGGAAGATCGCGCTCACCACGTCGGCCGCGCCCGCGAGGGCGAGGAACGCGAGCGCCCACCACAGGTGCGACCCCACCAGCCCGAACGCGGCGATCGCGGCGCCCCACGCACCGACGGCCCAGATCACGGCCTCGCCCTGCCGGCGCACCTGCCGGACCCATCCACCCGTCAGCGCGGCGGCGAGCGCCCCTACCGAGGGCGCGGCGAACAGGAGACCCACGACCGCCGGGCCGCGATGGAACTGCGTGACGGCGAGTACCGGGAACAGCGCCGCCGGCATCCCGAAGATCATCGCGATCAGGTCGATCGCGAACGTCGACGAGATCAGCCGGTGGGCGCGAACGAAGGCGAACCCCTCCCTGACGGCCGCCCATCCCGACGCCGAATCCGGGTCGTGATCGGGGGGCATCGGCGCCATCAGGAACGCGGCGAGGAACAGCGCCCCGTACGTGACCAGGTCGATCCCGTACGCGAACCCGAACCCGAAGCGGTCGATCACGAGGCCGGCGACCGCGGGTCCGACGATCTGGACGGTCTGCCAGAGCACCTGGTTCAGGGCCAGGGCGGACGGGATCAGGTCCTCGCCCACGAGCCGGGGGATCATCGCGGACCGCGCGGGGTCCTCGATCGCGCCGGCGAACGCGGTGATCGCGTTCGCGCCGTAGATCAAGACGAGCGGCGGATGCCCGTGGAGCGCGCCGCCGAGCAGGATGCCGGCCGAGACCGCCAGGGCCACCTGTGCCCAGAGCAGGATCGATCGGCGATCCTTCGCATCGATGAACGACGAGCCCGTCAGGGTTCCGGCGAGCAGTGCGACGAGCCCCGTGAGACCCGTCAGCCCGACGGCCAGGGGCGACCTCGTGAGCTCCCAGACCTGCACGTAGATCGCGACCCGGGCGAACTGGTACCCGAGCTCGGACACGAACTGCCCGCCCCACAGCAGCCGGAAGTCGCGGGAGCGCCGGAGGGGCGTGATGTCGAGGACGAGTCCTCGCAGCCGGGAGGGCTTGTCACCGCCGCCGGAGGTCATCGGGCGACGGTAGCAGCGTCAGCCGGTGGCCGCGGCGATCGCGGTCTCGAGCACGTCGAGCCCGTCGTCGAGCAACCCGGTCTCGATGTTGATCGGGGGGAGCAGGCGCAGCACGTTGCCGTAGGTGCCGGCGGTGAGCACGATCACGCCCCGCTCGAGGCACCCGGTCGCGATCGCGTTCATCGTGGCGGAGCCGAGCGGCTCCTTGGTGGCGCGATCCGCCACCAGCTCGAGCGCGCACATCGCGCCGCGCCCGCGGGCCTCGCCGATCACCTCGAACCGATCGGCCATCGCCGCGAACCGCGCCATCACGGTCTCACCGACCTCGCGGGCACGTGCGAGCAGATCCTCGCGCTCGATCTTGTCGAGCACGGCCAGCGCCGCCGCGGCCGCGACGGGGTTCCCGCCGTACGTGCCGCCCAGGCCGCCGGGGTGGACCGCATCCATGAGCTCGGCCCGTCCGGTCACCGCGCTGATCGGCATCCCGCCGCCCATCGACTTGGCCGTGGTTACCAGGTCGGGCACCACGTCCTCGTCCTCGATCGCGTACCAGCGGCCCGCCCGCCCCATCGCGGACTGGATCTCGTCGGCGATGAACACGATGCCGTTCGCGGCGCAGAACTCGGCGATGCCCTTCACGAACCCCGGCGAGGGCACGATGAAGCCGCCCTCGCCCTGGATCGGCTCCAGGATCACGGCTGCGATGTTCTCCTCGCCGATGTGCTTGTGCATCTCGTCGAGCGCGTAGCCGAGGGCCTCCTCGGTGCAGTGCTCGGGACCGGAGACCCAGCGGTACGGATATGCGAACGGCAGGCGGTAGATCTCGGGAGCGAACGGCCCCATGCCCTGCTTGTACGGCATGACCTTGGCCGTGAGGGTCATCCCCATCAGCGTGCGGCCGTGGAACGCGTGATCGAACGCGACGATCGCGCTGCGCCCCGTCGCCTTGCGCGCGATCTTCACGGCGTTCTCGACGGCCTCGGCGCCCGAGTTCGCGAACATCGTCCGGTTGTCGTGATCCCCCGGGACGAGCGAGTTCAAGCGCTCCGCCAGCTCGATGTACGGCTCGCTCGCCGTGACGTGGAAGCAGGTGTGCGTGTCGAGCTCGGCCTGCCGCTGGATCGCCGCGACGACCTCGGGGGCGGTGTGTCCGACGTTCAACACGGCGATCCCCGTGGCGAAGTCGATCAGCCGGTTGCCGTCGACGTCTTCGATGATCGAGCCCGATGCACGGGCGGTCACGATCGGGTGGATCGCGCCGACGCCCTGGGGCACGGCCGCGGCCCGGCGGGCGAACCACTCGCGTGACTTCGGGCCGGGGACCTCGGTGACGAGCTTGCGTTCCTGGGGGATGTCCATCGGGCGGTCGCCTCCTCGCGGACTCTGGGCCGCCTCGCGGCCATCGACGAGTCTCCGCCCGCGCCCACCCGTATGTCAGGCCCACGCGGGACCATGAACGCCGTTCAGTTTTGTACGGTCCGTCCATCGATACGGGCGCGGGCCGCACCACTTCCCGTCCGGCCTATACGTTCCGTACAATCATCGCATGGCGGTCACCGTGCGCGACCTGATGGGCAATCCCGGCATGCCGCTGCGGCTGCTGGCGGGCCAGGGGTCCACCGATCGGCCCGTGCGCTGGGTCCACGCGAGCGAGCTCGAGGACCCGACCCCGTGGCTCAAGGGCGGCGAGGTGATCCTCAGTACGGGCATGGGCATCGGCGCCACGCCGGCCAAGCAGCGGGCCTACGTGAAGCGGCTCGCGGGCGCCGGCGTTGCCGGCCTCGGGTTCGGGCTCGGCTTCTCGCATGAGAAGACCCCGAAGGCGTTGGTGGCTGCCGCCGAGGCGGCGGACCTCCCGTTGTTCGAGGTGCCGTACCCCGTGCCCTTCATCGCGATCACCGAGGCGATCTTCACGCGCATCCTCGCCGAGCAGTACGACACCCTGCAGCGCGCCGTCGACGCCGAACACGTTCTCACCCGCGCCGTGATGGACGGTCAGGGGGTCGAGGGCATCGCGGCCTCGCTCGCTGGCGTGATCAAGGGCTGGGCGCTCCTGCTCGACCTTCACGGCCTGCCTCTGGCATCCACCGGTCGCGCCGCGAGCCTCCGGGTCGACGCCGTGTGGAGCGAACTGCGCGGCTCGCGCCCCGAGGGAACCTCGTTCTCGTTGACCCTCGTCGATCGAGGGCATCACATCTGGGTGCAGCCGGTCGGGCCACAAGGACGGGTCGAAGCCTTCCTCGCCGTGGGCAAGCCCGAGCAGCCGAGCCAGCTCGACCGGATCGTGGCGGGCCACGCCCTCTCGTTGTTCGCGATCGAGCTCGCCAAGTCCCGGGCGGTCGCCGATGCGCAGCGGCGTCTGCAGGGCGATTTCTTCGACGAGCTCGCGCGGGGTTCGATCCCGGCCGCCGACGCCGGGCGCGGGCTCGTCCGCTTCGGCTTCGACCGCGAGGCGGCCGTCGTCGTGGTCGCGATCGAAGGCGGAGACCCCGAGCCGCTCGCGCAGGTCCTCACCGACGAACGGTCGCGCGCGGGAGGGGGATTCCTCGCCTCGGCGTTCGAGGAAGGGGTCCACCTGCTGCTGCCGGCCGAGCCGGTGGTCGATCTCGAGCCGTTGATCCGGTCGGCCGGCGTTCGATTGGACGCGGAGCTCCGCGCGGGCCGGGGATCGGCGGTCGCACCGGGCGACGTGGCCCGCTCGCTGCGTGAGGCGCGCTACGCCCTGCAGGTCTGCCGGATCGAGGGCTGGACGCAGGCCGGGTTCGAGGACCTGGGGACCTACCGCCTCCTGCTGTCGATGGCGGATCCCGACGCCCTCCGGGCCTTCGCGGATTCGATGCTGGCGCCGCTCGATACCTACGATCGCGAGCACAACGGGGAGCTGCTGAGCTCCCTGGAGGCCTTCCTGGAACACAATGCACGCTGGGAGACGGCGGCCGCGCAGCTCTTCGTGCACCGTCACACGCTCCGGTACCGGATGCGCAAGGTCGAGGAGCTGAGCGGTCGGGACCTCTCGAGCAGTTTCGACCGGATGGAGTTCTGGCTCGCGCTGCGGGCCCGCGATCTCCAGGCGTCGCAGGCCGAGGCCTGAAGCGGGCCGTCGGGGCCTCCCGACGTCTTGTCCACTCCGTACAGCGCGAGCGTGGCGGCTGGCGGTTCCGTCGGGTGGTCCGTTGACGGCCGAACGCGCCATACTGGCGGCCTGATCGCTGGTTCAGGGTTCGCATGGCGACGCTCGTCTCGACCTCAAGGAGGGGAAACATGGCCGACAGCCACCAGATGTTCATCAACGGCGAGTGGGTCAATTCGTCCGATGGCGGTACGCGCGACATCATCAGCCCTCACACGGGCGCGGTGATCGGGTCGGTCCAGGAAGGCACGGCCGAAGACGTCGACAAGGCGGTCGCGGCCGCGAAGAAGGCGTTCGACGAGACCTGGTTCGACACCACGCCGAAGGACCGTCAGCTGATGCTCCTCAAGCTCGCAGACGCGATCGAGGAGCACGCCGAGGAGATCGTCCGGATCGAGTCCGAGGACGCCGGCAAGCCGGCCGCCGTCACCATGTCGGAGGAGATCCCGCCGATCGTCGACAACCTCCGCTTCTTCGCGGGAGCGGCCCGGGTACCCGAGGGCCGCAGCGCGGGCGAGTACATGGCCGGCTTCACGTCGATCATCCGGCGCGAGCCGATCGGCGTCGCCGGTCTGATCGCGCCGTGGAACTACCCCTTGATGATGGCGATCTGGAAGGTCGGACCGGCGCTCGCCTCGGGCAACACGATCGTCCTCAAGCCCTCCGAGCTCACCCCGCTGTCAACGATCAAGCTCGCCGAGCTCGCGGCGGAGATCTTCCCGCCCGGGGTCTTCAACGTCGTCACGGGCGACGGTGAGCCCGTCGGCGACCGGATCGTGCGCCATCCCGACGTCGGCATCGTGTCGATCACCGGCGACGTGAACACCGGCAAGCTGATCAACACGAACTCGAGCGACACGCTCAAACGCGTGCACCTGGAGCTCGGCGGCAAGGCGCCGGTCGTCGTGTTCGACGACGCCGACCTCGATGCCGTGGTCGAGTGGGTGTCGATCGCCGGGTACTTCAACGCCGGGCAGGATTGCACCGCGGCCTGCCGCGTGCTCGCGGCCGACTCGGTGTACGACAAGGTCCTGGAGGGCCTCGTCCCGGCCGTGGACGCGCTGAAGGTCGGCGGCGCCTTCGAGGACGACGTCGCCGTCGGCTCGATGATCTCTCAGGAGCAGCTCGCCCGCGTCGAGGGATTCCTGTTGCGGGCGAAGGACGCCGGCGCCGAGATCCTCACCGGCGGCGAGTCCCTCGGCACGGCGGGCTATCACTTCAAGCCGACCGTCGTCGCGAACCCGTCGCAGGACGCCGAGATCGTGCAGAAGGAGGTCTTCGGCCCCGTCGTCACCGTGCAGCGGTTCAGCGACGAGGACCAGGCGCTCAAGTGGGCGAACGGGACGGACTACGGGCTGGCATCCTCGGTCTGGACGAGGGACGTCGGCCGCGCGATGCGGATGTCCCGCCGTCTGCAGTTCGGGTGCGTCTGGGTGAACACGCACATCCCGTTGACGCCCGAGATGCCGCACGGCGGGTACAAGCAGTCCGGACACGGCAAGGACATGTCGGTCTACTCGCTCGAGGACTACACCAACATCAAGCACGTGATGGTGAGCCTCGACTGAAGGTGCCGGCCCTATCGAATGCCACGACCGGGGCGTCCCAGCGGGCGCCTCGGTCCTTGA
>JANLXF010000084.1:0-8163 GCA_031364965.1 Actinomycetes bacterium | reverse complement strand
CTCGAGACCGCCGGCTTCCGGGTGGAGGCGATGGTGCCTGCCGGTCAGTACGCCCGGCTCGACTTCCTGGCCTCACGGGTCGCGTCCGGGTTCCCTCGCATCGGCGAGGCGCTCGCGCGCGCGGTCCGTGTCGTCGGCGGTGGTGCCCGGCGAGTCTACGTCCCGTCGGGGTCGATCGCGGTGGTCGCGACCGTCGCCTGAGCGTCAGGTCCCGAGGATCGTGCGCGTCGGCGCCGGTGTCGGCGTCTCGGCTGGCGTGGGTGTCACGGCAGTCGCCGTCGGCGTCACCGTCGGCGTCGGCGTGCCGCAGCCATCGCAGAGGTCGAGGTTGTCGCCGCCGCATCCGGCGGATGCCAACATGGCAGCCAAGAGCATCGGGGCGATCAGCAGCAGGAGCATCACGATCACGAGCGCGGCCCCCGCGTTCACGAGCGAGGTTTCGATCGAGTTCACGATCAGGTTGCCGAACATCGCGGTCTGCCGCGTGCTCGCGAGGAGCGTCTGGGTGAAGTAGTCGCCGAACATCGGGAGGGCGACGATGATGCAGCCAGCGAGGATCCCCTGCTTGGACAAGGGGAGCGTCACGCGGGAGAAGGTCCGCAGCTGCCCCGCCCCCAGGTCGCGCGCGGCCTCGATCGTCGAGCGTTCGATCCGGTCGAGCGTTCCGAACAGCGGCAGGATCATGAAGGGCACGTAGCCGTAGATCAGCCCCATGATCACGGTCGATGGTTTGCCGTTCAGCCACAGCCGGGGCTCGTTGAAGACGCCGAAGAACTGGAGGATCCGGTTGACGTACCCATCGGGCTGCAGCAGGTTCACCCAGGCGAACATCCGCATCATGTAGCTGATCCAGAAGGGCGCGATGAAGGCGATCAGGAAGAACCCCTTCGTTCGCCGCGCATGCCGCGCGATGAAGTAGGCGACCGGATAGCCGATCAACAGGCACGCCGCCGTCGCGATCGCCACGTACACGAACGTGCGCACCAGGGTCTGCTGCTCGATCGACCCGTTCGTGAGCAGGTTCCCCACGACGCCGCGGAACGCCGTGACGTCCCACTGCACCGGGTTGAAGACCGGCTTCGCCGTCAGGAAGATCGGGTCGAGGGTGCCGAACGCCACCGAGAGCACCACGTAGAACGGCACGACGAAGAGCAAGAACAGCCAGATCGTCGCGGGAGCGGCGAACGACGGCCAGAACCACCGGGGGAACCATGTCCCCCCGTCGGTGCCCTTACGCACCGCCCGTGACTTCTTGGTAGATCTGCTGGTAGAGCTGGTTCACCGCGGGCGCCAGCTCGAGCTCCGTGACGCCCAGCGGGATCATGTCGGCCGTCACGATCGTGTACGTGAGGCTCTTCGGCAGGTATCCGTCCTTGACCGCGCTCGTTTCGTTGAAGGACGCGACGGTGGGCTGGTAGCCCTCGTACGAGTAGTTCGTGATCGCGTTCGTGGGGTCGTACAGGAAGTTGATCATCTCGTGCGCGAGCACCGGGTTCGCGGCGCCCTTGGAGATCGCGAACAGGTCGTGGGCGAGCAAGCCGCTCTGCCCGCCGGTGCCCTGTGGCGGCCATGCGTACGAGAGGGCCGTGATGTCGAGCCCCTTCGGCAGGTAGTACTGGTAGTAGGCCATCTGCCCGGACCAGGTGTTGTGCACCTTCCATTGGTTCGAGCTGAGCTCCGTGTAGTCGACGTGGTCGTACTTCCAGCCCATCGCGTCGGCGCCCTCGAGCAGGTCCTGCTTCACCTCGTCGAGGATCGCGGTGTCGCTCTCGTTCGGGTCGTACCCCTTGCGCAGGAGCCCGATCGCGAGCAGGTCGCGCGACCCGTTGAGCAGGTGCGCCTCGCCCGTGTACTTCGTGTCGAAGTAGATGTCGTACGGGTTGTCCATGTTCGCGATGTCGTCGCTGATCAGGTCGTTCCGCCATGCGACGCCGGTCGTGTAGATCACGTAGGGCACGGAGTACGCGCGTCCGACGTCGTAGAAGTCCGGGATGCCGGACGCCAGGTTGCTTTCCACGTTCGGGAGATAGCTGTGGTTCAGCGGCTGGATCAGCCCGCCCTGGGCGAGCTTGCCGATATTGTCCATCGTCACCGTGACGACGAGATCGAAGTCCGCGCCGTTGGATTGCATCTTCGACACCATCTCGTCGGGCGTGTCGAAGACGGTGTACTCGATCGGCACGCCACCGAAGCTCTCACCGAACTGGTTGCGGACCTTCTTCCAGATGTAGTCGGCGTACCCGAAGATCTTGAGCGGCCCGGACTCGGGGCTCAAGCCGTCGGCGATCGCCGGGTTGTCGGCCGTGACCGGCAGTGTGATCGGGTTGTCGGGGCGCGCGAGCTGCAGCCCGGCCGCCGATGCCGAGCCGCCCTGGGGAACCGTCGAGTCCGACGAGCCGCAGGCGGCGAGGATCGCGGCGAGGCTCGGCAGGGCGATCCCGGCTGCGGCCGCGCGCCGCATGAATTCACGTCGATCGATCGGGGGGTGTCGGTCCTTCGGGTGTGACATCCGTGTCCTCTCCCTCGTAGCCGTTACCGGCTTTCTACACCGAACGGGACCGGCGTGTCCGGGGGTCCGGCGGAGGCGACGACCACGGGTCGCATCCGCCGCGCCTGTAGACTCGATCGGCCACGCGACCGCGCGGTGCCCCTTCGAGATCCGGAGTTCCCTGCATGCCGTTCCGCGATGACATCCGTAACGTGGCCATCGTAGCTCACGTCGACCACGGCAAGACCACCCTCGTCGACGCGATGCTCTGGCAATCCGGCGCGTTCCGGGCCAACCAGGATGTGAACGAGCGCGTCATGGACTCGATGGATCTCGAGCGGGAAAAGGGCATCACGATCCTCGCGAAGAACACGGCCGTCCAGCACGGCGACATCAAGATCAACATCGTCGACACACCGGGTCACGCCGATTTCGGCGGCGAGGTCGAGCGGGCGCACACGATGGTCGACGGCGTCCTGCTCCTCGTGGATGCGTCGGAGGGGCCGCTTCCCCAGACGCGCTTCGTCTTGCGCAAGGCGCTCGAGTCCCGGCTGCCGGTCATCCTCGTCGTGAACAAGATCGACCGGCCCGACGCCCGGGTGTCGGAAGTGGTGCACGAGGTCGAGGAGCTCTTCTTGGACCTCGACGCCGACGAGGATCAGATCGACTTCCCGATCCTGTACTGCAACGCTCGCGAGGGTCAGGCATCGCTCGACCGGGACGTGCCGGGGAGCGACCTCGAGCCGCTCTTCGAGACGCTCTTGGCGCGCATCCCCGCCCCCGAGTACGAGGACGGTCATCCGCTCCAGGCGCTCGTGACCAACCTCGACGCCTCGCCGTACGTGGGCAGGCTCGCGCTCTGTCGGGTCCGCCACGGTCACATCAAGCGGGGCCAGCAGGTCGCGTGGTGCCGGGTCGACGGCACGATCGAGAAGGCGAAGATCACCGAGCTCTACGTGACCGAGGCGCTCGACCGGGTCGACGCCGACGAGGCCGGGCCTGGGGAGATCGTCGCCGTGGCCGGTCTCGCGGAGGTCACGATCGGCGAGACCCTGGCCGACCCCAACGATCCGGTTGCCTTGCCGGTCACGCGGGTCGACGAGCCGTCGCTCTCGATGACGATCGGGATCAACACCTCGCCGCTCGGCGGCACGGACGGCGACAAGGTGACGGCGAGGCTGCTGAAGAACCGGCTCGATCAGGAGCTGATCGGCAACGTCGCGATCCGCGTGATCGACACGGAGCGGCCCGAGATGTGGGAGGTCCAGGGCCGGGGCGAGCTGCAGCTCGCCGTGCTCGTGGAGATGATGCGACGCGAGGGCTTCGAGCTCACGGTCGGCAAGCCCCAGGTCGTGACCCGCACGGTGAACGGGAAGATCCACGAGCCGATGGAACGGGTGGCGATCGACGCGCCCGAAGACTATCTCGGAGTGATCAGCCAGCTGCTCGCGCTGCGCAAGGGCCGCATGGAGCACATGGTGAACCACGGCACGGGGTGGATCCGCATGGAGTACATCGTGCCCGCGCGCGGGCTGATCGGGTTCCGCACCGAGTTCATGACCGAGACGCGCGGGACCGGGCAGCTCCATCACGTGTTCGAGGGCTACGAGCCGTGGCACGGCGAGCTCCGCACCCGCCCGAGCGGGTCGCTGATCGCCGACCGGCGTGGCGCCACGACCAACTTCGCCCTGCTGAACCTGCAGGAGCGAGGCGCGATGTTCGTGGGCCCCGGCGAAGACGTGTACGAGGGGATGATCGTGGGCGAGAACGCGCGCGCCGACGACATGGACGTGAACCCCACGAAGGAGAAGCAGCTCACGAACATGCGCAAGGCCAACTCCGAGGAGCTCGTTCGCCTGATCCCGAAGCTGCATATGTCGCTCGAACAGGCGCTGGAATTCATCCGCGAGGACGAGTGCGTCGAGGTCACGCCGAACCACGTTCGACTGCGCAAGGTGATCCTCGACCAGAACGAACGCGTGCGGGCGAGCCGCCGCAAGCCCAAGCCCGAGTAGCGCCGAGGGCGGCTCGGGTAGGGTCGCTGCATGCCGAAGCGCACGATCGCCGGCGACCTGCCGGCCCCGATGCTCGCGAAGCTGCAGCCCGCGATGCCCGTCGGCGAAGGCTGGACGTACGAGCCGAAGTGGGACGGGTTCCGGACGATCGTTTCGTCGGGTGCCGACGGTTCGGTCCGGCTCGTCAGCCGGGACGGCCGTCCACTGGGGCGGTACTTCCCGGAGCTCGTCGCGCTGGTCCAGGCGGCCGGCGCGGGGTCGTTCGTCGCCGACGGCGAGATCGTTCGGGTAGCCGACGGGGGCATGGAGTTCGACGAGCTGCAGCTGCGGCTCCACCCCGCCGAGTCACGCGTCCGGAAGCTCGCGGGCGAGATCCCCGCGACGCTCGTGCTGTTCGACCTGCTGCGCGAGCACGACGAGGACCTCATGGAGATGCCCCTGGCGGAGCGCCGGCTGCGGCTGACCACCCTCGCGGACCGGTCGGGGTGGGCACTCGCCCCCGGCGAGCTCGCGTCGATGCCGCCCGCTCCGGCGGTGCTGGTGGCGCCGTCGTCGGATGACCCCTCCGTCGCGGAGGCGTGGTTCGCCGATGAGGGGGGCCTCGGGCAGGACGGGATCCTCGCCAAGCGCGACGACCAGTCGTACCGGCCGGGCGAGCGCGGCTGGGTGAAGGTGAAGCACCGTCGCACCCTCGACGTGGTGATCGGCGGGTACCGCCTCTCGAAGGCGGGCGACGGGATCGGCGCGCTGCTCCTGGGGCTGCACGACGACGCCGGCACGCTCCACTACGTGGGTCACACGTCGTCGTTCAAGGCGGCCGAGCGCCGCGAGATGCTCGAGGTGCTGCGCGAGCTCGAAGGGCCGAGCTTCGAGGGCGGGCGCGCTCCCGGTGGGCCGAGCCGATGGACCGGCGGCAAGGACCCCGAGTGGGTGGCGCTGCGACCGGTGCTCGTCGCCGAGGTCACGATCGACCGCATGCAGTACGGCCGGTTCCGGCATGCGGCCACGTTCGTTCGGTGGCGCGACGACCGCGATCCGCGGAGCTGCACGTTCGAGCAGCTGGGGGTCGAACCGCCGCGGTGGCCGGGTTCGGAGGACTAGTCCGTAACGGACTACTTGCCGGGCGGCGGGTCCCACTCGTCGCGCGGCTTCCCCTTCTGGGATTCCTTCCACGACTCCCACTCGGCGACCTTCTTCGCGCGGGAGGGGTTCACCCGGACGGGCTCGCTGTCGCCCTTCGGGAAGTGCGGCGGCCAAGGCGCGTCGCCCAGCCCGCCCTCGGCGTCGCGCGCGGCGAGCTCCAGCAGGGACTCGAGCGACCCGACGTGATCGTCGATCCCGGCGCCGGGGTCGCCGATCGCTCGGAGCCGGTCCGGCACGGTGCGCACGGTGAACCGTTCGGGCTCGACGTCGGCGACCTCGTCCCAGTGGAGCGGGGTTGAAACCCGTGCGTCCGGCATCGGGCGGATCGAGTACGCGCTCGCGACGGTCCGGTCCCGCGCGTTCTGGTTGTAGTCGAGGAAGACCCCCTGCCGCTCCTCCTTCCACCAGGCGGTCGTCGCGACGCCTGGCATCCGACGCTCGACCTCGCGCGCGAACGCGAGCGCCGCGCGGCGGGTGTTCGTGAAGCCGTGGCCGCGTTCGACGCGCGCGTTCACGTGGATCCCGCGCTTGCCGCTCGTCTTGGGGAACCCCGTGAGCCCGTGTTCGGCCAGCACGTCGCGTGCCATCAGCGCCACGCGCCGCACGTCGTCCCACGGGACACCAGGCGTGGGGTCGAGGTCGACGCGCAGCTCGTCGGGGTGGTCGACATCGTCGGCGCGCACCGGCCACGGGTTGCATTCCAGGCAGCCGAGCGTCGCGGCCCACACGAGCGCGGCCTCGTCGTGCATCACCGGCATCGAGGCCTCCCGCCCGCTCGGGAACCGCACGATCGCGGTGAGGACCCAGTCGGGCGCGCCGCTCGGGATCCGCTTCTGATAGAAGGGCTCGGTGTCCTCGCCGGTCACCCCGCCCGGGAACCGATGGAGGATCGCGGGGCGGTCCCCGCAGCCGTGCAGCGCGGTGCCGGCGACCTCGGCCCAATACTCCACGACCTCGAGCTTGGTGATCGGCCCGCCAGCGGCCTCGGGGAAATACACCTTGTCGGGGTGCGTGACCTTGATGTCGCGGTCCTGGATCGCGAGCGTGACCGACGGCGTCGCCATGGTGCCCACCGTACCGCGGCTCGCTCGCGGGGTAGGCTCCGTCGATGAGCGGACGCCGGGGGTTCCGCCGATCGGGCATGGTCCCCAACTGGTGGATCGTGCTCCAGATCTGCGAGTTCGTGGGGATGGTCGGCGTCGCGGGCGCGATCGCGCGGCTGGCATCTGCAGGCACCTCACAGGCACTCCTGTGGGTACTCGGGATCGGGACGATCGTCGGGGTGTTCGTCCTGAACTGGTGGCTCAGGAGGCGGTTCTTCGATCGCGACTACCGCGACCCGTGACCTCTGTCGTCTCGTCCGGGTATCAACGACGGCTGCGCCGCCAGCTCCGGGATCTCATCGGCCGGTACCGGGTGTGAGAACCAGAAGCCCTGGGCGAGGCGGCAGCCGTTCGACCGCAGGAACACGTACTCGCCCTCGGTCTCGATGCCTTCGGCGAGCGGCACCATGTCGAGCGACTGCGCGACCTGGATCATCGCTCGGACCATCCCGGCCAGGCGCACGTCCTTGTCGACGTTGCGGATGAACTCGCGGTCGATCTTCAGCACGTCGACCGGCATGTGCTTGAGCCGCGCGAGCGACGAGTAGCCGGTCCCGAAGTCGTCGAGCGCGAGTTGCACGCCCCAGGCGCGGAGCTCGGTGAGGATCTTCTGGGTGCGGTCGGGATCGGCCATCGCGATCGACTCGGTGATCTCCACGACGACCGACTGCGGGGGCACGCCGGCGCCGTGCAGGGTCGCGAGCATCTTCTCGGCCAGGTGCGGCGCCCAGAGTTGCCGCGGAGACAGGTTGAACGAGACGTCGAGCCCCAGGCCCGCGTCGGTCCATGCACGCTGGCGATGCGCCATCTCGTCGAGCACCCATTCGCCGATCGCCTCGATCAGGCCGAGCTCCTCGGCGACCGGGATGAACTCGCCCGGCGCCACGATGCCGCCGCCGGCGTCCTGCCAGCGCACCAACGCCTCGGCGCCGACCATCCGTCCGTCCGACAGGTCCACGACCGGCTGGTAGTGCAGGACCCAGTCCTCGTGCTCCACGGCCTGGCGGAGCCGCGTGGCGAACGACAGGCGTGACATCGCGTCCTCGCCGCCCCCCGCGTAGAAGACGTGGCCGCCCGGCTCGAAGCGCTTCGCCCGGTACATCGCGGCGTCAGCGTTCTTCAGCAGCGTCTCGCCGTCCAGGGAGTCGCGGGGATAGAGGCTGATCCCGATCGAGCCGCGAGCGTAGAACTCGGTGCCTCCCAGGTCGAACGGCGCGTCGAGCAACTCCGCGATCCGACCCGCGACGATCTCCACGCTCTGCTCCGCGCGATCCTGGCCGGTCTCGAGGTCGGTGCCGCGCTCGAGATCGGCCAGGAGCATCAGGAACTCGTCGCCTCCCTGGCGGGCGACGAGATCGGTGTCACGCATGCACGTGCGGAGCCGGTCGGCCAGCTCGGCGAGGAGCAGGTCCCC
>JANLXF010000046.1:0-15242 GCA_031364965.1 Actinomycetes bacterium | reverse complement strand
GTCACCCATGACCAGGACGAGGCGCTGTCGATGCGCGACCGCATCGCGGTGAAGAACCAGGGCGTGATCGATCAACTCGGCGGGCCGCGCGAGGTCTACGAACAGCCCGCCACACCGTTCGTCGCCGACTTCGTGGGCGTGCTGAACGCGATGGATGTGCGCGTCGACGAGGTGGCGGGTGAGGATCTGATCATGAAGGTGAACGACCGAGACCGGGTCGTCGTGCCGATCGGCGCCACCGGCTCGAGCGCGGGGGTCGGGTCGACGCTCTTGGTAGCCGTGCGGCCCGAACGCATCTCGCTGCACACCGACGACACCCCGACCGATGGCGGGTCCCGCGTGTCCGGCACGGTCGGACAGGTCGTCTACCTCGGGACGCTCACCCAGTTCCACATCGACACCGAGTTCGGCAAGCGCCTGATCGTGCACCACCTCAGCGACGAAGGATCCTCGACCGTGCGTGAAGGAGACGCCGTCGTCATGACCTGGACACGCGAGGACGCGGCGATCCTGCGAGACGCCTGACCTCACGGCAGGCCGGAGCTCGTCCCCGCCCCCGACTCACGCTCACCAGATCGTGCGGACGGGATACCGCGCGATGTGCTCGTCGCCGGTCACGATCTCGAGATCCTCGACGATGGCCTGCGCCACGAGCATGCGGTCGAACGGGTCGCCGTGGATCGCCGGCAGCTCCGGGAGTGCCAGCACATGGCGGGACTCGATCGGCAGCAGCCGGAAGCCCGCTTCCTCGACCGGCGTCACGAGGAACCGCTCCGGCGCGTCGGGGAGACGCAGTCGGCCGCCGAGCGCCTTGATCATGAGCTCCCATTGGGTGACGACGCTCAGGAGGACGGGCGTCGCCGGATCGTCGATCAATCGCGCGACGGGCCGAGGGAGCCGGTCGTCGTCGGTCAGGTACCAGATGAACGCGTGAGCATCGAGCAGGAGTCTCACTCGTACGGGAACCCGGGGAAGACCTGCCACGGGAGCGGTTCGTCGAAGTCGTCGGACATCCAGATCTGGCCCTTGTACTTGCCCAGCACCCGTCTGGTCGTCGACGAGGGGTTCACCGATACGAGCTTGGCTACCGGCACGCCCGAGCGAGCGATCACGATCTCCTCGCCTCGTTCGACGCGTTCAAGCAGCCGAGAGAGATGCGTCTTGGCCTCGTGCACGTTCACGGTGTCGAGGTGCGCGATCTGCTCCGAGGTCGCCATCTGCGCAGGATAGCTTAGTCGTCTTAGCTAAGTCAAGGAGCTACCCCACCAACGGCTGCACACCGCGCTTGCCGAGCTGGTCGGCGATGATGTTGCGCTGGATCTCGGAGGTGCCCTCCCAGATCCGGTCGACGCGCACCTCGCGATAGAAGCGCTCGGCCACGTTCTCACGCATGTAGCCCCGCCCGCCGAAGATCTGCACCGCTCGGTCGGCCACACGGTTCGCCATCTCGCTCGCGTAGAGCTTGGCCATCGAGCACTGCGCGTGCTGCAGCTTCACGTCCACGCCGGCATCGATGTTCTCGGCGAGCCGGTACGTCATCAGGCGCGCGGCCCACAGCTCGGTGAGCGAGTCCGCCAGCATGTGCTGGATCGCCTGGAACGAGAAGATCGGCTGCCCGAACTGAACCCGTTCCTTCGCGAACGCGGTGGCTTCCTCGATGAGACGCTCCGCCGCGCCGCAGCACCGCGCCGCGATCATCAGCCGCTCGTACCGGAACCACGCGTAGGTGAACGCGAGCCCGTCACCCTCCTCGCCGATCAGGTTCGCCGCCGGCACGCGCACGTCCTCGAACGCCACGACCGCATGCGAGTCGGCGTAGGTGTGCGAGTACGCGGGCGAGCGCACCTCGCGCACCCCGGGCGTGTCCTTGTCGACGAAGAACATCGCGTGTTCGCCCTCGTGCGCACCGCCCACGATCTTGCCCTGGAAGAAGCAGTAGCCGGCGTGGTTGTACGAGGTCACGTGCATCTTCACGCCGTTCAGCACGTAGTCGTCGCCGTCTCGCCGGGCGGTGGCCGCGATCGCGTCGACGTCGGAACCCGCGCCCTCCTCGGTGATCGCGTAGCACTCGTGCACCTCCCCGCGGATCGTGGGCTTGATCCACGTCTCCATCTGATGATCGCTCACGACCGCCGGCGCCCACGCGGGCGGCGTGTGGACGCACCAGCCGAGCGCGTTCGTCACGCGGCCGATCTGCTCGGAGACGAGCACCTGCTGGAGCATCGTCATCCCGGTGCCACCGAGCTCGGTCGGCATGTTCATCGCGAACAGGCCGAGCTCCTTCGCCAGGCGCCCGTGCTTCGCGCGCTCGTCGGCAGGGATCTCGCCGCCGTTGGCCTCGGCGTGCTGCTCCCAGGGGATCAGCTCTTCGTCCACGAACGTGCGGGCGCGCTGCTGGATCGCGCGGTCCTCCTCGGACATCGGATACGTGGTCATCGCTCGGTCACCTCTCGCAGACGGCGTCGGGCCGAGCATACCCCGGCGCCTGAACGGTGATTCAATCGACGCCGAGCCGCCGTTCGAGCTCGCGGAGGTGCTCCCAGCCGTGCTCAAGCGCGCGCCGGAGGGTCCGGTTCACCGA
This sequence comes from Actinomycetes bacterium, assembly GCA_031364965.1. Taxonomy (GTDB): domain Bacteria; phylum Actinomycetota; class UBA4738; order UBA4738; family HRBIN12; genus JAOUEA01. The sequence goes on along the minus strand of JANLXF010000046.1, from coordinate 12,661 downwards.
GCCGATCGACTGACCCCGCGGGATCACGGCCGTGCGCTGCGCGGGCGTCGCGGCGCCCAGGTCCTCGGCGAACAGGCGCGCCCCCTCGCCGAGCGCCTCACGGACGTCGATCTCACCGGCCCCTGTATCCCGGCCCAGCTTGTTGTACGCCCGGTTCGCCGCCAGGCCGCTGGAGAGGTACCCCCCGTCGGCGTCGTACACGTGCTGGAGGATCGCCGTGATCGGCCGGCCTTTCGCGGGCTTAGCCGCGAGATCCCTGGAGCTCAGATCCGCCACGAGGTCGAGCGTGGCCGCGCGGATCCACCCGTGCCGCTCGACGAGCGCGGCGAGCTGCTTGGGCGACACGGGGTCGCGGTCGGGGCCGAAGACCACGACCCCTTGCCCGAGCCACACCCCTTCGGTGATCTCCTCGGCGATCGTCGTGTCGAACGGCGCGTCGGGGTCGATCGAGGCGCCGTGCGCCGCGAGGAAGCGAGCGAACCGCCGGATCGCGTCCGGCGTGATCTCGAGCGCCTCCTCCGTCGTGCCCGCGTTCGCGATGCAGCCCATCAGGTCGATCACGTGCACCATCGTGGTCTTTCGCTTGGGACCGTGGTCCAGATGCAGCCGGTAGGTCGTCGCGCGCGCCATCGGGCTCAGACGATGAACTCGAGGCGGTCCCGATGGAGCCCCAGCTGCGTGAGCGTGTGGTCGTCGATCGCGTGGTCGCGCTCGGGCTCATGCACGTCGGGCTTGTCGCCGAACAGCTCGCCCGACAGATACCGCTGGCCGGTGTCGCAGATCACCGTCACGATCCGGCGGAGCTCGGGGTGCGCCGCCACGATCTTGTGCACGGCGGCCACGTTGATACCCGACGAGGGGCCGCAGAGCATGCCCTCCTCGGCGGCGAGGCGGCGCGCGGTCTCGAGCGCCTCCGCGGTCGAAGCCGTCACGATCCCGTCCATCAGCGCGAGATCCAGATTGGGCGGGATGATCCCGTCACCGATCCCCGGCACGCCGTGGGTGCCCCATGTCTGCGCGGTGATCAGCGGGCACTCGCTCGGCTCCACGGCGAACGCCCTGATCGAGGGGTCGTGTGCCTTCAGCGCGCGCGCCACGCCGCTGATCCACCCGCCCGTCCCTTGCGCTCCGACCACGGCGTCGATGCGGCCGCCGGCCTGCTCCCAGATCTCCTCGCCCGAGGACAGCTGCGCCTCCGGGTTATCCGGGTTCTCGAACTCCCCCGGGAAGAAGTAGCGGTCCGGGTCGGTCGCGCGGATCTCACGCATCTTCTCGAGCGCGAGGTCGATGTCGGTGCCGGCGCCCGGTGTCAGCACCAGCTCGGCGCCGTAGGCCGCGATCATCTTCTTGCGCTCGGGGCTCATGCCCTCGGGCATCACGATCACGCAGGCGTAGCCCTTGATCGCGGCCACTGCCGAACACGCGATGCCCGCGTTGCCCGTCGTGCACTCGATGATCGTCATCCCGGGACGAAGGTCGCCGCGCGCCTCGGCGCGCGCGAGCATGTGCGCGTAGATCCGGTCCTTCACCGAGCCGGTGGGGCCGTACCACTCGACCTTCGCGAGGAGCTCGACGCCCTCGGGGGCGACGCGCTGGAGCCGCACGAGCGGGGTTCGCCCGATCGCACCGAGCAGCGTCGGCATCTCGGTCCGGTTCGCGTCCCACTCGATCGTCACGCGCGTTCCCTCCTGGTCGTCGAGCGGGCCGGCCGAACAGGCCCGCGGCTCGGTGTCATCCCGCGGCCGGACGCCGCCGCTCCACGTATCCCATTCGGCGCGAGATCGCCCCCGCGGACTCCATCGTCAGGCGGGCCACGCGTGGCAGGTCGACGGGGCGCATCCGGAACGCCGGTCCACTGACGCTGAGTGCGGCGATCACCTCGCCGTCGGCGCGCCGGACCGGTGCCGCCACCGCGTTCAGCCCCTCCTCGAGCTCCTCCATCGTGGAGGCGTAGCCGCGGCGCCGGATCTCATCGAGCTGCGACGCGAGCGTCGCGGGATCGGTCACGGTCGAGCGGGTCTCGCGCGCGAGCGGATGCGTGAGGAGTCGTGCCCGTTCGGCCTCTCCGACGTTCGCGAGGAGCACCTTCCCGTTCGAGGTGCAGTGCAGCGGCGTGCGCCGGCCCACCCAGCTCACCGCGACGATCGAGCGCGTGCCCGTCACCTGATCGATGTAGACGACGGCATCGCCCGAGAGCACGCCCAGGTTCACGGTCTCGCGGGTCCGGTCGGCGAGATCCTCGAGCATCGGACGCGCGATCCGCACGATGTCCATGCTCGCCATCGCCGCGCCCGCGAGCCGGATCAGCCCGAATCCCAGCCGGTACTTCTCGGTGATCGGATCCCGCTCCACCATGCCGCGTTCCGCCAGGGTCGCGATCAATCGGGAGGCCGTTGCCTTATGGACGTCGAGGCGGCGGCCGAGCTCGGTCACACCCAGCTGCCCGGCCTCGGCGATCAGCTCGAGCGCGCGCAGGGCGCGGTTGATCGACTGGAGGTTCCCGCCCTCTGTGTCTCGCCCCACGCAACCGCCCCTCGTCGCCGCGACCTGGCGGACGCTACGCCGGTCCTCCGTGGGGTGTCAATGCGATGGCCGCGCCCTCGTTGCGGAGACCGCACCCACTTCGTTGACCAGCCGCGCCTCGTCGCGGAGGCTGTGCGGGGCTCGCGATCCGAACGCAGGCCCCAGCCGACGATGACCGAGGACCGACCCCGATACTGGCGCGCCGCCGAGCCCAAGCCGGCCTACGACGTGATCGTCGTGGGCGCCGGCGGCCACGGCCTGGCCACCGCCTACTACCTCGCCGCGAACCACGGCATCACCGACGTCTGCGTCGTGGAGAAGGGCTGGCTCGGAGGCGGGAACACCGCGCGCAACACCACGATCATCCGGTCGAACTACCTGTGGGACGAGTCGGCCGCGATCTACGAGCACTCGCTGAAGCTGTGGGAGGGACTCGAGGAGGCGCTCGCGTTCGACATGCAGTTCTCGCAGCGCGGGGTGCTGAACCTCTCGCACGACCTGGGCGACATCCGGACCTCGATGCGCCGGGTCGAGGCGAACCGCCTGAACGCTGTCGACGCGGAGTGGCTCGACGCCTCGGCGGTCAAGGACTTCGTCCCCATCGTGAACGTGTCGCCCCACGTGCGGTACCCCGTGCTCGGCGGGACCCTGCAGCGCCGCGGGGCCGTCGCCCGCCACGACAAGATCGCGTGGGGCTACGCCACGCGCGCGAGCGAGCTCGGCGTGGACATCGTCGAACATGCCGAGGTGACGGGGTTCCTGCGGGACGCCGGCGGTGCGGTCACCGGCGTCGAGACGAGCCGCGGCACGATCCGGGCGAACCGCGTGGCGCTCGCGGCTGCGGGACACACGAGCCTGCTCGCCTCGATGGTCGACCTGCGGCTCCCGCTGCAGTCGCACCCGTTGCAGGCGCTCGTCTCCGCGCTCTACCAACCGGTGCTGGACACCGTCGTGATGTCGAACGCCGTCCACGTCTACGTCAGTCAGGCCGACAAGGGCGAGCTGGTGATGGGCGCGGGGATCGACGCGTACAACTCCTACGCGCAGCGCGGCTCGTTCCACGTGATCGAGCACCAGATGGCGGCGGCGCTCGAGTTGTTCCCGATGTTCGCCCACGCCTCGGTGCTGCGGACGTGGGGCGGGATCGTCGACGTCTGCCCCGACGCCTCACCGATCATCGGGCCCACCCAGATCCCGGGGCTCTTCCTGAACTGCGGTTGGGGCACGGGTGGGTTCAAGGCGACGCCGGGCTCCGGCTGGGTGTACGCGGAGACGATCGCGGCGGGCGAGGCCAGTGCGCTGGCGAAGCCGTACGCGCTCGAGCGCTTCACCACCGGTGCCCTGATCGACGAGCACGGCGCGGCGGCGGTCGCGCACTGATGGCGCATGGGGATCCGCGCCGCGACCGTCCGGACGTTCGCCCTCTCGCTCCCCGACGCCGAGGAGCGCGAGACGTGGGAGACGGCCACCTTCCGCGTGCGGGGCAAGATCTTCGCCATGTTCAGCGAGAAGGAGCGGCAGTTGTGGATCAAGTCGAACCACGACGAGCAGCGGGCGCTGGTCGCGATGGACGGCGAGGCGTGGTTCGTGCCTCCCTACGTCGGTCCGAGCGGCTGGGTCGGCGCGGTGCTCTCGAAGGCCGACGGCGACGAGGTGCGCGAGCTGGTGGTCGAGGCGTGGCGCATGACCGCGACGAGGCGCGCGGTCCGCGAGTTCGACGAGGCGAGGGGCTGAGCTCGTGCTGCTGATCCCCTGCCCGTGGTGCGGCCCGCGCGATGAGATCGAGTTCCGGTACGGCGGCCAGGCCCACGTCGCGTACCCGGCCGATCCCTCGGCCCTCACCGACGCCGAGTGGGCCGACTACCTGTTCATGCGCGACAACCCGAAGGGCGACTGGTCCGAGCGCTGGATGCACGCGGCCGGATGCCGGCGGTGGTTCAACGCGGTGCGCTCGACCGTCACGCACGAGATCCGAGGGGCGTATCGGATCGGCGAGGAGCCGCCGCCATGACCTCGCGCCGTCTCGACGCCGGCGGCCGAGGGATCGACCGCGCACGCCGGATCGGCTTCACGTTCGAGGGCCGCGCGCTGTCCGGATCCGAAGGCGACACCCTCGCGAGCGCCCTGCTCGCGAACGGCGTCGACGTCGTGAGCGCGTCGCCGATCCTGGGGCGCCCGCGCGGGGTCTTCTCCGCCGGGGTCGAGGAGCCGTGCGCGTTCGTCGAGGTGACCGCACCGAGGTTCGAGCCGATCCTTCCGGCGACCGCGGTGCGGCTCGTCGACGGGCTCGTTGCCGTGGGTCGGCCCGGCGTGGGCCAGCTCCCCGCGGACGATGCCGGAGCGCCCGCGGCCGACCACCGCCATCTGCATGTCGAGACGATCGTGATCGGGGCAGGGATCGCGGGGCTGCGTGCGGCGGTCAGCGCGGCCCGAGAGGGCGACCGCGTGCTCCTGGTCGACGAACGCCACTGGCTCGGCGGCACGGCGAGTGCCTCCGACGACGTCGACGGCACGGCCGCGCCCGCGTGGATCGCCGCCGCGGCCGCCGAGCTCGCGGCGGCGCCCGAGGCGCGCGTCCTGACCGAGGCGACCGCCCTCGGGATCTACGACGACGGGTACGTCGTGGTGTACGAGCGCTCGACGCCGATCGCGCGGGTCTGGCACGTGCGCGCTGCACGGGTCGTGGTGGCGGCGGGCGCGCACGAACGGCCGATCGCGTTCGCCGACGACGACCGTCCCGGGACGATGCTTGCGTCGTCGGCGCGGCTCTACGCCGACCGGTTCGGCGTGCTGACGGGGACGCGCGCGGTGGTGTTCACGACGAACCACTCGGGACACGACGGGGCGCTCGCCCTCGCCGATGCCGGGCTCGAGATCGCGGCCATCATCGACGTGGGCAACGGCGGTCCCGCGAGCGACCGCGCCCGTGCACGGGGCATCGACGTCCGCAACGGCTGGGCCGTTACGGGGACCGAGGGCGACCCGAGGGTGTCGGCCGTGCACGCGGCTGGCCCCGGCGGCGTGGCGGACACGTTCGACGCCGACCTCCTGCTCGTGGCCGGGGGCTGGAACCCGGCGGTGCAGCTGTGGCGCGGGATCAACGGCGGGCTCCGGTACGACGAGGCGCGCGCGTGCTTCCTGCCCGACGGCACCGGCCCGCGCTGGCTCGAGATCGTGGGCGCGGCGGCGGGCGAGGGCCTCCCCACCGTCACCCCGTTCTGGTTCACGCCCGCGGAGGACCTGACGCGGCACTTCGTCGACCTGCAGAGGGATTCGACCGTGGCCGACGTGCTCGACGCTGTGTCACGAGACCTGCGCTCGACCGAGCACGTGAAGCGCCAGACCTACATCGGCACCGCGATCGATCAGGGCCGCACGAGCGGCGTGCTCACCGCGGCGATCGTGAACCAGGCGTGGGGCGCGGGTCCGGGCGCGCAGGGGCCCACGAACGCGCGGCCGCCGTACACGCCGGTCCCCTACTCGGTGCTGGCGGGTCGCGACCGCGGGCCGACGCTGCTCGATCCGGTCCGCACCACCCCGATCCACCGATGGCACGTCGCGCACGGCGCGACCTTCGAGAACGTCGGCCAGTGGAAGCGTCCCTGGTACTTCCCGGGCGGCCCGGCGGAGGACCTCCACACCGCGGTCGCGCGCGAATGCCTCGCGGTACGACAGGCCGCGGGCGTGATGGACGCATCCACGCTCGGCAAGATCGAGCTCACCGGCCCCGACGTCGCCACGTTCCTGGATCGCATCTACACGAACCGGATGTCCACGCTCGCCGTCGGGTCGATCCGGTACGGGCTGATGCTCGGGCTCGATGGGATGGTGTTCGACGACGGCGTGGCGATGCGGCTCGCCGACGATCGCTACCTGATCACCACGACCACCGGCGGCGCCGCGAAGGTGATGGACCACGTCGAGGAGTGGCTGCAGACCGAATGGCCCGACCTCCGGGTGTACGCGACGAGCGTGACCGAGCAGTGGGCGACGCTCGCCGTGAACGGCCCCAAGGCGCGCGCCGTGCTCGCGGCGCTCGGCACCGACATCGACCTCGAGGCGGCAGCCTTCCCGTTCATGGCCTGGCGCGACGGCGAGGTCGCCGGCATGGCCGCCCGGGTCGCGCGGGTGAGCTTCAGCGGCGAGCTCGCCTACGAGATCAACGTGCCCGGTCACTACGCCCTCGCGATGTGGGAGGCGGTGATCGACGCCGGCGCGCCGCTCGGGCTCACCCCGTACGGCACCGAGGCGATGCACGTCCTGCGCGCCGAGAAGGGCTACGTGATCGTCGGACAGGACACCGACGGCACGGTCACGCCCCACGACCTCGGCATGTCGTGGATCGTGCGCAAGGACGACTCGGACTTCATCGGCAAGCGCTCGCTGCGCCGACCCGACACGGTGCGGCCCGATCGCAAGCAGCTGGTGGGCCTGCTCCCCGCCGATCGCGACCGGTGGATCCCCGAGGGTGCCCAGCTGGTCGCGCTCTCCGATGCGGGCGCCACGCCGCCCGTACCGATGCTCGGCTTCGTGACGTCGAGCTACCGCAGCCCGATCCTGGAGCGCACGTTCGCGCTCGCGATGGTGAAGGGCGGGCGGGATCGGATCGGCACGACGATCGTGGCGGCGACCACCGATGGACCGATCGAGGTTGAGGTCACCGCCCCGATCTTCCACGACACGGAGGGGACCCGCCGTGACGGCTGACGCGTTCGTGCGCGACCCCCTGGTCGGGCGTCTGGGTGGCCTGGCGCGCGTAGCCGCCGTTACCGACGGCGAGGTCACCGCAGAGCATGTGCCGTTCCTCGCGCAGGTCTCGCTCCGGCTGGATCTCGCACTCGCCGACCGAGTGCCCTTCCCGCTGCCCCTCGAACCGAACACGTGCTGGGAGGACGGCGAACGCGCCGCACTCTGGCTCGGTCCCGACGAATGGCTCGTGCTCGGACCGCCGCACGCAGGGCCGGAGATCGTTGCCGAGCTCGACGCGGCTGCGGAGGGACTCCATCGTTCCGTCGTCGACCTGTCGTCGAACCGGGTCGCGATCGAGCTCGGTGGGCCCGGCCGGTTCGACCTCCTGTCGAAGGGCTGCCCGATCGACCTGCACCCGCTCTCGTGGGCGGCGGGGATGTGCGCCCAGACGCTACTCGCGAAGACCCAGGTCATCCTTCACGAGCGCGCCGATACGACCGGGCTGCTCGTGCGGACGTCGTTCGCCGACTACCTCGTCGACTGGCTCATGGCGGCGAGCGCCGGACGGTCCGTTCCGAACTAGCGGTGCGTCCCCGCGCTCGCGGCGTCCGGCACCATCCGATCATTGCGGAACCGGTCGGGCGCGAATGGGGCGATCAGCGGGTTCACCCGGCCGGAGGCGAGCATCTCGGCCATCGTCTTGCCGAAGATCGGGGCACCCTTGAAGCCCCAGGTCCCCATCCCCGACATCAGGAAGAAGTTGCGGACCTCGCTCTCGCCAAGCAGCGGTGAGGAATCGGGTGTCATGTCGCACAGGCCGGTCCACTGCCGCATCAACCGGGCCTTCGCCATGAACGGCAGCAGCTGGATCGTTCGCTTCGCGGTCTCGGCCGCGAAGTCGAAGGTCGACCGCGTGGAGTACGTGTTGTACGGCAGGGTCTCGCCGCCCACGACCAGCTCGCCGCGCGCGGTCTGCTGCGTGTAGACGTACAGGTCCATCGAGGACACGAGTCCCCACAGCACCGGCGTGTACGCCTCGGTCACGAACGCCTGCAGCGCCATCGTCTCGATCGGCAGGTGGACGCCGGCCATCCGCGCGAGCTCCGAGGAGTAGCCGGCGACCGCGCTCACCACGCGCCCGGCCGCGACCGGCCCCGCGGTGGTCCGGACTCCCGTGCACACACCGTCGGTGACCTCGACGCCCGTCACCTCCACGCCCTCGTGGATGTCCACACCGCGGCGGTTCGCCGCCGCCGCGTAGCCCCACACCACCGAGTCGTGGCGCGCGAACGCCCCGGGGGGGTGATACGAGGCGCCGATCACCGGAAGCTCGCCTCCGGCGGTGAGGTCCACCAACGGGCAGACCTCGAGCACCTGCTCGGGCGTGAGCATCTCGGTGTCCACGCCGTACTGCCGGTGGATCGCGACCTTCTCGCGTTCGACCTGCAGGGTATCGGTCGAGTGACAGAGGTCCAGGTTGCCCTGGGTGCTGAACAGGATGTTGTAGTCGAGCTCCTGCGAGAGCGTGCGGTACATCCCCAGGCTCGTGGCGTATAGGGGCACGGTCTCGGTGGTGTTGTAGGTGGCGCGCACGACCTGGGTATTGCGCCCGCTTCCGCCGCTGCCGATGTAGTGGCGCTCGAGCACCGCCACGTCGCGGACCCCGTGGTACTCCGCCAGGTGGAACGCGAGCGAGAGGCCGTTCACGCCGCCGCCCACGATCACGACGTCGTACCGCGGCTTCAGCTCGCGGCGGCTGAGGAATTCGCGGCGGCGCAGCAGCCCCGTCACGCGAGCACCTCCGCGCAGTCGATGCGGATCCGTTCCTCGATGAAGGCGCCGAGCATCGCGGGGACGAGGATCATGAGCCGGCCGGGCTCCACGATGAGCTTCGCGCCGATCCGCGCGACTTCGCCCTGCACGAAGCCTTCCTCGGGGAGTTCTAGTTCCGAGAGACGCGAGAACGCGTCGGCGGCATCGTCGCCGGCGAGCTCGAACGCCGTCCAGCCGTCGGTCACGTCCTCGACGATCGCTCCGGGCTCGTCGACGTGCACGTCGCTCACGTCGACCTCACCTACCAGGAGCACCTCGGGCGGCGCCACGCGGCACACGATCGCGCCGGACGGCGCGGCAACCCTGTCGCAGGCTGCGGCTGACGCCAGGATGGCGACCACGGATGGTGACACCGCCCGGAGCTCAGCCACGGAGCCGCTCCCCGCTCGGGTCGTAGAACGGCGTCGCCACGACGTGCGCCCGGGCGCCGCCGTGGCCGGCAACGTCGAGCGCCGACGGGAATCCCGCGTCGGACGCGCGCACCCAGCCGAGCCCGATCGAGCGGTCCAGCGCGATCGACGGTTCGGCCGAGGTCACGCGACCCACCATCTGACCGCCCACGAGCAGCGGCGCCCCCCGAACGTCGGCCACGTCGGCGGGCGCACCGTCGAACTCGAGCCCCACGAGCTTGCGCGTCGCCGGGAGCTCGGTGAGCCGCTCGAGGGCGCGCTTCCCGAGGAACCACTCCTTGTCCATCGAGACGGCCCACGACATCCCGAGCTTCGCGGGGGTGTCGTCGGGCATCGTGTCCTGGCCCAGGTAGACGTGACCCTTCTCGAGCCTGAGCAGCTCCAGGGCGTCGAGGCCGTGCGGCAGCAGGTCCCACGCGGCGCCCTCGCGGATCAGCGCCTCCCACAGCTCGGGCCCGCGCGAACGCGGATGGTGCAGCTCAAAGGCGAGCTCCCCCACGAAGCCGGTCCGCACGGCGCGGCACGGAACGCCGGCAACCGTGACGTCGGCGAACCCGGGGTACAGGACGCTCCCGGCGTCGACCGCGTCGCCGGTGAGCCGTTCGAGCAGGTCGCGCGCGTGCGGGCCCGCGACGTTGATCGCGCCCCATTGCGCGGTCCGGTCCAACACGTGGACGTCGAGCGACATCCGGTCGGCGAGATCCCGCAGGCGCGCGTCGGTGCGAACGGCGCCGCCCGAGGTGGAGGTCAGGTAGAACGTCCCGTCGGCCACGGCGCACAGGAGCCCGTCGTCCATCACGTAGCCGGCCTCGTCGAGGCTCAGGACGTACCGCGTTCGTCCCGGCGCGAGGTCGTCCGTACGGCACGGGAACATCCGATCGACGAGCGTCGCCGCGTCGGCCCCGCCGATCGTGAACTTGCCGAGCGTGCCCACGTCCATCACGCTCACGCGCTCGCGCACCGCGCGGTACTCCTCGCGCCAGTCGCCGTAGGTGAACGGCCGGATCCAGCCGCCCGACCGGTCGACGCGTGCGCCGGCCGCGAGGTGGACGTCGTGCAGCGAGGTCCGCTTGTCGATCAGCTCGTGGACCGCGGCGGCCAGCGACTCGAGGGTCACGGGTCGTGCGGGAGGGCGCGAGGTCGTGCGGGCGGCGGCGGCGAACAGCGCCGGAGTCGTTTCTGCGGGAGCCGTTCCGCCCCGATCCCGCGCGAAACACGAGAGTGCCCGCCCGCACATCGCGCCTTGGCACGGACCCATCGTGGTGGTCGTGTAGCGCTTCAGGATCTCGGCGTTGCGGTAGCCCTCGTCCCACGCCTGCCGCAGGTCGTGCAGCGACACGTCCTCGCACAGGCACACCGTGCCGTCGTGACCGTTCGGCGGGGTGGCATCGGGGCCGGCCGCGTCGCCGACGAGCTCGACCGCCTCACCGGGGAGCGCCATCCGCGCGAGCCCGTCCCGTGGCGCGAGTCCGAGCGAGAGCACCAGCAGGTCGCAGTCGAACCGCTTCCCTTCCGTGCCCCTGCGCAGCACGACGGAGGAGAGCGTCTTCCCACCGCGTGCCTCGTACACCGCGCCGTCGACCACGACCTCGCCGCTGCCCTCGGGCACGCGGCCGGCGAGCGACGTCGGAACCGCGACGGCCGCGATCCGCACGCCGGACGCCTGCAGGGTCTCGAGGTGCGCGAGACCTTCCTCGGTCCCGGCGACCACGACCGCGACGTCACCGGGACGCACCCCGTGCACCCCCGCCATACGCGCGGCGCCGCGCCCGAGCCAGACACCGGGCAGGTCGTTCCCGGGGAAGACCGGATGGATCTCGGCCGCGCCCGCCGCGACGACGACGCGTTTGGGATGCACGCGCACGAGCTCCCGGTCGGCGACGAGCGGAACCTCCAGACCTTCGTAGATCCCCAGCGCCGTATGCCCATCGAGCACGGTCACCTCGGGCATCGCGCGGACCTCGGCCTCCAGGGCCCGCACGCGGTCGAGAGCGGCGCCCGGGGCGATCGCGGCGCCGATCGGCGACTCGTCGCACACGATCACGCGCTCACCTGCAGCGGCTGCGTCACGGGCGGCCTCGAGCCCCGCCGCGCCGGCCCCGACCACGAGCACGTCGGTCCGCACGTGGCGCACCACGCTCCGCTCGGCCGCGGTCGTGGGGGGCAACGCGCCGAGACCCGTCGCGCGACGGATCACCTTCTCGGCGGTCTCCCACGCGAACCGCGGCCTGATGAACGTCTTGTAGTAGAAGCCCACCGGCATCAGGCGGTGCAGCGAATCCGTGACGTGCAGCAGGTCACGCTCGGTCGAGGGCCAGCCGTGCGGACGCCGCACCTCCATGCCGTCGGCGCACGGCGCCTGGCAGGCGTGCACTGCGGGCGTGCCGTCGACCGTGAGCAGGCAGTTCGGGCAGTCGCCGGTCCCGCAATAGAGCGCGCGGCGCCGGTGGTACTTCATCGATCGCGAGAAGGTCCTGACGCCGGCACGGAAGAGCGCCGAGGCGATCGTGTCGCCGTCGGTGAACGCGACCTCTCGTCCCTCGAACCGCAGCGATCCCACGTCAGCCGATCCAGTTCGTGCGCGTGTCGCGGGTCACGGTCGACCACGTCCGGCAGCCGAGCACGTGGAACCAGCGTTCCTCCTGCGGGCCGGCCGGGTTCTCGGGCAGGAAGACCCGCGCGAAGTCGGACTCGACGTCGGGCGCGTCGAGCGCGCGCAGCTCGCCGCCGAACCGGAACTCGGTGAAGGGCCGGGGGCCGCAGAACGCACAGGGGATCTCGATCGCCATCCGGTTACCGCCGCCGATCCATGTATGACCCCCGTTCACGGTCGCGGGCGCGAGTCTGCCACGACCTGCGGCTGCGTGGCAGCGCAGGACGTGACCAGCGGTTCAGACCGGGGGCGGGCTACCCGAGCTCCGCGAGCATCCGCTGCTGCCACTCGAGCGTGGCCGCCACCTGGTTGAACGTGAACAGGTGGAGTGCCTCCACGCGCGCGGCCGAGTCACAGAACGCGTCGGCCATCCCGAGCAAGAGCGCGTCGGGACCGAACTTGCCGGGCGTGAGGAGCGACCCCACCATCTTGCGGTTCTTGCTGAGGTAGCGGGCGGAGTCGGCGATGCCGATCCGCGCCGAGATCGTCATGAGCTTCGTGAGCTCCGCGACACCGGGCGTGCCCAGATGCACCGCGAGCGTCACCAGTTCCA